>CANQAR010000011.1 GCA_947588845.1 uncultured Lachnospiraceae bacterium
ATACTCCACGGCCTGCTTTCTCAGCCTGCCAGCTTCCCCAGATACTCCACGGCCTGCTTTCTCAGCCTGCCAGCTTCCCCAGATACTCCACGGCCTGCTTTCTCAGCCTGCCAGCTTCTCCAGATACTCCGCGGCCTGTCCGACCGTGCGGATATCCGATACTTCCTTCTGATCGATCTCGATATCAAATTCCTCCTCGAGCTCTCCGAGCATGCTCATAAAGTCAAACGAGGTAAACCCGAGATCCTCCATAAACCGGGAATCCTCATGGATATCCGACGGCTCCACTTCCACATAGTTACAGATAATTTCCGCTAATCTCTCCAACATTTCTCCTGTCCTCCTGTATACTGTATAAGTCCAGTCTCAAAGCAGAGACTGACGGACTGCTTGCAGGCCGGGCAGGCTTTGCTTATGAGACGACAACAGGTATGAGCAATACAGCAACGTGAACAAAGTGAATGATGCGAATTGCGAATACCTGTAGGATTGCGTGAGTGCGCAAGCACGGAGCAATCCGTGGACTTATATTCATGATGGTGCCCGCAATGCGGGCGTGAATATTTGTTTTCCCTGATTATACAGCCTCAATAATGTCTTCAATCTTCTGCTCCGGATCCTCAATCCCCCGGAACATAATTCTGCAGAGATAATAGTACAGATACTCAAGCTGCTCCCTGCTGACGGCCTTCGTCTGATGTTCAAAGCTGAAATCAAGGCCGTTGTCCTCGGTGCGGTGCATGACGGTCAGATACATGGCCTGCGTCGTCGCCCCGTTCGGATACCATTTTGTCCTGTAATGGATATCTCCAAGACGGTCAAGCTGATTCTCCCGCATAGTCAGCGGCTGATACGTCAGCGACATCGGCTCATATGTCTGCCCCGGCTTCACCGGATATTTCTTTGCCCGGTACGCGAAATACGACACCGGATCGAAATTTGCATGGCGGAAGTATTCGTTCTGCAGATTCCGGATCTCGCAGAGTCCTTCCATAAAAGTCTTCTCCGGCGAGATGATCGTGCGGAACGGGAAGGAATGAATTCTGGTGCCGCCGGATTTCTTCTCCTTCAAGGTTGCTCTCCTCGCGATCGCGGTGTTGATCGAGACATCATCATTCCCGTTCATCTTCTGGAAATACGTGCGCAGTCCCATCAGAAGCAGGCACACAAGCGATACATGATTTTCCTCACAGAATTTCGTAAGTCTCGCCGTCGGCTCCGCCTCCAGATGGAAAACATCAAGCGCAGAATCGACAGAATCTGAGACATTGACCGCCGCCCTCAGTTCCGGGTCCTGGCAGCGCTCACGTTCTGCTTCCAGTTTCTTCCGCCCGTCAATTCCGTTGTAGATCGGTTCCGATGCATCAATCAGTTTATGGAAAAATTCCGCGTCGCGGTCTTTCGCCCTGCTGCCCGCCTCGTACGCAAGATCCTTCTGCAGCTGCTCAATGTAGGAGGCCATCTCCTTTGGCGGCTCGACCTGCTCATACACCGTGCTGGCGTACAGTTCAATGACATCCTTCAAAAAGCAGATCAGCGACTGTGCATCCATCGTCATGTGATCGACCAGCAGATATACTCCCTCGTAACCGTCCGGCGTCTTGATCATGACAATCCGGTTCATCGGAGAATCCTGCCGTTTGAACGGAATCTGCGTCCACTCCGTCATGATCTTTTCCGCTTCCTCCATGGTCTTTCCTGTAAAATCAACAAATTCAATCTCTCTGTCATCGGAATCCACAACGTACTGGTACCAGTTCCCCTCTTTGTCCTTCGCAAAACGCAGCCGCATGGAATCGCAGCGTTCATACGCTTTGCGGATCGACTGCCGCAGCACCTCGCGGTCAAGCTCTATCTCGATCGTCAGACTCGTCCCGATGTTCAGTACTTCCTTTTTCGGACACATATCCTGGTAAAAAATGTGAAATTTCTGTGCTGCCGTAAGCGGATACACGGGATATCCTTTTCTTTTCTTCATCATCTTATAATTCCTCCGTTCAAAACTCGCTTGCGAGTTTTGCGCGCGGATTCAGGGCTTCGTCAGCAGACGGCTTCGGCTCCGAATCCCTGCGCTCTCCACTCTCTTTCGGCTGGTTCTTCCTGCGCGGCTTTTTCCGGCTCTTTTTGTCCAGATCTTCCTGCCGCGGCTTTTTCCGGCTCTTTTTATCCGGATCTCCCTGCCGCGGTTTTTTCCGGCTCTTTTTATTCGGATCTCCCTGCCGCGGCTCTCCCGGCCGGTTTAACTAACTTTCGTCTATAACTTTTTCAATCGCTTTTGGTTCTGCCGGCTTACGCAGGCATAACTTCTTCTATCATCTCATCCAGCGCCTTTTCATACGCTTTCATGTCTTTATAGTAACTCTCGGCATGCGCCGCACCCTCCACGATCAGCTTCCGTTTCGGTGACGCACAGTTCTCATAAATTTCATCACACATGCTACACGGCACAAACGTATCCGCCGACCCGTGAATCAGCAGAATCGGCACTTTTGCTTTCCTCACCTCGCGCGCCGCATTGCACTCATCCAGGCCATAGCCCGCCATTCGGCGGTTTATCTGATCTGAAATCTGAATCATCGGGAACGCAGGCATATGGTACATGGACCGCAGCACATGAGTAAATACTTCCTTCGCGGAAGTAAATCCGCAGTCCGAGACAATTCCCTTCACCTGCGGCGGCAGCTTCAGCCCGCTGCACATGAGAACCGTCGCGCCGCCCATCGAGGTGCCATGGAGCAGAATCTGCACATCCTCCCCGCACTTCTCCAGAACCCAGTGAATCCATTTCACCGCGTCATAGCGGTCTCTGCATCCAAAACCGATATATTTTCCCTCGCTCTCCCCATGCGCCCGCTCGTCCGCCAGCAGCATGGAAAAGCCATGT
Organism: uncultured Lachnospiraceae bacterium; assembly: GCA_947588845.1. Lineage (GTDB taxonomy): Bacteria > Bacillota > Clostridia > Lachnospirales > Lachnospiraceae > Choladousia. The sequence goes on from CANQAR010000011.1 coordinate 2,885, forward strand.
CTCATATAATAGTCAGACAGCCCGATGTAATCGCTCAATCCCCGGCTTGTATATCCGTGAAAACAGATTACAACCCTCTTTTTGCTGTCCTGCGGAAACCAGGTCGCGTGAAGTTTCAGGCCGTCATCCGACTCCACATAAACGTCTCCATGCGGCTGCTCCATCATGCGGACTTTGCGCTCCTCGATCAGCGGCATATACTGATTCCAGTCAGTGCCGGCCATCCGGATCGTGCGCTCTGTCTTCGCTTTTCCCCGGATCATGGTTCGGCGGTAAAAATAGACTGAGCCCGCCGCCTCCGCGGCTGCCAGCGCGCCTGCAAGCGCCGCCGGACCCTTTATTCTGTTCCTTTTCATGATCATCAGTCCTCCCTTCCAGCAGATCCTTTGATCATTTCCTGTCCTCTTTTAAATTCCACTTTTTACTCAATGCATCTTTTAAAAATCTGCCGCCCTCCTGTCCTCGGCATTTTCTGTAAATCAGCCGTTTTTGTTCACTCTCCGCAAAGTCATGTCCAACTGCACTTTGCTTGAAACAATCTTCTGCTTTGTTCTTCAGGAGTCCCGACATTTGCAATTCGACCACTGGTCGAATCACTTTCCGATATATTATTCCATTTTCGACCGTCGGTCAATCCGCCATTCAGACAAATCCTTCCGGAAAATTTCAGGTTTTCCGGTCAAAATTACGACTGTTTAAAAAGATTTTTGTATGATATACTAAATATTGCTTATATCACGTTCACATAAGGAGACTTTTATGAAAAGCTCAAAAAAATACGATATGATTCTTGACGCACTGCAGGAATTAATGGAAGACAAAGATATCCGCTCCATCTCGGTCAGCGAGATCGCGAAAAAAGCCGGAATCGGCAAAGGAAGTATCTACTATTATTTTCCGTCCAAGGATGCAATCCTCGACGCGCTGGTGGAAAGGAGCTACCATGCTTCTCTTGAAACAGCCAAAAATCTGGCCGAACGAACAGAGCTCTCCCCTTTTATTCGCATGGCGCTGCTGCTTGAGGCATGCCGCAGCTCTTCCACTGAATTTTTAAAGCGGGAAATGATGATAGAATCACAAAACAAAAACGAAGCGAAACAGGAAGCAGCCCGCAGCTCCTCCACCGAATTTTTAAAACGGGAAATGATAATAGAATCACAAAACAAAGACGAAGTGAAACAGAAAGCAGCCTCATCCGGAAAAGAAAGTACGGATGGAGAAAACGCTGATAAAAAAACAGCAGACACAAAATCTGCTGATAAAAAATCTGTACAGAAACATCCGTTTCCTGAAACTGGAAACACAGAACAAAATCGGGAACAGGCCCACGTTCACCGGAAATTTCTGACTTATGTGATCAGTGAACTGAAGCCCGTTCTCGCGGAGATCATCCAGCAGGGAATTGACCAGAATCTCCTCCATTTCGACGATCCCGCCGCACTGTCGGAGCTCGTGCTGATCGTACTCGCCGTCAAGCTGGATAATTACCTGATCCCCTCTGCCCCTCAGGAGACAGAGAGGACTCTGTGCGCACTGACCACCCTGCTCGAGCGAGGCACCGGAATCCCGGCAGGAACGCTGGACTTTTTAACTGTGCTCTGATAAACCTGGATGTTCAGGCATTTCGCACCTCAGACCCTTTTGCAGGATTTTGACCTTGAACATTCAGGACATCGCCGCCGCAGGACAGGTTCTCTTCGTCTCTCCCAGTTCCCTGTATGTCCGCCAGATCAAAACAGCTGCGATGGCAAAGGTCAGCAAATCAGACACAGGCATGGAGTACAGGACCCCGTCGAGTCCCCAGAACAGCGGCAGAAGAAGCGCGAATCCCACGCCGAACACAATTTCCCTCACCATCGAGAGCATGGTGGAAGCCGCCGCCTTGCCCATCGCCTGCAGGAAGATGAAGCAGGCCTTATTGACGCAGGCAAACGGAATCATGCACAGATAAATCCGAAATGCCCTGAGTGCAAAATCCGTATAGTACGCGCTCTCGTTCGCGGCCCCGAAAATCGCGATAAGCTGCCCCGGGAAAATTTCCACGATGATAAAACCGATCAGACCGACTGCTGTTTCCGCAGCCAGCAGACGCGAAAACAGGCTTCTGACCCTGTGGTTCAGCCCTGCACCCATATTATAGCCTGCGATCGGGATGCATCCGGCCGCCATGCCGACGACGATCGAGATCACGATCTGGAAAAACTTCATTACAATGCCGACCACCGCCATCGGAATCTGCGCATACTGCTCCTGTCCGAAGATGACATCCAGAGCGCCATACCTGCGGATCATATTATTGACTGCCGCCATAGCCGCAACCAGAGAGATCTGCGACAGAAAACTCGTGATGCCGAGTATCAGTGTCTTCTGGCAGATACGGAAATCCAGACGGAAGTCTCTCTTCGCCGGTTTGACCAGCTTCATATGAGAAAGATACCACACAGCCAGGACTGCCGTGGCAATCTGCCCGAGCACTGTGGCGACGGCAGCGCCCATCATTCCCCACTTGAACACAAAGATAAACACTGGGTCAAGAATGATATTGATCACGGCTCCCAGCAGTGTGGAAACCATTGCAAATTTCGGAGAGCCGTCCGCCCTTATAATCGGGTTCATCGCCTGCCCGAACATATAAAAGGGAATGCCAAGCGAGATCCAGAAGAAATATTCTTTCGAATGACGGAATGTCTCCGCATTGACTGTCCCTCCAAACATGGCGATGATCGGATCTGAAAAAATCAGATAAACCGCACAGAGGATCACGCTCCCTGCAAGAATCATAACCACGGAATTTCCGACGCTCTTTCTGGCCTGCCCCGGCTCTTTCCTGCCGAGATTGAGGCTGACAAAAGCGCAGCAGCCGTCCCCGATCATGACGGCAATCGCCAGAGCGATGACCGTAAGCGGAAAAACCACTGTGTTGGCCGCGTTGCCGTAAGAGCCAAGGTAATCCGCGTTGGCAATAAAAATCTGGTCCACGATATTATACAAAGCGCCAACCAGGAGCGAGATAATGCAGGGAACGGCGTACTGCTTCATAAGCGTTCCGATACGCTCATTCCCCAAAAACTGATTTGTTTCTGTTTCCATTTTTATTCATCCTTCTTCCTTCTGATTTTTATATAATTTTCTGTGAATCGGGCAGGAGGCGGTTTTCCTTCCTGCGATCGAGTAAGAGGCGACTTTTCCTCCTGCTCGTCTGCGCGGCCCAAGTGCTGCGTCAGCAGCTGCTTTCCCTGCCTGGGCTTGCGCATAAAAAAACGTGCGGTTTCGGCATCCGCTGGATTTACGCCGAAAGGCCACACGCTTTTAGCATACATATTTTTACATTGACAGATTTTCTGTACCGTATCTCAGGCACATTTAGTCAGTTCGTGCAGGCACTCCCGCCCTCACATGAAATCAGTCCAGATAGTCTCCCACCGGACTTGTATTGTACTGCTTGACGATCTTTATCATGACCGAACCATCCGGCTGTTCTGTCTCCTCCAGAATCCGGTACTTTGTCTGGTTGCGTTCCAGCGTCTTCTTGTACTGTTCCACTTCCTTTTTCACACACGAAACCGCATAATCATGACCGAGATCTTCCTTCAGCGTAAAGTGAAGAGTCTGACAGATACATGCCGCTTTAATCCGTTTCATACAAATATTCCCTCCTTACTGTGAAAACCCTGGATGGCGGCCATCGGCGGGCATGCTCACGACGCAAAACAGGTTTACCTTAATCCGTGAGCTTTCATCCTTAATGCTGCCAGGTATACCCAGCATGATGTTCCTACAAAAAAACGTGCAGTTCTCAACCGGATTTACGCATTGAGAGCTACACGTTGTATTTTTATTATATCTAAAAAATGCAATCTCTGTCAAAGGTGATTTTTACCAAAAATTGCAGAGAATTTATTAGTGAAATTTCCAATCCGACTACTATTCGAATCATTATTTCCAACTCTCTGCATTCCCTTCTATTTCTATAGAAAAACTGTTTTCAAGAATATTTGTTATAATTTTTACAATACCGTAACCATTAACCTCCTTTTCTTTGTTTTTGTTTCCGGTACAATACAAGTATTGCGAATTTTCAGCATACCTATCCATAATATCTTTTGATGGCAAATTACTGCATCCTTTTCTGTATACTGTAGAGCATGCGATATCACAGCTATCCCAGCCAAGTTCCAGCATTTTTTCAGATCCATCTGAACCATGATGGGGGATTTTTATAATATGCACATGTTCACCCAAAAAGGACTCTGGTATTTTCTCTATCGAAGCATCTTCTATGTCACCTGTCAAAAATATTCTCATATCCCCCAAGGCCAATACAAAAAATATCGATCTGTCATTTTTTATAAATTTATCCATGTATGTTTGTTTACGTATAATTTTTGAACTGGGAGCATAAGAAACCATTTCCAGAGGATAACTATTTATATCCTTCTGAAAACAAATTGAATTATAATACATTAAATCTTTTTTATCCGATGCTGAATAGATATTTAAATCTGTATCTCTTCTAATTGAACATTGTTTCAGATAACCAAACAGTTCCCTGACTTCTTCACTGCATGTTACTTCCCGGGTATCTATACCTTCTGGAATCCAAATACTCGTTTTCTTTGACGCATAGTCAGTAATAATATCTTTCAACCCTTTGGAATGATCCAAATCCGGATGGGTCCAACATATAAAATCCAGCTCCTGGATATTTTCTTTTTTTAAAATATCCGTAGCCTTGTTAATATCATCCATCCTGAAACAGTCAACCATACCAGCAAAACTGACGCCTCCATCTGCCCGAATCAGAAAAAGAATTGTTTCCCCTTCTTTTTTATATCCTATAATATAGGTTTCAACAATCAGATTTTTTTCAAAAAATACCAGCTGTTTATACCGGGAAAGATCTGTTTTGAAAGAATAGCCTCTATACATGTTTAAACAACACTTTTCTTCCTGTTATAGCCGTATTATTTTTAAACGGCCGGATTGCTTCCACTTTGGATTTAGAAACAAACTGTCCTTTTACCTGCCCCTTTTTTTCATCACCTGATTGTAAACCATAAGGATTTTTGGTATTTGATATAAATTTTGTCACTTTAAATCACTCCCCTGATTTCATTATTCGCAAATGTTTCCTTCTTTAATAATTCTACAAATTGATCCCTTAATGATCTTATAAAAATTTCAGATTCAATAGTATTTTGTTGCCTTAGTGTATTTTCAATCTGATCTTTTGAGGAAAGTAAAATCGACAGTTCTTTACCGTTTTCTTTATAAACATCCACATCCAAAACAACCTGATAAGCAGTCTTCTGACTCCCATCTTCTTGCTGCATTACACCTTCCTGAATATTTCTGGTATAATTCGTCTGGTATCCATTTGTAGTCAAAATTGTTACCATATTCGAAGCTGTACAACCATAGTCAGGAAATTGTTTAATTAAATCATCCATATTAAAAGCAGCATGAGTAAAATACAAAGGTAAGCTGCTCAGAGAATCTAAAAAACATATATTTATTTTTCTTAAACCAATTCTCAACGCACGAAAATATGATGATACATTCTTTATCGTATCAATTACTTCGGTTAACAATGTAATGTATCTATCAAAATTTTCATGTCTTTTATCAATATCGATAGTAAATGTGAAAAAACTCTTACCTATTTCCAAACTTTTATTATCAGCGGACAAAAATCTGTAAACCGGGCTTCTGCTTACACTGTTTATAGAAAATGGATTCTCGATCGGAAGATTTAATTCTATCTTTACTTGAAAATCTGCTTGATTTTCTACTCTGTTCTCCAGATTAACAAAACCTGCTTCGTAAAGAAATTGACGAAGTTTAAGGATGCAATTTTCAATGTCAGCTTCCAGGATTCCTTCATAATCCAATCGAAATAAAATCTGTTTTAAAAAATTATGTTTTATTTCCAGACCCAAATTATTATTCATGGTATACTGCCTCCCTGCCAAGGTAATTTATTATACCACAATTTTTTCTTCAAAACTATTAAAATATACTTATTTTTTCTTCTATATATCCACTATATAGTCATTCTATCCCCTTAACATCTATCACGACAAACTCCGACCGGCAGCCAGTCTTAAACTTGATCGCCCAGTCGGATATTCCGGACGTAACGATGAAATTCGTATCTCCCCTCTTTGTATATCCGTAGGTCTTGTCGTTTATCCGCGTCCATTCCCCCAGATAATTGATCGGAAAGAACTGTCCGCCGTGCGTATGCCCCGAAAGGACCAGATCCGCGCGCGCCGCTTCCTGCGCCGCGTAATCCTGCGGCTGGTGATCCATCACAATGGAAAATTTCTCCGGATCCAGGTCCCGCATCAGTTCCTCCATGGATGCGCGGGAGCTTCCATGCCGTTCCTCCGACCGGTCCTGCCTCCCGATCAGGTAAAAGTCATCCCCCAGCGGCACTGTCTCGTCCTGCAGAACGCGCACTCCGTTTTTCTCAAGCTCCTCCACCAGATCCGCGCCGCTGTATCCGCGGTAGTCGTTTCCATAATAGCCTTTGTCATGATTCCCAAACGCGAAGTATACGCCGTACGTGGTCTGTAAGGTCCCCAGCGCCGCACAGCTTTCCTTCATATCCTCCTTCGTGGTGTCGTCGTCCACATAATCTCCCACGATCAGCACCACATCCGGATTCGTCTCCTGCATCCGGGCAATTTCCCGCGCAAAGCCATCCCCGTGAAATGTCGTCCCGACATGAGAATCCGCAAGCATCGCGATGCGCAGATCATCCACATTTTTTTCCGTAGTGATCACATAATCCTTCTCCCACACGTGGTGCGCCAGATACCAGCCGCATCCGAGATATACCGCCGTGATTCCAAGCGCCAGAATCCCCGCACAATAGCAGCTGCCGTCCCTGTTTCTGGTTCCGCTCTCCGAACTTCTGATTTTCTGCTCACCGGTTTCGCGTCTCAAGCGGCATCCGCTTCTGCGCCCTGTCAGATACCAGAGTCCGTCACAGACCGCCCAGATGATCCCAAGATGCACAAGGACGATCACCATATTAATCGTATCAAATAAAAGCCAGAAAGCTGCCGTCATACCGGCCGTCAGCAGCGCGGATACCAGAATCCGCAGCCACTTTCTGTCCCCTGCGATACGGTTCACAAAAACAAATCTGCCAAACCGGCTGACCAGAAAGATCAGGACGGCCAGCGCCGCCACAGCCATGCCCGCAAAAATAAAAAACCACATCATCAGCTTCTGAATCCTCCTTTTTCCGGTACAAAATTCAACTTCCGGCTAAAGTTATTCTTTCCTCTCAGTTTTCTTCCGCTTTCTTTCGAAAGCAAAACCGTCCGGCGTTACTATCACCGATCTTTCCGCAGCCTTCCTTCCACAAGAAATACCTCATCGTCTTCCCTGATCTCCTGCTCGTACATCCAGGCATCCGGCTGTTTTACAGAACATTCTTCTCCTTCGCGTGATCGCATCGTCACGATTACCATAGGTTCATAATCGCTGCTTCTTTCCTCACAGCCAAAATCATCTTCATATATTCCAGTTATTGTATATTTCTCCCGCATTCTTTTCCCTTCTGTTTCAGCGAACACCCTCAAATGAATCACGAGGATGTCACCCTGTCTTTTAAACAAAACTTTATCATTTCTGTTTATACCTGTCAACCTGCTTTCCTGTACTGTTTTCCCCTCATAGTAATAGGTATTTCCTTTAACCTGTTATAATCCGGGCCTATAATTTCAAAGTCCGGATAATCTGCCCGGATTTTTCAATCAAATGTCCATGCGAGCATGGCTATTTTCCTCATTGCTCGCGGGAAAAAAATTACAGAAATCGGGAGAGCAGGCATTCTTTCACCTCTCTCCCGAGCAATCTTAGAATCTCAGACAGAATTAGACAGAATACTTTACCGTATTTCTGCCTGATGTCTTTGATATAATTTAGAGCCTCCCGCCAGCAGCACCCCCGCCATTCCCAGATACAGGACAGGGACAAACTGCGTGTTTGTAAGATACGTCCCCGCAAAAGGCACAAGCCGGCAGTCAAATATATTCCACAGGGAAAGAAACATACTGGGAAGATAATCCCAGATCTGCGCCAGCACCCGAAAATGATACGGTATGTCCACAAACATGGACAGAATGATGACACCGCTGATTACCGCGAGCGTTCCGACCGCATTCCTCAAAATTTCCGACAGAACCATGACAAAAGCCCCCGCAAGAACCGCCGCTGCCAGCAGCAGCCCGTAACTGATCAGAACAGCCTGTCCGACGCTTATGGAACCCGAGTAATCCGGATAAATCAGCTGAAACGCCGCCCCAAAACCATCACAGCCATAAACCGCCAGTGCCAAAACCATTGCAGCCGCCGTATAAAGCAATGCAGTCCCCGCGGCAAAACTGATTCCGGCAAGTATCTTGGCCAGATAAAGCGTTCTTTTTCCATAGCGGCTGCAGAAAATCAGCTGGTCCGTCTTCCTGGCCCGCTCCACCGGAAAAACACTGGAAAGGCAGATGGCAATCGTCAGCAAAGTCATAATCCCGATTGTGTAAAGACCGTCGAGCAGCATCCACCAGCCTTCTTTATACGCATACATAAAAGGAGTTTCCATCGACATCTCCTGCTGCCGCCAGTATTCCTTTTCCCCTTCTGTGAGGTAAGCGCTGTTCCAGAGATTTTCCAGCATGTCCTGTCGTCCGGCGTACAGTTCTGTCTCATCCGGCTTCCAGTTCAGAGTTTCCGCCGCATCCATATCACAGGTATTTGTCACAAACACGAAAATCGCGCTGTAGGGAAAGGCATACGTCCAGTACTCCTTCGTCCCGGCATAATGTCCTGATGTGTCCGGTATCTTCCCATAGGCGTCCCACGTCTCCTCCAGCAGCCGCTGATCGATTGGACGCCCGCTCAAAGTTTTCTCATACGTTCTGCTTCTCTGAAATATGGCATAATTTGAATCTATCTTTTTTTCATCGATATAGTAGGTACCAAGCAGCTGGCTGCAGACTGTCGATGCAGTCAGAAGCAGCATGATCACAACCGTTATCCATACAATTTTTCTGCCGAAAATTTTTTTCATTTCAAACTGATACAGCGTTTTTAAATTTTTCATCTGCCTTCCTCCCAAACCTGGTACAGTGTTTTCAAATTATTCCTCTGCCCTTTTCCTCAAACTGCCGCAGGTAAAAATCTTCCAGATCCTCTGCTCCGTCCTCCCATTTTCCCTGCCAGATCATCTGTCCGTCTTTCATCATCAGCACCGTATCCGCGATATGCTCAATGTCGGAGACAATGTGGGTGGAAAGCAGAACAATCCTGGATTTCCCCAGCTCCCCGATCAGATTCCGGAACCGCACACGCTCCTTCGGGTCAAGGCCGGCCGTCGGCTCGTCCAGAACAAGAAGCTTTGGATCGTTCAGCAATGCCTGCGCAATGCCAAGACGCTGTTTCATGCCTCCGGAATACGTTTTGATTTTTCGTTTCCCGTTATCCTCCAAAGAAACCAGCTTCAGCAGCTCCGGTACTTTCTGTCTGGCCTGCTGCTTCGTCAATCCCTTCAAAGCGGCCATATAAAACAGAAAATCTTCTCCTTTAAATTCCGGATAATAGCCAAAATCCTGGGGGAGATAGCCCAAAACCGCACGGTATTCCTCTGTCGACACATCCATGTGGTTAAAAGCGATCGTTCCGCCTGTCGGCTTTAATATTCCGCAGATCATACGCATCAGGGTCGTCTTTCCCGCTCCGTTCGCCCCTAAAAGGCCGTACACACCCTTTTGCAGTCTGAGGGAAACACGGTCCACGGCGATTTTATTTCGATACTGTTTCGAAACTCTGTCTATACTAAGTTCCATTTTACTAATTCCTCCGTCCAATGTATCATTCTTTGTTCGTGACAGGTGCCATCCTGATTTCTTCGTCTGCCGCACCGTTTTCCATTCATGACAAACTCCATCTTAACTCTTCTGTCTGCCGCACCATTTTTTTCGTTTCCGACACACAGAGAATTAGCAAAATAACCAGCAGCACAACCGCCCACGCAAAACCGCTCCTGTACAGCAGCCTGATCAGCCGCACCCGCAGCAGAGAATACAAGCTGCTTATACAAACCGCCGCGCCCATGCAGGCATACAGTCCTTCTTTTCCACGCAGATTCCTCAAAATCCATAAGCCCGTCACATCAGCCAGCAGATAGGAAATCATCAGATACACACCTGTCTGCGTAACCGTAAAGATGCTGTGAACACAGGCGAGCGGCATCAGCAGACACAGCAGAACCAGATGCAGCGCCCCCAGGATTCCCATCCGCGCCAGCACCACGCTTTTCAGAGAAAAACGAGCGGACATTTCCAGTTCCTCCATTCCATAAGCCGCAGACCGGAAATTCTCCGTTACCGCCGACAGTGCGAGAAACGGCATAAACGCAGAGATGGCCCACAGCATGTCAAAATCCAAAACGCAGGCGCCCGCCAGAGACAGCAGAACCGGAAACAGCGATATCACCAATACCCGTTTTCGGATATATCCCGCCTGCGACAGCATAAAAGAAATCAGGCTGACCCTCTCCTGCGGAATATTCTCAAAAAAATCCTGTCTGTGCGCGGGAGCAGACGCCTCAAACGCCTCCCTCAGCGCTTCCTTCATTTTCCTGTTCATTCAAATCCCTCCTCCCTCAGCTGCTCTTTTAACTGTTTTCGCGCGTTTTTTATTTTCCGGTACACCGCAAACCTTGAAATCCCCATCATACTGCAGATCACCGAGACAGGCACCTCATTCACATAGCGCAGAAGCAGCAGTTCCTGACTTTCCCCATCCAGCCTGCGCAAGGCTCTTTTTATGGACACACGGGTAAGCGTCTCATCTTCCATAGCCACGTTATCCGGCACATCCGATGCCTGCATGGCCGCGTCATTCTGTACTTCTGATTTCTGTGCGGCCGCATTCTTCCACGTCTCTGCTGTCTGTTTGGACGATCGCTTCCGAAATTCATCGATGCAGAGATTGCGGGCAATCGTGTAAAGATACTCCAGAGACTTTCCCCGCTCCAGGTACCGGGCGCTGTCAAAATACCGCAGAAACGTCTCCTGGGTGATATCTTCCGCCGTTTCCTTATGGTTCAGTCTGAAATAGCAGTAGCGGTAGATTTTGTCGTACTGCTCACGTAAATCCATGGCCACCTGGCTGAAACCTCCTTTCACTCTGTTTAACGGTACACCACGGCTGAATGTGCGGCTTTCTATAAAAATCAAGGAGGAAAACGCTCTTTTTTTGAAGCATCTCCCTCCTGCTGTTTGCCAGTTTAAGCATATTATTGCCTGCTGTTTAGATACTTTACCAGTTCTGCAACCGTTGTCACAGGATTGCTCTGCCTGCTGATAATCTCCGTATTTTCTTCCTTCAACACACGGATTCGCTGTTCTGCCCGTTCGATTGCCTTTTCCTGCAGCGGCTTTAACCGGTCATATACATCCTGATTTTTTTCATATTTCTCCAGGCGTCCCGGCTGTCTCAACATTCGTATCAATGTCTGACAGTCCGCTGCCTCCGCCTGCTGATTTACAAAATGCAACAGAAACCATAATTCGAATGATGGATTGGAATATGCCAGTTGATATCCTTTTCTTGCGGCTGCCTGTCTCGCTTTCTGTAGTGATTCATTGGAATTTTCATCCCGGTCAAATACACACCAGATCACATCTCCCTCATCTGGATAATATGGGTTCACCCCCATGGTTGCTTCTGCTTTCTGAACAAGACGGTCCGCCGATTTATACTGCGATGAAATCGGAATAATATCAATAGGACATCCCCTGTTTCTGAAACGCTTAAAATACCGAATTTCTGTTTCTGTACCCTCACAGATAATGTATACTACCGATTTTCTCTTTCTTCCCCTTACAGGTTTTCGACTAATCTCTTTTACTCTCCCCACGCATCCGCACCTCCAATAAACGGAACTGCTCCATAACGGCCCTGCAGATACCCTTTGGAAATATTTTCTCCTTTCCTCGGAGAAAATTCCGTCAATGCATAGACCTCTGTCTGCATGGTTTTCTCATCTCTCTCCGCAAACCATATCTGATCACGTCTCAAAAGAGAAAGATCCAAAAGCCCGGTATCATGCGTTGTAAAGATCAATTGCGCATGATTGGTATTAACCGCCGGATCCTGAATCATTTCTATCAAATGGCGAGTGAGAAGAGGATGCATACTGGACTCAATTTCATCTACAATCAATATCGAACCTGATTGTAATGCTTTCATCCACAGGCCAATCCTGGAAAAGAATCTCTGAGTCCCCATGGATTCTTCTCTGAGCATCAGCGAATAATCTGTTTCCTGTCCTGATTCATCAACCAGTCGATGCACTGTCAGAATATTAGGATTTTCTTCAGAACCGATAATTTGTACATCCCTGATTCCTAAATCTGCATACAATATCTCTCTTAGAACATGCTGCTTCTCCTTGTTGCCTTTCTTAATGATGGACAACACAGCTTCCAAAGACATCTTAGTATCAGTCATATCTGGCATCTTCTCAAAAAACCACCGATAGGCTTTTTCTGTCTGGGCACAGTTCCACTCGTTTGAACTGACCAAATAAAGACGGTTATATGCCGTTCTCCCGGCCAGTATCATCTGTTCCTGCATATTTTCACGGAACTCAAATTTGTCTTTCTCTCTTGAAAAAATAAGAGCTTCCCTGCCATTTGGCCAGTGATAAAGATACTCTGTCAAAATCCGGGTTCTATCGAAAGAAAATCCATAAGCATATTTAATTCCTTCATAAAAATAAATTATTTCAAAACAGGTTGGTACAGGCACATCTTTCGTAAACGCAAACGGTTCCTGCGGCAGTTTCTCCCCTTTCAGTAGTTTTGCATAAATTCCGCATATCATTTCCCTCATTAAAAGTAACGCATGAAGCACATTGCTTTTTCCGGCCGCATTCGCTCCATACAAAGCCATAACCGGAACCAGTTCTTTCTTTCCATCCGGAGAAAACAACACTTCTTTCATGGTTCTGTCTTTCGATGCTTTCATACTGATAACGGCTGTATTTTTAATTGATCTATGATTAGACACTGAAAACTGTAGCAGCATAAAATCCCTCCAAAATCAGTTTTTGTTTCCATTCTAATTATAAACATCCTGTAAGTCAAGTTTTATCCTTATTTTTTGCAGTATTCATTCAATTTATATTTCATTGTCAAAAAACAGATTCCCCATTTCTTCATAAATCAACTCCGGCATTCATATAGTTTTATAACATTTCTGATTCGGTGAGTCCATGAACAGCAGAAATTTCTTTTCCTCTTTGAAAAAACATCTAAACCATCACTTGGGTTCCGTGCTTTCTTCCGTCCGTTTCCGCCGCTCCGCCGCGCTTCTCGCTCTGTTTCTCGTCTCCTACTTTGCGGGACAGGGTGTCCACCGGCTCGTTGACTGGAAACAGGCTTCCGGAGGAACAATTTTTTCCGGTTTTGGACACCTCTTTTCTTCCGCTGAGGGGAACTGGGGACTGAGTTTTCAGCAGGAAGGCTCCGCGCCCGTCGGCAACGCCACACCGGAAGAACTAAAAAAATATGGAGCCGCCTACATCGACTCCACAGAAGATAAAGTTCTCTATCTGACTTTTGACGCCGGGTACGAGAACGGCAATATGCCTCAAATCCTGAGTTCTCTAAAAAAACACAATGCTCCGGCCACCTTTTTTGTCGTCGGAAATTTTCTTGAGACCAGCCCCGACCTCGCGAAGCAGATGCTCGCCGAAGGGCACACCGTCGGCAACCATACCTACCATCACCCGGACATGTCGCAGATCTCGTCGTTGGAATCCTTCCGAAAAGAGCTCGACGACAACGATGCCCTGTTCCAGCAGATCACCGGTCAGCCCCTCAGCCGCTATTACCGGCCGCCGCAAGGCAAATACAGCACCTCCAACCTGAAAATGGCGCAGGAACTGGGCTACACTACCTTTTTCTGGAGTCTCGCCTATGTGGACTGGATTCAGGATGACCAGCCGACAAAAGAGGAAGCATTCTCAAAACTGCTCACCCGCGTGCATCCCGGCGCTGTCGTCCTGCTGCACAGCACGTCCTCCACAAACGCGCAGATCCTCGACGAGCTCCTGACTAAGTGGGAGGAGATGGGGTATCACTTTGCGCCGCTTGAGGAGCTGGCACAGAAGGTGCGGACAGCCGAATCATAAAATGCTCTGTATATCGAGTAGGAGGCGGCTTTCCCTCCTGCTCGCCGCGCGGCCCAGGTGCTGCGTCAGCAGCTGGTTTCCCTGCCTGGGCCTGCGCATACAAGGGAGCGATTCACGCCTGTGCGTTGTCAAATCCCCTGGAGATACAGTCAGTATTCCCTGCGGGCTTTTCCTTTCGCAATCACAGATCCGTCCGCCGAAAACTGCAGAACATTTTATATGGAAGACTTTTTAAACGATTCTCTGTTTTCTGCCGCTGTCTTACGCCACATTACCTGCAAAAATTAAACTCCCTGAATCGCGTTCTTTGCCGCTACATACCCATAATACATGGCCATGGAATGAGAGACTCCCTTCAGAGTGATCGGGTATTCTGCCGCAAAACGGCTGCCCTGAATATTGCCCGCAACATAGAGGCCAGGTATTACATTCCGATCGGCATCGAAGGTATGGCAGTTTTCATCCGACTCAAGGCCGCTCGTGATGACAAGCAGCAGCGCGCATTCAAATTTATCCGCATAGTACGGCGCCTTGTTCAGAGGCCACAGGCGGGAAGATACTTTTCCGAAATCTTCATCCACACCGTTTTCCGCAAGGTAATTGTAGCGCTGGATGGAGACAAGCGCCGTCTTCTGGGCCTGCTCATCGTCCGGATAAATTTTCTCCACAAGTTCTTCAAGCGTGTCCGCCTTGATACAGCGGCCATCCGCAATTGCGGCCTCGAGCTGGTACGGACTCTTATAATTTCGGTAAGTCTGGTTATTTGCCGGACCTTCTTCGGCACTTGCGTAATCTTCAAAATAACAGGCTCCGCCGTGCGCGGCCGGCATATACGGAAGCTGTTCCGGCCAGTTCGCGTCGAAAATCTGCCATGACTGACGCCCTTTCTGAAGCTCAATCTGATTCTCTACCTGCTGCCCCGGAAGATCTTCGTTCATAAAACGGCGTCCATTCAGGTCAAGATTCAGGAATCCCGCGTTTCCCATAACGCCGACACCTTCAAGATCCGCGCCGCCGCCCATGTGGTGGATCATCGGCGCATGATCCTGCTGTACCTGAGCGCCGACCCACATGCCAAGCTTGATTCCGTCGCCCTGATTCGTCATGTTGCCTTCCACATCCACATTTGTGAACATGCGGACAATACCGTTCTCGATGACATCCGGGCAGAAGTGGCGAACCATCGCCTCATTCTGCGAGTAATCGCCGGTGGCCATGATGACGCCCTTGGTCGCCGTGACCTTCAGATAAGAGCCTGTCTCGGCATTGCGCACATACGCGCCTACGCAGCGTCCGTTTTCCATAAGCAGTTTTTCTGCAAAGTGACCGTAGCGCGCATCCACATTTCCGGTGGCGATCGCTGCCTCCATATTGGCGTTGAATGTCACTGCCTGGCTCGGCTTGAATTCAACGGAAGTCGGATAGCAGGGGAACATCTCTTTTGTCCAGTCGTAATGCTCCGGAAGCGGATGGAAGATCGGGATCAGGAAATCGTCCGCATTCTCATCCGGAATCGGGGAACGCGTCTCCTCCGCATAGTACAGATGATCATCTGCCTCTACCCACCAGTCGAAAACTTCTCCGATATTGTTCGCCCATTTGCTGATGATCGCACGTTTTACCTTGTAGCAGGACTCTTTCATATGGAAATCAACCATCTCGTTAATCTGTTCCGGCGTCCATGTGTCACGTCCCCACTTCGCCTGCACCTTTCCGTTGATAACCGCATACTCACCGCTGCGGCACTGCGGACCGGAAGCCTTATCAATCGCGATGACTGACGCGCCCTCTTCCGCGGCGCTCCTGCAGGCAGCCACACCGGCCACTCCGCAACCGATCACGAGAATATCCGCCGTAAGTTCTTCTTCCACCATATCGTCCGTAATTTCCGGTTCCGTGCCAAGCCAGTCTTCGTCAGAAGCAGCTGCTTCCGCTTCCCCCGCAGGCGCTGCGGCAGCCTCGCCCTTTGCCTGTGCGATACAGTCCGCAGCAGCATCTCTGACCGCCTTTGTCGTGATGCTCGCCCCGGATACGCCGTCAATCTCCGCAGACTGCGCGTCAAGGATCATCTGCTTCAGTTCATCCGCCGCGGCCTGCCCGATATCGGGCGTCTCGCTCGACACATCAAGGACAACATCCGTGATGCTCGTCTCATCGAAAGTCATCGTCACGGTCACTTCGCCCATGCCCGTCGCCGTGGCAGTATATGTACCGGGAGTATAAATTGCTTCCGCAGCGTGTGCGACAGACGCACCGCTCCCGCCGGGAATCCCAAAGACACTCGCCGCGGCTATGCCAAGTGCGCCTGCAGCAGTTCCCTTCAGAAAATCACGCCTTGAAATCCCATGCATTGTTTCGCTTGTCTTCTTGCCCATAAAAATCTCCTTTCTCTTAGTTTACTAAGTAATTTTATAATATCTTTACAAATTGGGAATGTCAAGGAAATCTAAAAGAGATTTGACTTTTTTTTTAATCCTCTGTACAATGATTCTCACTGTAAACGACCATGCCCGCGCTGCGGGCACCACCATGAATGAAAGCCGATGACTCCGTGCTTTCACAGTAGAATGGAGATGCGCTGTAATGACTAAAACTCATAAAATCAACTTATCTGATTCCCCAGGCCGCTATATCAGCAAACTGTCCAATCTGATCCGAAGACATCTGATCCCTGCCGCCGCCAGTCACGACATTACTGCAAAAGAAGGACTTACGCTCCTGTTCCTTATCTCCCAGTACTCCGAAGGCCGCAATGTCTACCAGAAAGATATCGAGAATGAATACAGCATCCGTCCTTCGACCGCCACACAGCTCTTAAAACGAATGGAAAAAAACGGACTGGTTCAGAGAGTTCCTGATCCTTCCGACAGCCGGCTGAAAAAAATTATTGTCGCCGACAAAGCTCTTTCCTGCCAGGACGAACTGCAAAGAGAACTGATTGCGGTAGAAGAAAAACTGATCGATCAGATCCCCCAGGAAAAACTGGATATCTTTATCGAAGTTATACAGCAGATGCTGAAGAACATGAGCCGGTAATTTTAATCGCCACTGTTCACTCAGGTTGTGAACACGGGAACACTCAAACATGCCCCGCAAATGCGGGGCATGAACGCCTTTTTCCTGAGGTTTATCAAAGTTCAGCGCTCCAGCGCTGAACGCATGAAAATGCGGCCGCGAAAGCGGCATTTTCCAATCGCATTTTCTGCGCATCCGCCGGAGGCTCAGAGTAAACTCCCTTTCATTCATGGTGGGGCCAGTATTCCTGGCATGGGAGTTTACTGTGCATTTGTGTCCGTCTCCCAGACCTCCTGGATCTGCTGCGCCGCCTCCTGCGCGGCCCTGTGCTGGGCCGTTGCAAAGACGAAGAAGAAGAAAATCGTGACCACACATGCCAGAATCGCAACAATTTTAAACCCAATACCTTTCATCTTATGCGACTTCTTTCACCTTGTAGTCCTTATCCTCGACTGCCTTTACAAGCACCGCGTCGTCAACCGCCTTCGCAAGCTTCACAACTGCCGTTCCCGCCGTATGGCTCACAACTGCCTCTGTAACCCCGTCAACTGCCTCGAGCGCTTTCTTTACTGCCATCTCGCAGTGTCCGCACATCATGCCTTCGATTTTCATTGTCTTTTCCATTGTCTTACTCTCCTTTTTCTTTTTTGATTTTTTTACAGCTTTATCATATTTTGTGCTGCGAATGTCAAACAGATTCAGACGCAGCGCATTGCTGACCACACAAAAACTTGACATTCCCATCGCCGCGGCCCCGAACATCGGGTTCAGCTTCCATCCGAATATGGGGATCCAGATGCCTGCCGCCAGCGGGATGCCGATTGTATTGTAAATAAATGCCCAGAACAGATTCTCGTGGATATTCCTGAGCACCGCGCGGCTTAAGCGGATCGCCGCCGGGACATCCGCCAGGCTGCTCTTCATGAGGACAACATCCGCCGCGTCCACCGCGACGTCCGTGCCCGCCCCGATTGCGATTCCAATATCTGCGCGGGTAAGCGCAGGAGCGTCGTTGATGCCGTCGCCGACCATAATTACTTTCCCCTGCTCTTTCAGACGGCGGATCTGTTCTTCCTTGCCGGACGGGAGTACATTTGCGATAATCTCATTCACTCCCGCCTGTCTGCCGATCGCCTGCGCCGTCTTCTCATGGTCGCCGGTCAGCATGACCACATGGATGCCCATTTTCTTCAGCTCGCTGACTGCCTGCGGGCTGTCCTCCTTGATCACATCCGCCACAGCGATACAGCCAAGCAGCACGCCTCCCTCCGTAAAATACAGAGGGGTCTTTCCCTCACCGGCAAGCTGCTCCGCCCGCCTCTGCACCTCGGGCGATATCCCGACAAGGCCACTGATAAACTCCGCTTTGCCGCCCGCAATCTTCTTCCCGTCCAGAACCGCGGAAAGACCGTTGCCCGGCACCGCCTGGAACTCTTCCGTCTCACGGATACGCACCTGCCTGTCTGCCGCACAGGCAATCACCGCCTTCGCAAGCGGATGCTCGCTTTTGCCTTCCAGAGCCGCCGCAACGGAAAGCAGCTGATCTTCCGTCACCCCTTCAGCCGGCAGCAGATCCGTCACCTTCGGCTCGCCCTGCGTAATTGTTCCCGTCTTGTCAAAAACAACAATCTCCGCCTTGCCGGTCTCTTCCAGCGAAACCGCGTTCTTGAAAAGGATGCCGTTCTTCGCACCCATTCCGTTGCCCACCATGATGGCAACCGGCGTCGCAAGACCGAGCGCGCACGGACAGCTGATCACGAGCACGGAGATGCCGCGCGCCAGAGCGAACGCGAAACTCTCTCCCGCAAGCAGCCAGCAGGCCGCCGCGATCACGGCAATTGTGATGACAACCGGCACAAACACGCCAGACACTTTATCCACAACCTTCGCGATCGGAGCCTTTGTAGCCGCCGCGTCGCTGACCATCTGAATGATCTGGGAGAGCGTCGTATCCTCGCCTACGCGCAGCGCCTCACAGGTCAGAAAACCTTCCTGATTGATCGTCGCCGCGGACACCTGATCCCCTTCAATCTTATCGACCGGGATACTCTCGCCTGTCAGGGCCGACTCATTCACTGCGCCATGACCCTTAACCACGATCCCATCGACTGGTATATTTTCACCAGGACGCACCACAAACAGATCTCCCTTTTTGACCTGCTCAATCGGCACAACCTGTTCCTGTCCATTAATCAGAAGCGTCGCGTTCTTCGGTGCAAGCTTCATCAGGCTCTTCAGCGCATCGGTCGTGCGCCCTTTGGAGTAAGCCTCCAGCGTCTTTCCGACCGTGATCAGCGCGAGAATCACCGCAGCCGACTCAAAATACAGATCATGCAGATACTGGTGCACCATCTCCATGTCCCCGTTCGTCTGAGCGCCTGTCATCCGGAACAACACAACCGTGCTGTAGACGAATGCCGCGCCCGAGCCAAGCGAAACCAGTGTATCCATATTCGGAGCACGGTGAATCAGTCCGCGGAATCCGCTGATAAAAAACTTCTGGTTGATCACCATGACCGTAATCGCAAGAAGCATCTGCGCAAGCGCAATGGCCATCATATTCCCCGCGAAAAACGACGGCAGCGGCCATCCCCACATCATATGCCCCATCGAAATATACATCAGAGCCGCGGAAAACACGACGGAAAAGACCAGCCTCCGGATCATCTTCGGCGTCTCGTGATCTTCGAGTTCCTCCGCGTTCCCGGCAGTTCCAGCCTTACCCGCAGCGGCCCCGGAAGTTCCGTCCTTCTTCGCGGCATGATATCCCGCTTTCTCCACCGCGCTGATGATCTCCGCCGCGGACGCAGTCCCTTCCACGCCCATCGAATTCGTCAGAAGGCTGACCGACACCGCGGTCACACCCGGCACCTTTGAGACAGCCTTCTCTACGCGCGCACTGCACGCCGCGCAGCTCATACCTGTTACCTGATACTGTTCCACTGTTTTCTCACCTTTCTTTCCAATTTAAAACCCGCTTGCGAGTTTTGTGCGCGGGATTCTCAAATGGTCTTAAAACTTCCCACGGATTACTTCATCAGCTTCATCATCGTCCGGACCAGCTCATCGATGACTTCATCCTTCCCGGCACGGATATCCTCCGCCACGCAGGTGCGGATATGATTCGCGAGCAGTACCTTATTAAAGCTGTTCAGAGCCGCCTGAATCGCAGACACCTGGATCAGGATATCCGGGCAGTAAGCATCTTCATCCACCATTCTCTTGATTCCGCGCACCTGCCCCTCAATCCTGTTCAGGCGGTTCATCATATCCCGATATTCCTTCTCCGTCCGCTTCTTCTTCCTGCCGCAGGAACTGCAGCAGCCTGCTCCGCCCTCCGAATCTGCCATACATGCATGGCAGCCCACCGCATTCCTGTCTTCACCGGTACTCTCATCCGTCCCTGCCGCGGCATCCGCATGCTCATCTCCGTTTATTCCTGTGTGCACACTTTCATCCACACTTGCACGTTTCTTTTCCCCTGCTGAGATATCAGCGCTCTCACTCGTATCAATATTTACATCCATGCTTTCATTTATTCCTTCATCCGTACTTATATCTTCCGCCTCCTTTCCCCTATATTTCAGACCCGCCGCGAATCCTGGTTGGGGATTCTGTTCTGCCTCGGCAGATATCTTCCAATCCAAACCCTGAGTGCCGCCCGCGGACCATACATCAACTTTTTTATTTTTCCTGATTATATACCCCATGAGGGTATATGTCAAGGGTCACTTCCCCCACTGTCAAATCCGCTGCACAAAAAATTTTCAAAATTTTCAAAAAAGTGCTTGACTTTTTCCATCGTATACGTTATAGTATCGAGCGTAAGGTTCGTTGGTCAAGGGGTTAAGACGCCGCCCTCTCACGGCGGAAACACGAGTTCGATTCTCGTACGAACTGCTTTATAACTGTTCTGTCGCTGAGCAATCAGCCGCAGAGCAGTTTTTTTATGCGCAGGCCCGTGTAAGGAAAATAGCTGCTGACGCAGCACACGGGCCGCGCGGCGAGAAGGAGGGAAAACCGTCTCCTGCTCGATCGCAGGCTCAGGCATGGAAATCAGCTGCCGACACAACACGTGGGCCGCGCGGCGAGAAGGAGGAAAAACCGCCTCCTGCTCGATTCGCAGGAAATCCCGTCGGATTTTTTATCCTGTCTTTTTCCCGGAGGAACTTTTTATGAATCTGATTGATCTCCATGTACATTCCAGCAAGTCGGACGGCACGTTGACACCTGCAGAGCTGACAGCTCACGCGGCCGCATCCGGTCTTTGCGCCTATGCTCTCACTGACCACGACAATACAGACGGCCTGGAAGAAGCGCTGGCAGCTTCCGCCCGTTACGGAATCGAGGTGGTTCCCGGCATTGAGTTCTCGACAGAATATCTCGGCAGGGACATCCACATTGTCGGTCTGGAAGCCGATTTTTCACATCCTGACTTTGCCGCCCAGATTCGTTTTTACCGCGACGAACGCTTCCGCAGGAATCTGAAAATGATACAGAAAATGGCAGATGACGGAATCGATATTTCCTTCGAACAGATGACTTCCTCTTTTGGAAAAACCGTCTGGACGAGGGCGCACTTTGCCCGGTATCTGATGGATCACGGCTATGTTTCCGGAATGGATGACGCATTCCGCATCTATATCGGGGAAGACTGCCGATATTTCATTCCACGTGAAAAAGTCAGTCCATTCACAGTCACCGAACAGCTCCGGCAGTACCACGGCATCCCGGTTCTTGCGCATCCTCTCCTCTATCATCTTTCCGATGAGGAACTTCGCAGATTGATTGTACAATTGAAAGAAAAAGGGCTGATCGGCATTGAGGTCTATTACGCCCTTCACTCAAAAGAAGAAGAAGCTTATCTGACGGCTCTCGCCAGGGAATACAGCCTGCTGCCGTCCGGCGGTTCTGACTTCCACGGTTCCAACAAACCGGATATTCAGATCGGAACAGGCCATGGAAACCTGCAGATTCCTTATTCCATTCTTGAGAATCTGCGCAGGCACAAAATTCATTCCGAATTTTAAATACGTTTTCGCAGAGCATAGCCAGATGAAGAATTACATTCTTCCGCCAGAGCGAATTTTTTATTTGCCGCCTTCCTGAGCCGGAAGTCCTCTTCCATCTGAACTGCAAACAGTCTGCGGCACAGAACAGCACCAACCATGAAAGGAGATCCGTATGACATTCCGCGACAGATTTATGAAACATGAAGCTGAATTTGACGAGATTTTTGATCTGACCGAGGAGTGGGGGCTCAGCGACGATCTGCGCACGCTTCGCGAATATCTCGGCCTTACCGCCGAAGAGGAAGACGTGTGGATCAGTGAGAGTGACGAGGCCCTCGAAGAACTCCTGCTAAAAGAGCGCGGATCCTGATCCGGAAACGTTGTCTGCGCGCAGGCATACACAGAAAAGTTTCCACAGCATTCTGCGCCGCAGCTCCCGGAATTTTCCCATGAGAAACAGGAAAGGAATCACTGACATGAACACCAGAATTTTATTTACCGACCTTGACGGTACTCTTTTATGCGACGACAATACGATCTCTGAGGGGAACCAGGCCGCTATAGACGAAGCTCTTGCCGCTGGCCACAAGATCGTCGCCGCGACCGGGCGGCCTCTCCCAAGCGCCAGAATACAGACAGAGCGGCTCGGACTGAATCGGGAAGGCTGTTTCGCAATCACCTACAATGGCGGTCTGATTTACGACCTGTACCGGCAGGAAACTCTTTTTGAAAAACCTGTCTCCCGCAAGACGGCGCTGGCCCTGCTGGAAGCCGCATCCGCAAGGAAGCTTCACCTCCAGACTTACTCCGACACCCATGTACTTTCCTGTCATGAGACCCAGGAGCTCAAAAAATATTCCGCACACGCTCTGCTGCCCTATCAGATTCTGAACAACCCATCATCAGAGCTGAAGACGGAGCCGCACAAGCTTCTCGCGATCGATTACAATGACCACGAAAAACTGCTTGCCTATCAGAGAGAAGTCATTGGAAACTATTCTGACGAACTGACCAGTTTCTTTTCCAATGATTATTTTCTTGAGATTGTCCCTCACGGCATCGACAAAGGATTCGCCGTCCGATGGCTGTGCAGTTTTCTTGGAATCCCGATCGAATGCTCGGTCGCCGCGGGAGATGCCCAGAATGACATCGCCATGCTGGAAGCCGCGCATATCGGTGCAGTCATGTGCAATGCGTTCCCCGGAATCAAAGAACATGGCAATTATGTCACGAAAGCTGACAACAATCACGACGGCGTCGCGGAAATCATCCGAAAATTTATTTTACCGTGAAAGTCCGTCTCTATACAGAGCAGGCGGCAAGCTTGCTTGCCAGACTGGCTCTGTATAAGAGACACAAGCAGGTATGAGCAAAACAGCGATGCGAACGAACGTGAGCAGCGCAATTTGCGAATACATGCAGGACTGTGAGAGTGCGTAAGCACGGAACAGTCCATGGACTTTCATCCATGGTATTGCCCGCAGCGCGGGCACGGTCGTTTATGATGCCAGGAGCGAAATCCCTTTTGACTCCGGCATCATTTTATACGAAACGTGCGGACTGTCCGCCCGCTCTGTATACGGGCAGGAAGCGTTTTTTCCTGCCTGCCCGTTCTGTCCGTGTGCTGCGTCAGCAGCTGTTTTCCTTACACAAGCCTGCGCATTATGGCATACAGGCCGGCCCCGTACACCCGGAGCCGGCCTGTATTTATTAAGCCCTCGCGATTAATTGTAATATCTAACCGCTTTTCTATATATTAATACTCCCTATATCACAATATGCAGGTTCCATGTCCCGCCCTTTTTCGCAATACAGGTAAGGACACTTCCGCTGCTATTGTAACCCATACTGCTGCCGGTCAGCGGAACTGTTTCTTAACAGCTCCGCTGGATTGCCCGTAAACTGCTCTGTATATGATCTGCCGCAGCAGAAACCTCACCGGCGTTTCCTCCTCAGAAACAGAACCAGCAGAACAATAAACACCAGTCCGGAGGCCACCAGGATTCCCACAACCATTCCGATCGGTGTTTCATCCCCTGTCTCCACACTCGTTCTCCCGCTGTCCACACGGAACGTCACAGACTTTGTATCCACCGTTCCGTCAGGCTTCCACTCACCTTCGGTGTACACATCCCGGTTGTAGATTACCTTCAGCGTATACTCACCGGCTGCGTTGATCGCCATTGAAGTCGAATACGGCGCGCCCTGCCATGTACCGGTCACACTGCCGATCTGATAGCTGGCCGGACGATACCGGTAATCTCCCGGATTCGGATTTGTGTTGTCCATCCCGGCTCCCGAAGCCGTAAACTCAATCGTATCTCCCGTATAGTACTGTCCGCCCTGATCAATATTCTGGATTTTATTGCTGTCAGGAGAAGGACCATCCGCATACGCGGCTCTCACCACCACATTGGACGCCGGCATTGTAAACGTTGTCTGCGCTCTGCTGCTGTCGGCAAATTCCACATTCCCGCCATCCGAGGTCCATCCGTCAAACACTCTTCCGCTGGCCGGATAACTGGAGGAAACTGTGACCTTGTCTCCCATGTAATAGTACTGGGCATCGCTGGTCCCGTTCTCAACAACCAGCTGATACTGAGCTTTCCGGTAATAAGCAGTCAGCCCGACATCCGACGCCGGCATCGTAAATGTCGTCTGGCTCTGAGAAGCATCTGCAAGAGAAACACTTCCAGCATTCACTTCCCAGTGATCAAACGTCATTCCCGCTTCCGCGTCATTCGCCTGAATCGTCACCGTCGTCCCCGACGTACATTCCTGATAATCCGCGGTCCCGTAGTTAACCGTTACTTTATATTCAATCCCTTCGTAAACTGCCAGGAAATTCATATCCTCTGTCACAGAAACCTTAACGCTGCTACTGTATGCCTGATCACCAAGATTTACCTTACCGTCATTGACCACCCATCTGGAAAACTGCTGGCCTTCCGGTCCGGGGTTCGCGGCAACGGTAATGCTGTCTCCCTCTTCGCAGTCCAGTTCTTTATAGGAACCATTGATCAGGCCATTCGAGACCGTCACGTGATATGTGGCCGGAAGCGGCGTATAATTGGCAGTCACCTTCACCTTGCCCTCCGGCATGACAAAAGTCGTCTCTGCCGCCTTTGAATCCGCAAACCGAAGTTCCACGGAAGTTCCCGCAATCTCCTGCGTCCCTGTCCAGTAAGCAAACTGAAGATTCTCCGATTCTCTGTCAGGAGCGGACACCTTCACAGTCTCGCCCGGCACATGTTTGCTTGTCTCCCGGTTTCCGTTTCCGTAATTCAGAACAACCTTATACTTCACCGTCACATAATCGGCGGCGATCGCAACATCCTCCGCAGGCATTACAAGCGTGGTCACCATTTTGGACGGATCGCTGATTACTGCTTTGTCGTTATAGGACACCCATCCGGCAAATGTCATTCCTTTCTGCTCATTCGCCTCGATCGCCACAATCGCGCCGGCCGGATATTCTCCGCCTCCCCTGCCGTTCTCAACTGTAAGCTTGTAGACCTGCTCTTCTGTGGATGTCTCCGACTCTGTCTGCGGTTCGTTTGTCTGCGGTGCTTCCGTGGGCGCCTCCGATTCCGTCTGCGGTTCGTTTGTCTGCGGCGCTTCCGTGGGTGCCTCTGATTCTGTCTGCGGCGCTTCCGTGGGCGCCTCCGATTCTGTCTGCGGTGCTTCCGTAAGCGTTTCCGGTTCCGTCTGCGGTGTCTCTGATTCCGTCTCATCAGCCGCCTGCAGACCACTCGCCTCCGTATACCCGGCTGATATCGCAACTGCCGCCGCAGGCATTTCAAACGCGGTCTCCGCAGCTCCCAGATCCTCCAGCGCGGCGTTCAGGCTCGTCACAGCCCACCCGTTAAACAGCAGACCTTCCGCCGAACGGTCATTGGCAGTTATCACAACTCTCGTCCCAGGTGCATACTCTCCCGATCCGGTCCCATATTCAACAGACACCGGATATACGTCCGGCTGCTGCGATGCTTCCGCATAATTCGCAGTCAGAACCAGCGATGCCGCAGGCATCACAAAGCTTATGAACTCCTGAGACGGATCGTCCAGCGTCAGATATGAAGAATCCGTCGTCCAGCCTGTAAACTGAAGACCCTCCCCGCTTTTATCATCCGCCGTCAGCCTCACGGCCGTCCCCGCCGCATACTCGGCAGTTCCTGCACTGTTCTCAACGGTCAGCAGATACGCCGCCTCATCCGCGGGCGTGGCTTCCTGTCCTTCGATCCACAGATCCCCGGAACCATTCACGTCCCCGCCATCGATCCACACATCCGCCGATGAACCGGACGCATCCGGCAGCCCGATATTCTGCGAAAGTCCGTCCCCGGAATTTTGTGCAGAGCTGCCGGCCTGATCATATGCAGGATCACTGTCCTGACCCGACAGTTCAATATCCAGATCCTGCGCGAAACCTTCTGCCTGCCCCGGCACAGATCCGTCATCCGGATACTCTGAAACAGCTGTCTGCATATACTGCGCCGTAAGCGTTGCATTCTCCTCCGGCATTGTGAACACGACCGTCGCCGCCGTGCTGTCTTCCAGGCTGACGCTCCACCAGTTCTCCACATCCCAGCCAGCGAACTGAAGGCCCTCGCCGCTGCGGTCGTCCGCCGTCACACTGACCTGCGCCCCCGCCGCATACTCGCCTGAACCGCTTCCATTATTCACCGTCAGCGTATACAGAGAAGACTGGGTATCCGCAGACGGTCCTTCCTCATCCGAAGCTTCCACAGGCTGAATCTCCCCGTTCTGAACTTCCACGTACCTGGCGGTGATCACAACTCCGGCGGAAACATCCGGTATGGTAATTGTCTGTTCAGGCTGAGACGGATCGTCAAGGCTGATTCCGGAATCCGGGGCTTCCACCGTCCATCCGGAAAACTGCTTTCCTTCCGCCGGATCCGCGGCTTTGATCACAACCTGATCTCCCGGCATACAGCAGGACACATCCTCTGTCTCATCGGAATCTTCCCCCGAAGAATAAACCCGGTGAACACCTGCGCCTCCTTCAGAAGATCCTCCTTTCACCGTCAAGGTATATCCCAGGAACGTAAGGCTGTAATTTCCCGCATCATCCTTCGCAGCTGAATATACCTTTCCACTCTCATTGTTCGTCCACGTGCCTTCCGGCGTATCGGCCGGCGTGCCGTCGACCGTAAGCGTCCCCGGCGTGACACCGCTCAGGCTTTCCCCCGGAAACAACGCATCGGGAATGGTCCCCGAGGCAAGGTCATACGAGGATGCAGCAGATTCCACGGCCGGAACCAGCAGCAGTACACAGGCCAGAAGAACGCTCAGAAGCCTTTTCATACTTCTCTTCATAAACAGTCCCTTCTTTCTATGCAAACTCCATAAATCCTGCTGTTCACTCTGTGACCAGCAGCAGCGCTTCGCAATACACGGAAATCCCGCGCTCCGCCGCATACCGCGGAATATCGCCAAGCGTCACGTTTTCATCGTAGAAGGATTATAGCATATGAGATTTCCAAAGACAAATAAGAGATACTGCTTACTTTTCTTAAGACTTCATTAAGAACACACGTTCTGAGATTTTTCCATGCGGCTTTCCAAAATGATGTAATGGTTACTGTTCACTCCGTGGACAGCAGCAACGCTTCGCGATGCACAGATTACATAATTTACGTATTTTTTCATTGAAATTATGTAATTTACGCATTATAATAATTTGATGCTGGGGTCAAAAGGAATTTTGCCCCCATGATGCCACGGATTTCTCCGCACTTCGTGCTCCTGAAATCCTGGCATCACAATTTGTAAGTTTAATACGTGCTGACATGCGGGAAAATTGTGCCGTAAAGAGAACTGTCAGCATTCCAAAATGGAGATCCCTATGCAAAAAAAAGAAACCTGCCCTGTTCTGGAGATCAGCCTGGCCAGACTGGAACACAATCTCCGGGAACTGCTGAAACGCTGCAGCGCCTCCGGAATCCAGGTTGCCGGAGTGGTCAAGGGCTTTACTGCCCTCCCGGAGATGGTAAAACTGTATGAAACCTGCGGATGCCGCTATATTGCCTCTTCCCGGATCGAGCAGCTTGACCACATCAGAAACGCCGGAATCAAAACGCCATTAATGCTGCTCCGCGTTCCCATGCTCTCCGAGCTGGAGGAAGTCATCCGACTCGCCGATATCAGTCTGCAGAGTGAGCGGGAGGTCCTTCGCGCGCTGAACGAAACGGCAAAACGAATTTTCGCCGGAAACGAAACTCTTTCCGGCAGCCGTCTGGACGAAAATTTAAATCATCTCATGGAAACCAGGCGGTTCCCGTCCGGCGTACAATCCGCCGGAACTTCCGATCCGTCCAGAGCCGACAGGCAGTCCGCTGGAATTTCCGATCTGTCCGGCTCCGGCAGGCAGTCCGCCGGAACTTCCGATCCGTCCAGAGCCGACAGGCAGTCCGCCGGAACTTCCGATCTGTCCGGCTCCGGCAGGCAGTCCGCCGAAACTTCCGATCTGTCCAGAGCCGGTGGGCAGTCCTCTTCCGGCCTTCTGACGCCCCGGCGTCATCAGGTCATTCTCATGGCTGATCTGGGCGACCTGCGGGAAGGCTTCTGGGACAGACAGGAACTGATCGATACCGCTCTCTGGATCGAGCGCGAACTGCCTTGCCTTGCGCTTGCCGGCATCGGAACAAACCTGACCTGCTACGGCTCCGTAAAAGCGACGCCCGAAAAAATGCAGGAACTGCTGTCTCTCGCCGGAGAAGTGGAAGCCGCAATCGGCCGGAAGCTGGAATACGTCTGCGGCGGCGCTTCCTCCTCCCTGCACATGGTTCTGGAAAACACAATGCCCGCGGGCATCAATCTGCTGCGGCTGGGCGAGAGCATTCCTCTCGGTCATTTTCTCGGTTGTGAAATGAATTTTATGTATAGAAATGTCCTCACGCTGAAAGCGGAGATAATAGAAGTGAAAGACAAGCCAAGCTTTCCCATCGGAGAGCTGACGGCGGATGCTTTCGGACGGGTACAGACCTACACAGACCGCGGCATCCGCAGACGGGCTCTGGCCGCGATCGGCCGGGCGGATTACGGCGACCCGTCAGACCTGAAACCGCGCATGAAAGGGATTGAAGTAGTCGGCGCTTCCTCCGACCACACAATCCTCGACGTGGAAGCCGTAAAAGACCAGATCCGCGTCGGAAACATACTGGAATTTGACCTGACCTACGCTTCCATGGTATACCTGACAAACACGGAAAGCGTACGGATCAAATTCGTCGGCGAACCTGAATAAATCCTGCGCTGCAGTACAGCCGTGGCAGGTTTTTCTCTGTTTTTCTTTTAAAAAATGCCTTCGGCATATCAACTCCCCTCCCCCTCACTCATGAGGGGAGAAGGCATTTTTTTGTGCGCGAGCAGGCTGCGAAGCAGCAGTTTCCCCTCTGCGAGCTGCGTTCTCCACTCCGTTCCGGGTCTTCACTTCGTTTCGGTCGGTTCTAAACGAGTGCCACCGGCACTCAGAACCGGTGCTAAACGCGCGTCACTGGCGCGCAGCACCCGCCGGAGGCTTTTTGTGTCACAGAACGAAATTTCCTGTGACACAAGAAAGGGGGCAGACACCCATAAATACTGCACGCGGGATTCGGATTCTCGCTGACAGACACTTTCGATTCCGAATCCCGCTCATCCTGTTACCCCAGTTCCCTCTCGCTCATGTCCAGCGCCGACGCTATGACTGCGTCCATATCGTAATACCGGTACTCGCCGAGACGGCCTCCGAAGATCACATGCTCCTCGGCATCCGCCAGCTTCTTATATTCCTGATAAAGTCTGTTGTTTTTCTCATCATTCACCGGATAATAAGGCTCATCTCCAGGCTTCCACTCCGAGCTGTACTCGCGGCTGATGATCGTCTTTGGAATGTCATTGCCGTCCTCATCCTTGCCAAATTCAAACCACTTGTGCTCGATAATGCGCGTCCACGGCGTCTCGCGGTCTGTGTAATTCACCGCGGCGTTTCCCTGGAAATTCGGAATATCAAGAATTTCATTCTCAAACCGGACAGACCTGTACTCCAGCGTGCCCAGTCGGAATCCGAAATAAGCGTCGATCGGACCTGTATAAACGACCTTCTCCGCCAGCGCATTCAGTTCCTCCCTGTGCTCCAGGTAATCCGTATTCAGCCTCACCTCAATGCCATCCAGAAGATTTGCGACCATCCGGGTATAACCGCCGATGGGAATTCCCTGATACAGCGCGTTAAAATAATTGTTGTCAAACGTCAGCCGGACCGGCAGCCGCCTGATAATAAAAGCCGGCAGTTCCCGGCAGTCCCTTCCCCACTGCTTCTCCGTGTAGCCTTTGACCAGCTTCTCATAAATATCGCGCCCCACAAGCGAGATCGCCTGCTCCTCGAGATTCTGCGGTTCGCCGGTAATCTCCCTGCGCTGCTCCTCAATCTTCGCCGCGGCCTCCTGAGGCGTCACCACGCCCCACATCTTATTGAACGTGTACATATTAAAAGGCATCGAGAACAGTTCCCCGTGATAATTGGCGACCGGAGAATTCGTAAAACGGTTGAACTCCGCGAACTGCGTGATATAATTCCATACCTTTTTGTTATTTGTGTGGAAAATGTGCGCCCCGTACTTGTGGAAATTAATTCGCTCAATCTTCTCCGTGTAAACATTTCCCGCAATATGCGGCCGCTTGTCGATGACAAGCACTGACTTTCCTCTGTTTGTGGCCTCCCGCGCAAATACGGCCCCGTACAAACCGGAGCCGACTACCAGATAATCATACTTCATATACTGTCTCCTTATCCGTTTTTTGTTTTAGTCATTCGTTTTTTCACGTTTTCATCTTAAATCATTTTCGTCCAGGCTTCAACCATAACTTTCACTCCGTGATAGTTGCTGTTCACCCCGTGACCAGCAGCAACGCTCCGCAATGCAGAAAGCCTTCCACCGGAAGCTTTTCTGCATGCCTGCGCATCTCTGTCTTATATATGTCGTTTAAAACAACATTTTTCAGTCTCCACCCAGGCTCATCCTGAAAAAGCTGTAATTTTCCATTTACATTTGTGTTATCTTTATTGACATCAGGGATGAAAACCACTATAATAAACGCGTTATGAATCTTTTTGTCGTTTTTAACAACATTTTTGTGTGAGGTGTTACTATGAAGACTCTTTCCCTCCAGCTTTTGTCAGAGACCGTGGTCTCCAGACGAAAAGCGCTGAAAATGACACAGGTACGGCTCTCCAAAGCAGCTGGCATTCACCGGTCCGTGTTGTCAAATCTGGAAACGGGGATCTACACCCCGTCAATCGATCAGCTGCAGGCGCTCGCGTCCGTCCTTCATTTTGAACCGACCGACATGTTTGTCGAGCAGGAAAACGCGCAGCTGTCTGTTGACCGCCGTTATAAAATCGCCGTTGCCGGAACCGGTTATGTCGGCCTGTCCCTGGCGGTTCTTCTCGCGCAGCATAACGATGTGACAGCAGTGGATATCATTCCGGAAAAAGTGGAAAAACTGAAACATTTTATCTG
Source organism: uncultured Lachnospiraceae bacterium (assembly GCA_947588845.1). Lineage (GTDB taxonomy): Bacteria > Bacillota > Clostridia > Lachnospirales > Lachnospiraceae > Choladousia. The sequence goes on from CANQAR010000011.1 coordinate 34,651, forward strand.
TCCCATTCAGGACACGTACATTGAAAAATATCTGCAGGAAGCAAAGACAGGAAAACGCAGGCTGAGCCTGACCGCCACAACAAACGGGACCGCGGCATACACGGAAGCTGATTATATCATCATTGCCGTGCCTACCAACTATGATCCAAAAACAAACTACTTCGACTGCTCCGCCGTCGAAGCGGTCATCCGGCTGATTCTGGAAATGACCACCGGCAAAGAAAAAAAGCCCGTTATTGTCATCAAATCCACGGTTCCGGTCGGATATACCGTCCACATCCGGGAGATGTTCCAGGCGGACAACATCATTTTCAGCCCCGAATTTCTGCGGGAGTCCAAAGCGCTCTACGACAGCCTCTACCCCAGCAGAATCATCGTCGGCTGCGATGAACATTCCGAAAATGCCGCACGCACGTTTGCCGCCCTCCTGCAGCAGGGTGCCGTCAAATCCCCGGTTGATACGCTTTTCATGGGTTATACGGAAGCCGAAGCCACCAAGCTGTTCGTGAACACCTATCTGGCGCTCCGGGTCTCGTATTTCAACGAGCTGGACACCTATGCCGAGGTCAAAGGACTCCAGACCGCGCCGATCATCCGGGGCGTATGCCTCGACCCGCGCGTCGGAGATTACTACAACAATCCGTCCTTCGGATACGGCGGGTACTGTCTGCCCAAGGACACCAAACAGCTCCTGGCGAATTATCGGGATGTGCCGGAAAACCTGATCCAGGCCATTGTGGAGAGCAACCGGACAAGAAAAGATTTCATCGCTGAACGGGTACTGGAGATCGCGGGTACTTATGAAGGCAGCGAATCCTATTCTATCGAAAAAGAACTGCGGCAGAGAGACATTGTGGTCGGCGTATACCGCCTGACCATGAAATCCAACTCCGACAACTTCCGGCACTCTTCCATCCAGGGAATCATGAAGCGGATCAAGGCAAAAGGTGCGGCCGTCGTCATTTATGAACCCTCGCTGAAAGACGGAACCACCTTCTTCGGCAGCCTTGTGGTAAACGACCTCGAAAAGTTCAAAAAGATGTGCGGCTGCATCATCGCCAACCGGTATGATCCGGCGCTGGATGACGTGGCGGAAAAAGTTTACACCAGAGATCTGTTCCGAAGAGATTAAACAGCTGCTACGTTCCGCTTCCATGGTTCACAATAAGTTTTACGCAATCCTCACAATCTGCTCATACAGCAGTTTATCCTTTTCCGACACATTCCTCTCATCATGGTAATGTCCGAAAAACCAGTATTTATATGCACATCTGGCATGAACCTCTTCCAGAAAGTCCGTCAGCCTGTCTGATTTGTATGCATCCTCTGCGCCGACCAGCTTCTGCACTCGATTCTGCACCGAAGTCGGCGCGCAGTGGGTGATAATATAATCAACGTTCCAGCCAGCCCTCTCAAGATTTTCTCTCGCGTGCCGGATTTCCTCCTCAGACGGAAGTTCCCTCTCCCACCACGAAACATGATTGACCCTGAAACATTTCCACTGCCGCTCCAGCCTTTTCTTTTTTATCCTGAAATACGGATCATCCGGCTCAAGGATCCCCCCATCGATATCATGGGAAGCGGCTCCTCCAAACGCAAAAATTCTGCGGCCGGAAATATGGAAGATCTCACCGCGCATCAGATGCAGAACGGAAGGGCGAATCTCATGCACCCTTCCGCCGTTCCACAGCTTTTCGGGATACTGTTCCAGACGGTCAAAATTCTCATGATTTCCATCCACAAACAGCGTTGTGAACGGTTTATCATCAAGCCAGTTCAGCAGATGCCGTTCTTCCCCCGTCTCTTCTTTCATCCAGATCCCGCCGAAATCCCCGCAGATTATGACAAAATCTTCTTTTGTCATACTTTTCTGCTCCGGAAAAATTCTTGTCTTGAAACGCTCAAATTCTCCATGGCAGTCGCCGGTCACATAAATCATGGATCGTATCCCTCCTTTCTGCGCGAAATGCATCGCAGACGTAACAGTACTTTCGTTTACATCCGCTCCGGCGCCGAGAATCCAAGCAGATCAATCGAAGTCTCCAGCACTTCCCTCGTCAGATCAAGCAGCCCGATCCAGCTCTTCTTCTGCGCCTCATTCTCCTCGCTGAGGATCTTTGTCTCATGATAAAAGCTGTTGAACGCATTCGCCAGCTCGTAGATGAACGCGCAGATTTTGTGCGGAGCAATCTCCTCATACGCCTGTGCAATCACCGTGTTAAAATTCATCATCGCAAGCGTCAGCGCTTTCTCGCTCCCGTTCGCCGGCGCGAGTATCGTTCCTTTTTCCACGCTTCCGCCTGCCGCGCGGTATTTGTTCAGGATCGACTTGATGCGGACGATCGTGTACAGGATGTACGGCCCGGTATTCCCCTCAAAGGAAGTGAAGCGGTCCACATCGAACACATAATCTTTCGACGCCTGATTTGACAAGTCGCCGTACTTGATCGCCGAAAGTCCGACCAGTTTCGCCGTCTGCCTTGCCTCGTCAGCATCCACCTCGTGGTTCTCCATGATCTTGCGGAACATCTCCTCATTGATATCCGCGATCAGATGCTCCAGACGCATCACGCCGCCCTCGCGCGTCTTGAACGGCTTGCCGTCCTTGCCGTTCATCGTGCCGAATCCGAGGAATTTCAGCTCCGTATCTTCCTTTACAATGCCCGTCTTCTTTGCGCAGCGGAACACCTGCGTGAAATGCATCTCCTGGCGCTTGTCCACCACATAGATCATCGAATCCGCGTCAAACAGCTTCATACGTTCCACCATCGTCGCGAGATCCGTCGTCGTGTACAGAGCAGCCCCGTCCGATTTCAAAATAATACATGGAGGCACTTCCTTTGCGTCCGTCTCCTCCTTGACATCCACAATCAGCGCGCCCTGATCCTCGTAGGCAAACCCCTGCTCCTTCATGGCCGCCGCCATATCCGGAATGTACGGCTGCGCGTCGGATTCCTTCTTCCAGATATCAAATTCCACATTGAGGTTCCCGTAATTCTTCTTCAGATCCGCGATCGAGACATTGAGGATATGCTGCCAGAGCGCGTAGTATCCGCGCTGTCCATTCTGCAGCTTCGCCGTCGCCTCCAGCGCTTCCTCACGGTAGGCGGCATCCTCCTTGGACTTCGCGCTCGCGGTCGGATAAATCTCCTCCAGCTCCGAGATCGTAAACGGAGCCTCCGCCGGATATTCTCCCTCATAGCTCTCGTCAAAATATGGAAGTTCCGGCTGACGCTTCTTCACCTCTGTGATGATCAGACCCATCTGAAGTCCCCAGTCGCCAAGATGCACATCTCCGATCACCTTGTTCCCCATAAAACGGCAGATACGCTTCACGCTCTCCCCGATGATCGCCGAGCGCAGATGTCCGACATGCAGCGGCTTCGCCACATTCGCTCCGCCGTAGTCCACGATGATCGTCTTCGGCGTCTCCGCCTTCTCCACTGAGAGATCCGGATCCGCCTGCATCGCAAGCAGATACTCTGCCGCAAACTCACCGGAAACCTTCAGGTTGATAAAGCCCGGACGCACTGCGGCCGCCTCCTCAAACAGGGGATACGCATTTTCCGTTTCATCTGTCCGGCTCATACAGACAGGTCCCTCTTTCCCCTGACCTTTCACAAAAACCGCGCGCTCCTTTAAGACCGCGACAACTTCCTCCGCGATTACAAGCGGAGCCTTCTTATATTTCTTGGCCGCCGCGAGGGCGCCGTTGCACTGATATTCACACAGATCCGGGCGGTTCGAGATGCCCGTCTTTCCATAGGATGCTTCATACCCGCAGGCTTCAAACGCATTCATTACTTCCTGACTAATCAGGTCAAGCACTTTTTTCATTCTTATCCTCCTATTTTGCAGTTGTCTTCCATCTATTTCTCAAACATCGTCTGCCAGTATAGCACATCGTTCTTCTTTTTGCTATTCTTTATTTTTTCATTTGTTTGTCTCCTGCATACATTCAGGATTCAGAGAGCGGCCAGACTATCAAATCGTTCTCCTCTAAAAATCCAATAAACGCACTCATGATACGCTTACTCCGTTCCATAATGTCAGACTCTGTGAAATCAGTGGAGGTATTTGCCAATTTGACAAGCTCACAAATTTTTGTTCCACCCTTTTTCTGCCCACGCTTTGTAAAACCAATATAATACTTCTTTTTATCCTCAAACCGGTAATCAGCTGCCCCGATATTAATACGCTTTTCGAGCAATGCCTTGTTTCCGAGAGATTCCAAATTCTTCACATCAGACAGGGACTTCTCCTTGTGCTGCCGATTTCGGGCATAAATATGTTCAATCTCAAAAACCGTTTCCAGCGAAAGAAGCTCCTGCTCATCATCATGGAATGCCCACCAGGCAGCCATCGACTTTGTGATAGGGCGCGCATTGTGGAAACTGAAATTAGAAAACATACTTTCAATCGTAACGGGATTAAATTTGTACTCCGCAAATGTCACCGGCTGACCAGTCACAATATTTATCATTTCCGCGTAGACAGGCGTTCTAAGCGCGTTCACACCGGGATTTGTGACCGCGTAAGTCCAGATGAACGCGGTGATTTTCTTGAGGAACGCATAGAACGCATCATCCTCCAGCACCCCGTCCTTGTCCTTGTTCTGCATAAAGTACACGGAAACAAAGTATGTCCACATGCCGTTCGGCGCGTAATTCAGGACGAACAGGCGGCGCAGCACCCGGTTGGAGAACCGAGTATTATCCTGATTGGACACATCATTCCAGAAATGAGCCAATACAACCAGATTTTCAAAAGTCTGTTCCTCTTTCAGCAGAGCATAACTGTCCTTTTCATAGAATTTGCGCAAAGCTTCTGTCGTGGAGGATTTTATACCCATTTTCGCTCTGACATAGTACATATACCGGGTGAACAGCTCATCCATCGGCGTACCGGAAATAGGGTGGAAAATCTTCTCGCACAATTCGTCCAGTTCTTTCCACCGCTGAATGAACTCATCTTTCTTGCCCACCTTCGTATAAAATTTATAAAACTGCGCCTTAAAAATATCTGCGTCAGAGAGGGGCTTTCCCCGGTCATTAAGAGTTGAAAAGATGCGGAGCGCGGTATCCTGTGATTCTGCCTCAATGGGGAGCAGAATACAGTTATTCAGAATACGAATAGGCATGTATGCAAAGTATCCAGGGAAATTATCTAAAAACTCCCCGATTTTTTCCTGAAAAAACCGGTAATTGACAGCATAGCTGCTCTTTTGGCTTTTCTGCGTTTCGCCAGTACGCAGAATTTCAAGAAACTCCTCTTTGTCCTTGTCGGTAGCAACTTCAGAATCAATCTTCAGTGCCTCCATGTCCGGTTTTCCAAATTCATCTGTTTTCCAGATACACTTTTCGATATTCTCTTTGGTTGCGCGGGATTCCGCATCCTGCATATGACCGAACCGGACATAGAACGCCCGTAACAGAAGCATCAGGGTGGTAAGCCTCTGCTGACCGTCGATGACCTCCATTTTGCCCTTATTCTTAAAGGTCACAATAGGGCCAAGGAAATATTCATTGTTGCTGTCAAATTTCGTCCTGTCGTTATCAGGAAAAGCAAAGGAGAAAATGTCATCCCAAAGGGTCTGACATTCCGCTTCTCCCCATGCGTAAGGACGCTGATAATCCGGAATCAGAAAGTCAGCGTGCTTATTCTGAAATAAATCCTTAATGGATTTCTGATCTACATTCAATTTGGACATTTACTTATCCTCCTGTTTCTTACCATATGGGGCTGATTCTTCCGCGACCATCAGCGCTGGCTGCTCCTGGATCAAATCCGTATAGTTTACAACTTTATCACTTGCAGGTGTTTCCGTGAAAGCAGAACCGCCAATACCAAAAGACCGCTCAAAAAACGCTTTCAGCTTATCAATGACCGTCTGCTTTTTCCTCGCCCTTGCTCCGCCGCCGCCAAAACGAGACACTGACGGCAAATTCCTACATGGTAAAAGTATTCTCCCGCTCGATCAAATATATCTGTAACCTGATGCCAAATGCGGCGTTCACTGGCTCGGATAGATCGAACCCTCTCCAGCAGCTCACGGAAATAATCCTTGCTAAAGGCAGTCTTATCCTGTTTCAGCCGCTCATCGTCCATCGCAAACTCCTTTATCATATACTCTCTCAGCACGCCCGTAGCCCAAATGCGAAAATGCGTAGCCCGCTTGGAATTAACGCGGTAACCTACTGAGATGATGGCGTCGAGACTATAGTATTGAAGCTCTCGTTCGACCTGTCGCTTTCCCTCCTGTTGAACTACTCGAATTTTTTGAGTAGTTGCCGCCTCTGACAGCTCATTTGTTTTATAAATCTCCCGCAGATGATAATTGATCGTATGGTTTTCAACTTGATCTGATTTACCTTCCACACAAGGGGCGGTATCCCTCACATCTATATCATGATGCTGGGGTCAAATGGAATTTTGCCCCCATGATGCCAAGGATTTCTCCACACTTCGTGCTCACGAATCTCCGTTTCACTCCGGGTCTCCGCTCCGCTTCAGCCGGTTCTGAACGAGCGCCACCGGCGCTCAGAACCGGTGCTGAGCGAACAGCGCTGCGTGCCGGTGGCACGCGTCCAGCGCGGACCGAGTCGAAAGGCGGGAATCACTGGACGTTCAGCACCCTGGCATCATATCATCCAGCTTGATATCAATGCCCTGCCATCACTGGAGCGATAAGGCAATCCCCTGCAGGATCTCGGCAGCACAGGACTGATAGACATCGTATGCCCGTTTACCAAAGCAGCAGAAAATCACTTCCATGAAGTAGTCCCCATTGTCGTCCAGCCATTTTTTCACCTCAGACATAGCGACTATAGTGGCCTCTTTCAGCGGATAGCCATACACACCGGTTGAAATTGCAGGGAAGGCGATACTGTGAATGCTGTGTGCTTTCGCAAGCTCCAGCGAACTGCGGTAGCAGCTTGCCAGCAGTCTGGCATCTTCTGCCTGCCCGGAATAAATCGGGCCGACTGTGTGGATGACCCACTTAGCTGGGAGATTGTAGCCGTGTGTGATTTTCGCTTCCCCTGTTTTACAGCCGCCCAGCGTCCGGCATTCTCTCAGCAGTTCCGGACCCGCAGCGAAATGAATCGCGCCATCCACGCCTCCTCCGCCGAGAAGGCTCTCGTTAGCAGCATTTACAATACACTCGCAATCCAGTGTGGTAATGTCGTCCTGACCAATATAAATGATGCTTTCCTTTTTTTCTTTCTGTGTTGGTTCCTGTGAATGAAACATTGTGCGTACCTCCTTCAAAACAGCTGTCTGTTCAGCTTCTGATTTTTGTCGTCTCTTCTGCAGAGATCGTTTTTTCAAGATACTCCTTTGTTTTTTGATAAAAGAATCTGGCATGTATAGTCTTCGTCATCGGCCAGAACTTTTGCCGACCGGATGCATCTTTCTGCCTGCTCCATTCGATATTGGGATAAATCCCACAATGCCTTATCCATATATCTCTATCCCTTCTTTCTTTACATTCTTATAAAATGGAAGGATATTTTCCGCTCGTTCAAATGTCTCCCTGTCCCGAAGCAGAAGGGATATTTCAATATCATTCTTCAGACCTATTCGGCTTGACAGACGGCTGATCTGCTTCCGGTACTGCATGACCTGTTCCTTACTGCAGTTCAGCAGAATCAGAATATCAATGTCAGATTCATCGGTAAAATCTCCCCTTGCATAAGAACCATACAGTACAATCTTATATACATTATCCTGCAAGAGCCAAATCACTTCATCCACAATTTCCCTGGTAATTTTGTTAATCTTCTCATATCCTCCTGTTTCTTTTCCTTCCCTGATAAACTGATCTCTGCCAGAAACCGGAAAACTTTTTTCCATAGATTTTATACTTACGAAATAATCATAAAGATAAGTTTCAAAAATAATGTTGGAAATTACCGTCATATGATCTTTCTCTGCCAGTATTCCAAACATCACTCCCAGATTAATTACCGGATTGGAAAGATTAAAACTGTATTTATTCCCATCATACAGGATTCCCATAAGCAAATTTTTCAGTTCCTCATTATTTTCCACATTTTTGATCAGATCATCAAATAATGTGTTTCGGGTTTTCAGCAGTGCCGTTTCCGCGTTTTTAATATTATCCGTTGTCCAGACTCTTCCGCCCTCTTCATCCAGCCATTTGCACAATCTGCTCACAAGAAACGGATACCCGCCGGTATAAAAATATAATTCATGACTGATCCTGCCGATGTCCATTCCCGTATTATGATCGGCCTCATATTCTTTAAGCATTCCTCCTATCTCGTCTGTGGAAAAGCTCATATCTACATTAAAATCCGCCGCGATATTCCATGGACTGTTATATCTTTTTTCCGCGTCGGGACGAATTTTCAATTTCAGGTTTTTTATGTCATAGACTCCTGCCAGAATTACACTCTTAAACGTCACATCCAGACCTTCCCTGCGCCTGAGATACTTATTTCTGAGCATCCCCAGAAAATTCAGAAATACCTGATTATTTGAACTTTTATCCACCTCATCGATCATCAGAAGAATTTCTCTGGAGGACGCTTTACATAAAGCCGTAATTTTTCTGCTCAGGTAATCTATGGCATCCTCCTTTGGATTATCCAAAAGCCCTGACAAATCTTTCCAACTCTCCAAAAGTTTTTCGGGTATTCCGGTAATTTCCCCGAACTCCGCGGCGGCCCGGATAAACATCTCCACAAAAGCTCTGTCGCTGGAAAAACTGATCTCCCCTGTTCCTTCAAACGAAAGCCGGATAATCATATATTTTTCTCTCAATCTCCGGTAAAGCAGCGCAAGCGCAGTGGTCTTTCCATACTGCCTGGCCCGATTGATGGTAAAGTACTGTCCCTTCTCAATCATCCTGATCATCTGATCAAGCTTTCCTGTCATGTCCACCATGTAATTCTCTTCCGGAATACAGGTGCCTGTCACGTTAAATTCCTTCATACTGCATCCCCTGTTTTTGATATCGGCTTCTCTGTTTTCAGACAACCACAACAACTCTGCACTCTTTCTCACAGAATGCCATGCCATATCTTATAATCTTTTTCATTCCTTTTCGTTTAAAACCATCCGCATATTTCCGGTCTTCCATCTGATCAAGCGCTCTCTCGCACCCTTTCTCCAGATTCCCGTCGTCCGCGTATTTCAGTTCGATCACAATCCCTGTGCGTTCCGGGGTACACACCGCTATATCGCTGTATCCTTCTCCCATCTCTGTATTCGACTGGATCAGCCAGTCTCCCCGGCTTTGCAGAAGTCCCAGCAGCATGCCGTGATAGAAATTTTCTTTCATGCTCTTTCTGACGGCCCTATCCCGCACACTGATCGAATCCCACAGATAATCCCGCAGCATCTCCTCAATCGTTTCCGCGTCTCCGGCCGGGAATGCCTCACAAAACTTTTGAATTCTTGACAGATCCGCATGAGTCGTGTCACGAAACCATTCTTTCACAAAACCGATAAACAGCCTCCGGATCTCTTTGTTGGGGATAGCGAGCTGCAGTCTCTCGCCTTCCTCTCCTCCCTGCACTTCCCCCCGGCAGGTCAGATACCCGGTCGAAAAAAGAACGCTCCAAATGTTCTCTATGGAGCTGTCCAGTTCCTTGTAAGTCAGTTCCTCATGGATTATCTTTGTGATCGTCTCTCCGCTGATCAGGCGCTCGATCTCGTCTTTTGTGGTAGAATCAGCCCTGTAGATAAGTCTTTTTACCAGATCGTTCCCGCTTGTGTTCGCCCAGTAATTCCTCGGAAGCGCGTTTTTATTTTTCTTCACAGCCTGCGCGTATTTGATCACATCCCAGGGACAGTAAACCGACATCCCGCCGAACTGATATCCGTTGTACCACTCCCGCATCGTACCAAGGCAGTCCTCCCGCTCATAATAAGCCAGCAGCTCTTTTACTTCTTCCTCCGTAAACCCAAAGCTGTCATTGAAGTATTCATCCGTCACGGTCATGACGCTGAGATTATTAAGCCCGGTAAAAATGCTCTCCTTTGAAATACGCAGGCACCCCGTGATCACCGCAAAGTACAGATCCGGATTCGTCTTCAAAGCATCGCCAAACATCCCCCGGATAAAGGAAACCATTTCCTCATAATATCCATTCTGAAACGCCTTATCGAGAGGCACATCATATTCATCGATCAGCAGAATAACCTTCCTGCCGTAATGCTTCGCAAGGAGATGGGAAAGGGTTTTCAGGCTGGCTGACAAAGCCTCGTCATTCATCGCAAAAACCCCCTGTTTACTGACATTTATCAGTGCACGATACCTGTCTTTCTCCTCCTCCGTAAGCCGGCTGCTTTCCGTAAGGAAATAAAACCTGGAGGCCTCTGTCCCGATCTCAAGGCGCATGGCCGCGCACGCAGACTGATACTTCAGGCCTTCCACACCCTTCAATGTAATAAAAATCACCGGAAACTGTCCCATATATTTTTCGCACAGGTCTTCCTCCTGCAGAATATTCAGTCCGTCAAACAAAGTTTTGTCGCAGCCGATCTCAAAAAATGATTTCAGCATATTCAGAGTAAGCGTCTTCCCAAAACGGCGCGGCCGGGTAAAAAGATTCACCTCACTCCAGTTCTCAAGAAGCTCCGCAATAAACCTTGTCTTATCCACATAATAGAATCCCTGCGTTCTGATTTTCTCAAATCCGTCCACGCCGACAGGCAGCTTTTTCCTCATATCCCGCCCCCTTGTATTTCCCTGAATCAAAATTTACTCTAAATCTCCAAAAGATCCTCACAGCTGCAGTGCAGCACTTTTCCAAGTCTGTAAAGAGTAAATGCCTGCGTCTTATTGATATCCCTGCGTTTTTCTTCCAAAAGCTGTATCTGACGCTGTGCAACACCAGATAACTGCGCAAGTTCTCTCTGCGACATCCCCATGCTGGTACGCAGCCGCTTCAAATTCGTATCGGTATAATAATCCTGCAGTTTTTCATCCATAACCGCCACAAATTTCATAATATCCGCTTCATGCAGCGTCGGGTACATACCCAGAATTGTTTCGATTGAAACTGCTTTATGAATCCTCGCAAAGGTTCTCCCTGTATACCACTGATAATACGCAAGCGCCCACCCGCACCAGTATTCCGGAGATTTATCCATATACATCTCATCCGGAACATCAGGCTCTTTCAGTCCGCTTTCCCGTATTACTTCTCTTGCCAGCTCGCACTCTGTCTTTCCTGCCACATAAGAAGAATTTCCTTTTTCAAACTGAAGTGCAAGGCCGGATATGATAAACATAGAAAAAAACATATCCCCGTCATATCCCAGAGTATTTATGGAAAAGTCCAGCATATCCCCAAGAATACGCTGTGCGTACACCAGATAATCTTCATCGTAAGCGCGGATCATCATTTTGCATTCCCTCTCTCATGATACTAATTGTGAACTACCTATCATCTAAACAGGAAGGGAATTCTTATCCCAAAAACTTGTTTGGAAGGTATAGCTTTCTTCCTGCTCTATATAAGTAATGCCGTTCAGTTCGCACAGATACTGTAACTTATCCCTTAATCGGCCGTATGGTATATCAACAAAGCTCTGATTATTCTTCCCTTCCATGCGGCTACCGCTCTGAAAAGTTACATTATATCCGACAATAAGGGGCCCTGTATCGTTATTTATACATTAATCGAAAAACTTTACGGGCGGCCTTGTTCAGGTAGTCATTCACCCTGTTGCTGCGGTCTCTGGCAAGGGCTCCCTGTCTGTTCGTGGGTTTTCTGCCAGAATGCTGTCTTTTATGGACTGAAAGCGAGCATTTTTCTTGTTATACCATTGGTTGATGGATTTCAGCCTTCTCCCATCTATAATGAACGATCTGCCTGTATTTGATACCGCGGTTACAAGATACATACAGCTTTTTCCTTTCCACAGACTCGGATGACTCCTGTATGTTACATTATACTATATATTTTATCAAAAAGAAATTTTTTTCAGCAAAATATGTACCGTCATTCATCCCACGATCTGAAGACACATGGGTTTTCTGACGGCTATTTTATAAAAAATCCGCATTGCTGGCAAATCGCTGCATCCCGTACACTGCGCAAGGCACGAAAGAGAGGTATTTAATGAGCGGTACCATCAAAGAAATCATCACGAAAATCCCGGCGCTCCAAGCCGACTGGGACCTGCGTTTTGACAAAAATCAGGCCACTGTACAGTCCAGAAAGACCGGCGGGAACGCTGTGATCAAATACATCGCGGATCCCGCAGGAAAAACTCTGGAAAGCGGGCCTTGCCGTCGAGGGCGGTTCCCTACGCAAAGACCTATTCTTCCAGGACTTCTTGAAGACTCCTGTCCGAAATCGAACCTGAACCATCAGCGTGCTGGATGGCCACTGGTACTCGGAATGTCCGTTCGCCCAGGACCTCACGGCACTTTCCATTGCCGACTGACGCGCCATCGGCATCTGCTGTGGAACGCAGGGCACAACTGGTTCTGGTTTCAGATCCGCATGACCGCAGCGCTATTCGCGTCCTGGGACATTCTTTTGCTGTAATACAGCACAAATCTCCATCTTCCCGTTTTAGGGACGGATGGAGATTTTTTTGATAATAGATATAAATCAGTATCACAATCAAGCTAAAATTACCAACATGAGGATCCCTAAAATGCCAGCAAAATCTACGCACAATGCACATCGAAACCTTTTATACTTTTTAACAGTAATTCCTGCATTATAAGTAATTTCACCAGCGTAATCTAATTCCAGTTTTGATAAATTATTTTCCTGTTTTTCAGAATCAAAATATTTCATATATAATGCAATCAAATATTTTTCCTTCGTATATTTTGCAATATTGCCATACAATAATAAATTACCCGGTTCTGTTATTTCCCCAACAGTTCTTCTATCATCACCCATATCCGGCATAAAAGCTGCCAATGCAAAACCAGAAGATATGATTGTTATTACATTTACTAAGTAAAAAAGAAATGTTTCCCCTAATATGTCTTTACCGCTGAACAACGCAGAAATAACAGCTATATTAAACGCAATTATAGCTGCATTTTTTGCTTCAGCAAAAGTCAGCCAATTATTAACGTTGGAAAAGATTTTTTCAAGTAAGTCAATCATTTCTTTTTCGTTATTTTCGTTATTTTCCATTGATTTCCTCCATCTTTTGAAAAGCCATTTTTAACGTACTTTTAAAATCTTTAACCGCTTCTTCGTTAAAACCTTCGACTTCTTCTTTTGTAATCCATCTCACTTCTGAATGTTTTGCACCTTTTTTAAAAACCTTTATATCATATGGCTTAACAATTTCCGCCAGGGATATAAAACCTTTATCTTTTCCCTGTTCGCTCTCCGCTTCATATAATGCCAATGGAACAGGCTGGCGATCATCTCTTTCAGCATCACAAATAACTTTTATTTCTAACTCAAAATCTTCAAGATATTCTGTTTCTATCTGCTCACACAAAGACCTTTCTAATGTACCTTTGGCGCAGCCGAATTCCCACTGTCCCGGATACTTCCTCCTATTATCCGACCGTTTCATTATTAATATTCTCATTGTATTCTTATCGTAACATACTGCCACACAATGAAGCCTCAAAAAGAATTGTGGCTCCAGTAAATTTCCACTTACTGTTGTCGAATTTTTGGACTCATCAATAACCTCGTTTATTTTATCTATTTTACCCTTTAAATTTTGATCGCTTAAAATTTTAAATAATGCATCATGTACATTTTCATACATTTCTATCTTTAATCTAGGATTAGCTCTATTGGAAAAATATTCTTCAGCTAAGGGATTTCCTTCTCTTTCATCATAAAAAAAACTTTCTTCAAAACGTACATTTTCGACATATTTAGGGTCATGATACCAAATAATTGGATATAGTCTGTTTTGCCAGATTCCTTTAAGCGATTTATATGTAATAATATTTAGATTATTTATGAAATCAGTATTTTTAGACAAAATATATGCCAGTTCAAAACTTATGACCATACGCCTGATCTGCGTCTCTTTTTTTATTCTAAATCCCGCATCTATATCATTTCCCAAGAACTCCATGAGTTCATATCCTTCTCTTAATTTATACCTTTCCAGTAAATTATCATATTGCTCTGGTTTTTCAACTCCTTCTCTAACAATGGCAATCCAGGCCGCCGCTTTTAAAGAAATAATTTTCTGCATTTTCATCAATAGTTTTTCATCATCTGTAACTTGTAAATCATCAAAAAATACTCCATCCTTTAACTGCTTCACAAAATCATTAAGGATCTTGAATATCATATCTGTATATACAAAAAAACTGCTATTTTCTTTTATCGAAATAATAAAAATTATCTCATCCCCCAAAACCCTCCACATCTCTGCTTCTGGCATTGATTTTGTAACAGTCTTCTGTATTTTTTTAAAAAGAGAATTAATTACCTTATACCAACCTGTATAGTTTATAGTTTTATAAGCAGATGAATTCACAATATCAAAAGAGAAGAACAGTTCAACACTACGCCGATTTACTGTATCTTCTCTTTCCTCATTTAAATCCTCAATTAACTTGCTGTATTTATCTAATGTCCGTTTTTCCTCTACCATTTCAAATACCCCAAAAACTTACCCCTATTAGATGCAGCTTCGACCGACACATTAAAAAATTCCGCTATTTTGGATGTATCGACCTTATTGCCTACCGCCAAACTTTTAAGGACCTCAAGATACCTATTTGCAGGCATCAAAAAAGCTGCTGCAAATTCATTAGCCTGGTATTCCCTTTCAGAATTTCCTGTTCGATGATAAATATTATTATCCTGTCCTTCCCATAATTTTTCATTTATCCTATAGCCCATATGGAGAAACAAATGACCCAATTCATGCGCAATCGTGAAGCGCTCCCGTTTCTCATCTTGGAAAAGTGATAATATTATTTTAAATCCATCTCCATTCCTTTCAACTGTACCATCTGAAAAAGAAACCTCTCTTTGTATAGTACCGCCCAATTTTTCTACAATTTCTTCCATATTTTGGATTGGTACAGGAATATCGTATATATTCAGTATATCTTCCGCTAGCGAATTGATCATTCTTCTGGTTAAATTGTTCATTTTATCACTTCCTTCCCCCAGATGATCGACAATTTTTATGTATTATACCATGCCTGCCATGCGGAATTCAATCCATATCCCCATATTTTTTTAGTTTGGAAAAATTTTTGTTACTGTTCACTCCCCCCTCTCAGGCATTGTGAAAAGTGACGAAATTTATTTTTTTATCTGGTGGATAACCG
>CANQAR010000012.1 GCA_947588845.1 uncultured Lachnospiraceae bacterium
ATGGGTTTCGTATGTCTTGCCTCAATCCTGATTTGGATAAAATAACCAAAGCCTCCTAATTTTCAAACACGCTCTAGCATATCAATCACTTCTTTGGAATTTTTCTGATCGAGATTTCCAGTCGGCTCGTCCGCAAGAAGAAGGGCCGGCCGATAAATCAGAGAACGTGCGATCGCCACCCGCTGCTGCTGTCCGCCGGAAAGCTGATTCGGCATGGCATCCAGCTTATCCGCAATTCCAAGAGACTTGACGACCTTCTCAAAATACTCCTGATTCGGTGTTTTCTTATCCAGAGATAACGGCATAAGAATATTTTTTCTTGCTGTAAGAGTTGGAATCAGATTATAAAACTGATACACCAGCCCTACCTTTCTGCGCCGGAAAATTGCCGCCTGTGTCTGGTTCAGTTTCGATAAATCCGTTCCGTCTATGATCACTTTCCCCTCCGTGGGTTTGTCAACGCTGCCCAGAATATGCAGCAAGGTAGACTTCCCCGACCCGGAAGCCCCAAGGATCGCTACAAATTCTCCCTTGTTCACAGACAGATCAATTCCATCAAGCGCTGTCACCTGGTTACCGCCGGAGCCATATACTTTTCTGACCCCTTCACATTTTAAGATTTCCATTCTGATTTTCTCCTTTCCTTTGCCTGCCCGGTTTTGGGCATAAAGGTACACCCCCTGTGGTGCTGCTTTTGCCTACCCATTTTTGAAGGCATCTGTGTCCTGCCTTGCCTGGAATGAATCCCTGCAGCCTTTACAATTATCAGTATAGCAAATGAAAGTTACAACTCAGTGACTGGTAAAAGCAAATTTCAAAAATCTGATTTTCAGTATAAAGAAAATAATGATCTGAATAAATAAGACTAAACCACACGCGCAGCCGACGAACTGCATTGTTTTTCCGATATAGATAACGCCGGAAACCAGCATAATGCGGTATGTCGTAAAAGCTCCGATGATGCAGGCTGCAAAGCAGCTGTTTCCTCTCTGCGGGCTGCACATCTATGCGCGAAGTGCTTTTTGTCACAGGAAATCCGGCGGAATTTCCTGTGACACAAAAAATCTCCCTGTGAAAATACAGGGAGACTGCAGAAAAAATCTTTTTCATTCTGTCATTCCAAAGCTGGCGGTTACAGACGCACCCATTTGTGGGGCATTTGATAATCTGATGCCGCCATTATGCCGCTCGCACAGGATTTTGCAGATATTCAGACCAAACCCCAAATGCCCGGCAGAGTCCGCCTTTTTCTCTGTTGTAAAAAACGGGTTCGTGGCGGATTTCAGGGTGGTATCATCAAATCCTTTGCCGTCGTCCGTTACAATAATGGAAAATTTACCATGAGTGACTTCATACTGTATGAGTACAGAAGATTTTGCATAGCGGACAGCGTTGGATAACAGGTTTTCAAATACCTGCATGACGATTTCCGAGTCAATGCTGATATTCATGTCAGAAACCCTGTTCAAAATGGACAGCTTCCTGCTTTCGCAGATTATTTCAGCAGTATCATTCAGGTCATCAATAAAATCTGCAGCCAATACGCGCTTCCTGTTAATCGGCACATCTTCAATCCTCTGTAATGTACTCATAGAAACAGTATAACCTTTCAGCCGTTCAATTTGCCCTGTCATTGCAGCATAGATCTGCATAATATCGTCATCACTCAATTTTCTCTGCGGTATATATTTCTGCAGAATACCTAAATGTCCCTCCAACACGGTAAGCGGTGTCCGCAGATCGTGGGAAAAGGCGGCGTTTAATCTTTTGCGCTCGTTCATCTGCCGCCACATTTCCCGGTTGTTGCTTTCCAGCGCAGAGCGCATTTTTTCAAATGCCATGCAAAGTAATCCCATTTCATCGTTTCTGTCATACCTGATTGAAAAATCCAGATCACCTGCAGTTATTCTGTCTGCGGCAGAAATTAAAAGCAGAGCTTGACTGAAAGCCCCTGGCCTTTCATTTTATAAAAGATTGGAGAATAAAAATTATGGCAAAATATGTTTATCCGGCAATTTTTACCCCAGAAGAAAACGGCGCGTATTCGATCGTTTTTCCGGATCTGGACGGATGTTATACCTGTGGCGATGATCTGGAGGATGGAATTGAAATGGCTGAGGACGCCCTGGCGCTCGTTTTATATGGATACGAAAAAGATGGGCGTACAATTCCTGCTCCGTCAAAGCACACCGAGTTGACAGTAAATGGAGAAGAATTTGTTAATTATGTGGCTTGCGACACCATGGCTTACAGAAAAAGATTTAACAATAAGGCAATCAAAAAAACTCTTACGATTCCCGAATGGATGAACGAAGAAGCGAATGCTCTCGGACTGAACTTCTCCCAGATATTGCAGGACGCCTTACTTCAGAAATTCCAGGTATAATTGAACCCACCAAAGCAAAACTGCCATATGACGAAATAAGTCAGGCCGAAACATATTCAACAAAACAGCCGTTTAGTTTGCCGGATTGGGCGGCTGTTTTTGTTATTTCCTCATCTGTCATCTCCAACACGCCAGCCGGACAAGTTCTTCCAATACAGACTACTATCTTTACCAAAAGGCTCATTTTGAGTCATGGAATTTGAGGTGTTACTATCATCGCGGGAATATTATGGTAAACTTGCAGCCCTGCTGCCCTGTACTTTCAATTTGTAAACTGCCTTTTATGAAGGTAAAATGCTCGAAAATCGCACCATTGATTTTTATTGCACCTCTGTTGGTAGTTTCCTCTGGGGGAGCAAACCTGAGCCGATATTTTACGCCGGAATATACAAACGCATGGCCGGCCATGTTCATTCAGAGCGCGCTTCTGTATGCCTACTATCTGCTGCCGTTCTCCATGATTGTGGTCTGCATGATGATCGCGGGACGGGAAACGGGAAATAACGGCATCCTGAAAATGCTCGCTCTGCCGGTCAGCCGACATGCACTCTCCATAGCAAAATTCTGCGTGTTGGCATTTTATCTGCTTATGGAGATGATTGTATTCCTCACAGTGTTTGTGATCGCCGGAACAGTTGCCACAACCACAACGGGCGTGACGGAAACGCTGCCACTCCTTTATTTGCTGAAATGGTGTGTCGGGTTATTTTTGACAATGCTGCCATGTGCAGGAACCATGTGAGCAATCACCGTTTTGTTTAAAAAGCCTCTGCTTTCAGTGGGGCTGAACCTGCTTCTGGTTATCCCCGGCATTTTGGTTTCCGCTACACCCATTTGGATTATTTATCCATATTGTTATAGTGGATATTTAGTTTCATGTTCTCTGCATGATTTTACAACCAATTCCAGCATAAGGACATTTTCCATTTTTCCGTTCCTGTCGACTGCAGTACTGGTCTTTGTGCTGGCGCTTGTGATTGCAGTAACTCAATTTGGAAAGAAAGAAATGAGGTAAATCATTATGGAAAATTTAAAAAAGCAGTTGAAACCCTCTGAAAATTATGATTTTTCGCTCTGATCCGCTTCCCGAAAAACGGGAATATATCTGTCAATTTACTCCTATCAACATTATACAAGACAAATTATAAGCGAAATGTACAAGAATGGGATCCCATAAGGTTCTAGATCTTCGCATCAGCCAACAGGTCAGGATTCCCCATAACAACGCGGAACAGCTCTGCACAAGAAGATCTGCATAATCAAAAGTTCCAAACCGGAATAATCTTATAAAATACGCAAGCCAGTGGAGCAGCACAAACATTAGTGCAGAAATCGCCACGGATTTTCTATTGGACAGCACTTTTGCCAGTGCGTTATATCCCCAGCCTCTGAAAACAACTTCCTCCGCACAGCCTGCAATGAAATATTTTATAACAGTCAGCAGGAAAGGAACATCCCGGTTAATCCAAAAACTCTTATGTGCTATGAACATATATATGAGTGAACAGAGCAGAATGATCGACAATATACTCACGAATTGCCGGCTGAACTGCGGGCGGGACATCAGTTCCTTTTTAGACAGTATTAAATAATCATCTTTTATTCCGATCAGCAGGACGGCTGGCATCACCCATACAAAACGGCTGATATATCCATAATAATAGACGCCGTTATCTGAAGAAAACAGATATGAGGAATATCCCCATGCGTCCGTTACAACCGCCCACAAAATGATAAAACCGAAAAGCGATAAAACGACATTCCGTGCTGTGATTTTTGATTCCAAATTCAAATCCTCCATGGGTACCGATTTTGTTTGTTATTTGCGTCATAAGCTAATAGAGGTGTTATCAGTTACAACACCGATTTATCGAACAGTCGCCCACTCGACATTTATATTATACACCCGGATTGTGAAGAAATCTACTGCCATCATCAGTTTTCCCAGCAAGAATACCCCTTCGTCTGAAAATCCAACAGGAAATAAGAATTCTATAAACCTTGCATTATTCGAGACACCAAAATATAATATCATATGTGGATGTGCGATACGGATTACATGACGCTCAAACAGGCAAGTGAAGAATGGGGAATCTCTTCCCGCATGATAAATTATTACTGTTCTGCCGGACGCATCGCAGGAGCCGAAAAAATGGGAAAGGTGTAGCTGCTGCCAAAAGACGCCGAGAAAACCACTGACGGAAGATATAAGAAACGGGGTGAATGTGTTGATAAAGATAGCAATATGTGATGATGAAAAGGAAGCCGTCATACAGCATGAGGACATTGTAAAAAGAAGTCTGAAATCCTGCGGTATCGGTTATGAAATTATAACCTACACGAGGGGCAGCAATCTTCTGTTTGATATTACAGACGATCACTTTTTCTTTGATCTCATTCTGCTTGATATAGAAATGCCCGGCATAACGGGCATGGATCTTTCCGGAAAAATCAAGCTGCATTTGCCGAATGTGAAGATTATCTTCATTACATCACATATCGAGTACGCGATTGACGCTTTTGAATTGTCTATCTTCCGCTATGTACCAAAAAGCAATCTCGCTGATCGCCTGGTATCTGCCGTAACAGACGCGGCAAAGCTGATTGAGCTGGAAGCAGGGAAAGAATATATCATTCAGGCAGCCGGACGCATGGAAAAAATACCATATAAAGAAATTTTCTATATCCAGCGCGACGGCGGTAAAAATTCAATGATTGTCTCCGGCATGGGAATATCGAAGGTGAGAAAAAGTCTGCAGCAGATTTTTGAGGAATTAGACACACCGGAGTTTATCTTCATCGCCCGGGGCTATATCGTGAATATCATTCAGATCATGAAAATCAGCGACGGTATGGCGTATCTCAAAAATGGCGAAACGCTGCCTGTCAGCCGTTCCCATTTACAGGAGGTAAAAAAGCAGATCAATAAGTTTTGGGGGGCGCATATATGATGGCCTGGTATCAGATACTTTCATTCTTTTTAACAAATGGGCTGCGGATATTCCTCGGCCTGTATCTTGTCGTATCGCTGTTAGATCTATCCGGGGATATGAAAAAGGCCGCCGCCTTTTCTGCGTGTACAGCTGTATGTATGACGGCGTTTTCCTGTTTCCCTGTCCGGCAAATCTACACTGCAGGGGCGGAAACTATTATTTTAACCGTGATCTTATATTGCTTTTTCGCTGCAAAACTGCGAATGAGCCTGTTTCTTACTTTCTTCTACGAAATAACCATTGCTCTTTGGGAATTTATTGTATCGGCGGGGCTGGGTATAGTATTTCAATCAGAGAGTTTTCTTAATACGAAAGCACCCGAATACATTATGGCAGTTTGGGTTGTCCGACTGCTCATGCTGGGGATAGTCTTCCTCATCGCAAAAGAGACAGATAGCAAAAACGGACAGTCTCCACGAGTATTATCCGGCGCTGCAGTCGCAGGTTTATTTGGAATAGTCTTATTATCCGAGCAGCGTTCTATAGCTATAAGCGACGACCAACTAATGCCCTGGCTTATCTATTCTGTACTAATCCCAATAGCGATCCTATTCTATAATCTCAATCGTCAATACGAAATGGAAAAGACGATTGCACAGCTCGAAAAAGATAAAAATGCTTTGCTGGAACGCGACTATCAGACATTGAGTGATACCTATGCAGCCAACGCAAAACTGTTTCACGATTTTCATAACCATGTGGAAGCGTTGTACCGCTATCTGTCAAAGAGCAACACCAGCGAAGCAATGGAATACCTTGAAAAACTGCGTACCCCTATGCAGAGCATTTCACAGACAGTATGGATAGGCGATGAAGCGGTGGATTATCTAATCAACAATAAAATCGCTCTTGCCGCTTCCCAACAGGTGCGCGTAAACACAAATATTGAATTTCCCCGTCATACAAATATAAGAAGTGTTGACCTGGTTGCGATTTTAGGAAACCTGCTGGATAACTCCATTGAAGCAGCAGGCGGCGCGGAGGGCAGTTTACGGTTTATCAATCTGACAATCCGCCGTATCAATGATATGCTGGTAATCAAGGTGGAAAATGGGTGTAGCGCCCAGCCTGCCGTGGCTAATGGAAGAAAGAATGAACATTTTGAAAGCCCTCTTAAAGCAGCTCTTGGGCACAAAATATGATCGCGCCGCAAAGAGCCTGATCGCCTGCCTGATCGCGTTTCCTGCCATTCGTACAGCAGAAATCAAAATAGCGATCTCACCGTCTGTTCTCTTTCTGACAGCAACGGCTTTTTCGGCGGGCATCATGTGGCAGGCCCTTAATTCTTCGGGGAATGCAGATCGTATGGTCGGGCTGTTTATGCTGCCGTTTAAAAACAGGAGAATGGCCCTTTCGATTGTGCTGGCATTTACCGGTTATACGTTGATTACAAAGACATTCCTTGTATTGACTTTGTTCTTTGCCGTCCATGAGTGGAGCGCAGTACAGATAACCGTGTCTCTGTTCTGCGCATGTAACGGCTGTTTTACAGCTGCCGCATGGTACACCACGACAAAGAAAAAGAAACGGCTACCCATTGTTTTTCTATGGTGTGCAGCTCTACTGTTATCCATATTCTTTGTGCAGGATATTGTTTTCTTTGCTTTGATCGTACTTGCAAGCCTGTGCCTTTCCGTTCTTCGCCTGCTGACGGAGGACGCTTACGGATTTTACCGCCCGGCATCCGCAAAACAACTAATCAGGCACACCAGAGGAACGGGGAGCATATTCCTGTATCTCTTGCGCTATTTGATAACGAATAAGAATTATCTTTTGAATACGGCAGGCTTGTGTTTAATTGCCGCATTTCTGCCGTTATTGTTGGGACAATTCGAGGGATTGTATGTTATGCCGCCTGGGTTCGCCATTCTGTGCCTGAATACTCCGATCTGCATATTGCTGTCCTGTGATCCTGATCTGGAACAAGCTGTGAGGGTACTTCCCGGACAGGCAGGCCGCTTTTGCAGCCGCTACTGCGTTTTCATCTTCTTAATAAACATGGCAGTAAGCAGCGTGTATTTGGTTAGCTGGCAAGTTCAACATGGCGGTACAGGCGGTATGGAAATCACTGCCGCACTGTTAATTTCCCTGCAAAGTGCTGTCTTGTCTGTTCTGCTGGAGTGGTGTCACCCTATCCGCGGCTGGAAAATAGAAAGTGATCTATGGCACCACCCTCGCAAATATATTGTACCGCTTATCATGCTGCTGACTGCAGTATTTATCGGTATGTGGCCTGAAAGTATATGGATTTTGCTCTGTATTGTTTTGGCTGAATGTTTCAGCCTGCTGCTTATCACAAGGAGGATATGATACCATGAAAAATACGAAACACTGCCTTAAGTGCAGTTCACAAAATATTGTCCGTGTCCCCGACAATCGAAACCGCCATGCAAGCGGCAATAATATTTATACCTCAGTCTTTACACTTATGAAAAAAATCCCGGTTATTCGTTACGTCTGCTGTGATTGCGGTTATGTAGAGAACTGGGTCGAAACACAAGGCGAACTCAACGAAATCAAGCGTACATTTGGATAAAAAACATCCATTAGACTAATCATTGCAGATTGGAGCAGCCTCCGGTGCAAGCTCAGGCTTGCGCCGGGATTCGACAGATTACATCAAAAGTGTCCACTATGCATCGGCAATTGTTCAATTTGCTGCAGTGATATTTCGATTGAACCGATACCCCACTCTCCGCACTGTCTGAATATAGACCGGATGGCCGGGATCTTCTTCAATCTTTTCCCGGATGTGATGGATATGGCTCATGACAACATTGTAATCTCCTGCATATGGCTCTTTCCAGACAATATCATAAATCTGTTCTTTACTGAACACCTGTCCAGGATTCTGTGCCAGCAGCTGCAGGATTTCAAACTCCGTAAATGTCAGCTCTACCTTCCTGCCCCGGCACGTCACTTCTCTTTTGTCGGATAAAATAACCATGTCGCCATATCGTATTTCCGCTGACCGCAGGTTTTCCTCTATCTTGTATATTTTTCGTCTGTTTTCCAGTACAGACAGAATAGAATTTACCACTTCATTTTCGTTATCGTCAAAAGACAGTAAAATAAGTTTTCCGATAGCACCACCTTCTTAATAATTGACTTTTACTCCCATAACTCCTGATTTCCGAACGGCCGCCCGCTCGACATTTAACATTCTGCCGCCCAAATGTGAAGAATCTGCTGCTCGTCAGGACAACAGCCTTGAGAGGTTAACTCTGCGGCAGATAAACACAAAACTCCGCTCCCTCCCCTTCTTTTGACCGCACCTCCATATACCCGCCATGCAGGCGTATAATCTCCCGCGCAAGATAAAGGCCAATGCCAAGCCCCGGTTCGCTGTACGCACGTTCAGAACGGTAAAACCGCTGAAAAATCAATCCCTGCTCTGACTCACGAATACCACATCCTTGGTCCCTGACATGAATACACCAGAACAGACCATATCCGGTGACAAATATCTCAATCTGTCCTTTGCATGGCGAGTATTTAACCGCATTATCAATCAGATTTCCAATTGCCTCCTGCATCCATCTGGGATCAAACGGGCAGACAACCCCGCTTGGTTCTATCCGCATTTCAATTTTCTTCTGTCTCGCTTCCTGAATTTTTTCTTCACTGCATCTTAAAATCAGTTCGTCCAATGCACCCTTAACCGGATGCACCTGGATCATTTCCAGTTCCATCTGTGAAGCCTTTATCAGCATGCTTACTAAAAAATCCAGTTTCTCGGACTGCCGGCAAATCAGCTCCAGGTATTCTCTGTCTTCCCTGGAAACATCAGGACTTCCGCTGACAAGTTCCGAATAAACCATGATATTGGATAATGGAGTTTTTATCTGGTGTGAAACATTTGCAAGAAACTGCTGCATAACACGCATCTCATGCTGCTGCTTTTGCTTCTGATGACGCAGACAGTCAAGGAGATCATTTACCGCCTCTCCAATTGCCATTTCCATGCTCTCATCATAGGAAACCGCTGTGTAGTCGCCTTTTGCCGCCTGGAGCAGTCTCTGCCTGATACGGTCAAGCATTGCTTCCACATGGTGTCTGTACAGCATCGTACTTCCGACAGCCGCCGCTGCTGCAAGAAGCGCCAGTATCACCACGGCGAACGCGAATGTTGTGTGCCCCATCCTCCACACCTCCCGGAATTTTCCTGCCTATCCCTTTTCCTCCGATGTTACTGTTTGCTTCCCTGCGGATCCGTAAACGCAGCAACGCTCCGACCACATATACCCCACGCCATACACATTTCTGATATACACAGGCCGCGCCGGATCATCTTCCAGCTTTTCCCTCAATCGCCGTATCACGACAGCCACCGCATTCTCTTCTACAGAATTCGGATCGTCCATCCACAGATAATCCAGGATTTTGTCCCGTGAAAGCACACGATTTGCATGAGCGACAAGATAGGCCAGAAGCTTCTGTTCCCTGGCACTCAGCTGCAGCGATACTCCATGTTTTCGAAAGCTTGCTTTCTCAAATTCAAACTCAAATGGCCCCATGCGATAAACGTTTTCTCTGCTGCCCGTTCGCCGCAGCAATGCCTGAATTCTTGCCGTCAGCACCCGGAGGCTCACCGGTTTCACAATATAATCATCCGCCCCGGCATCCAGCCCTCCAACCATATCGCATTCCATTCCCCTGGCTGTCAAAAGAATAATCGGCAAAGCATCATCCTTAAGTTCCCTGCAAAGCCTGAATCCATCCCCGTCCGGCAGACCGGCATCCAACAGCAGCAGGTCAAACGTTTCCTTCGCAAGCATATTCTTTGCGTCCGCAATGGAAAAGCCTGCTTTCATCTCATACCCTTCCCGCTCTAATCCCACACAAATGCCGCGGTTTAAAATCGGATCATCCTCAATAAAAAGTATGCGCTTCATCCTAATCTCCTCTGTCTGATCAATCAGGCCGCCGCATAATGCGCCCAGCCCTGCATTCATTCTTTTAATAGTTCTATCAGCCGCCCTCTCTGCAGGAACTGATACAGCACAACCGGTATCAGGCTGCAAAAAGCAAACAGCACTGCAAAGAACAGCAGATTTGGCAATATCAAAAACTGATACGGCGTATGATAAGTGTTAACAGCGGCGGATATCAGATAAGAGAGCGGAAGTCCTGCTGCCAGAGAAATTCCGCCTGCGATCAATGCGTAATGAAATCCCTCCGCGGCCATCATGATTTTCTGCTGGCTGCGCGTCATACCGATACTCTGCATCGCAGCCAGCTCCCGCCGGCGGCTCTGAATGCTGACTGCCATCATATTTCCATAATTCAGGAAGGTCAGTACCACAAGGACCGCGCAAAGACTGCCGCCGATCACACGCAGGCGAAGTTCATTCCCATACAAAAGATCATAATCTTCCGTTTTTGTTGAAAGTTTTAAGTCATCATGATTCTCCAGTACTTTCGCTATTGCCTGATCTGTTGTCGTGTCAAACGCTTCCTCGTAATCAATATCCAGAAGCTCCAGAATCGGCACAGTTACAAGCTCCCGGAACAATTCTTCACACACTATAATATCCGGCATCACATCGTTCGTAAAGTAAACCGGCGTCTCTATTCCATCCCCTGACCACTTTACTGTCACTGAACTCTCCTGCGGCTGCCCGTAAACCTGAAAGTTTAACTTTTTCCCAACCAGAGACTCCGCCGAGACAGATAAAAACCCAAAGGCAATCGCTCCTTCTCCCCGGAAAAAAGCCTCTTTATCCAGATTTCCGTTCCCCTGCTTATTCAGGACATCAAATTCTGCTTCGTCGATTCCCACCAGACGTCCCTGTCCCTGCCCCGGATACGTTTCATCACCGGGCAACCTGTTTTTCCAGACCTTGAGATTTTCTTCCAGCTGACTCTCTGACATGAGCGGCAGTTCATAAACCGCCCTCATGTAATCTTTCATTATTTCGTAAGTATCCGCATAGTCATACTGCACCTCCTGCGAATACACTTTCCGCACCGTTTTTACCCCATCCAGTCCGGATATCTGTTCCGCCAGTTCTTCCGTAATTCCCGCGTGCTCCTGGTCATCCCGCAATTTAGAATTCAAAACCCGCGCGTCATATTGATACTGTTTGTTCAAAATCGCTTTCGCGCTGTTCTGCTGCAAAATGACACTCACAACCAGAAATACGACGATAACCATACAAAGCGACGCGGCCGATACCATGAAACGCTTTCTGCTGCGGAAGATATTCCAGCGGGCCATCTGAAACATCCCGATTTCTTTTGTTCTTCGTTTCTCTTTCCCTGGTCGGACAGATTCATTGAACCGGACGGCCTCAACCGGCGTCAGCCTGGCTGTCTTTTCCAGCAGCTGCCGGCACCCTCCCCAGACTGCCAGCAGAGTAACTACGGATGCCAGGACCAGCAAGATCGGGTGAAACGCCACCACCTGCCGCATTCCTGCCTCGCCTGACAATGCGCCCAGCATATAAGGAACTGCCCACAGCGCCACCACACACCCCAGAGAAAGACCTCCCAGAATCCCAGGCAGTACATTCCAGAAAATCTGCCATAACAGATACTTTTTCATCTGACTTACAGTCATTCCAATCGTCTTATACTGACCATAATGCCTTATCTCCCTGGCAACAGAAATATAAAAGATATTATAAACGAACAAAGCCCCGCTGACCAGTGTCATGACCGTCAGAAACAGGATGCCCGCCGCCAGCCTGACAAACTTTACGAACAGCAGAGCATCGCTGTATATCACCTGATTCCCGATGAGGCCGATCTGATTCCCCAGTTTTTTGATGTACGCACTGCTGTACAGCGGGTTCTCCAGAGAGATATACAAAACCCCATTCGTGGTATCCGTCTGTTTCACTCCTGTTCTCTCGTAAAACTCTTTTGAAATATATCCACTGTTGTGACTGCCGTATTCTTCAAACCATCCCGTCAGGTAAAAAACAGTTTCGCAGTTATTCAGGTCGGAATCCTCTGAAAGAGAACTCCAGATCAGAGGGATCCCCATCCCTGTCTCTGGCTGTTCGATCCCAAGTTCTGATAATGCCTGCGTCGAAAGCATAATTTCATTTTCTTTTTCCGGGTAAGTTCCCTCCCACATGACAAACGCAGGCCGACATTGTTTTTCCCAGCAGATTTCATCCGCCCACCAGAACCGTATCCTGTCCTTTCCGTCATCTGAATCTGTAACCGCACATTTTACTGCCAGTCCGGCGCACTTCACCCCATCCGCTTCCCGCGCTTTCTGAATCTGTTCATCCGTTGGCTCAGGCAAGGAAACATCATACTTCATTCCCTCCGAAGCCAGATTCCGCTCGGTCACCGTCTTATAATAACTGATACCAAGGCTGAACACCACTGTAATCAAAAATGCGGTCATGGCTATTGAAAAAATCATCATCAGATTCTGCCGCAGATTTTTGCGATACGCTTTACCAGCCAGCATCCTGAGAATTTTTTTATTTCTGATCTTCATCATGGATTTTCCATAATCTCCTTCCTGCCGCTGTTTTTTATGCGCATATCTTCCCGTCCTCGATCCGGATAATACGGCCTGCCAGCTGGGCAATCTCCGGATTATGGGTAATCATCACGATCGTTTGCGAATAACATTCACCGGCAGCCTTTAACACCCCCAGCACCTCCTGGCTGGTACGGGTATCCAGATTTCCGGTCGGCTCGTCGGCCAGCAGAATCGCCGGTTTCGCAGCCAGCGCCCGTGCAATCGCCACTCTCTGCTGCTGTCCTCCGGAAAGACAATTTGGCAGCGCTTCCTGTCTGTCCGCAAGCCCCAGCCGTTTTAGCAGCTCCTCTACAAACGCCCGGTCCGTTTTCCTGCCGTCCAGCTGCGTCGGCAGTACAATATTCTCATAGACATTCAGCAGCGGCAGCAGATTATAGTCCTGAAACACAAAGCCAATCTTTCTTCGCCGGAAAATCGCAAGTTCATTTTCTGACAGCTTTGACAGCTCATGTCCGGCTGCGCAGACAGAACCGGAGGTGGGCACGTCCAATCCGCCCAACATATGCAGGAGCGTTGACTTCCCGCTTCCCGAGCTTCCCACAACAGCCACAAATTCCCCCTGCTCCACTGACAGATCCACGCCATCCAGCGCCTTCACCAGTGAATCGCCTTCTCCATAATATTTTTTCAGTTTTCGCGCACTCAGTATTTCCATGTTTCATCATTCCTTTCGTTTTGTGCCAGAGACACTCTCGCGCGCCGGGCGCGGCTGCGAAAGCAGCATTTTCCATATGCAGGTACTTTTACATGGGTACATTATGCCATAAAAATCTTTCACAAATCTTTCAAACTTTGTTATCCTGCAACACAAAAAGCGCATGGTATGCAATTCCTGTCCCCATGCGCTTTTACGCTGTTCTTTTGGTATGGATTCCTGCTTTTGAAAAACCGTTTGATTACCTGAAGAAACATTTTCCCGGATAAATCATCCCTGTGGAATCTCGGTCATCACTCATCAATTATGATATCTTCCAACCGGCGCTTCGGCACGTAGTGCACGTCGTTCTCGTCCCGGTAATAACCGGTCGGCTCACTCAGGCTGATCTCAGTCAAAACAATTTCCTCTGCCGGTTTTCCAATTGCCACCACAAGAAGCGGCACCAGGTAGTCGGCGAGCTTCAGTTCTCTGCTGATACCTCCCGCCGAAAAGCTTCCAATCATGCATCCGCCAAGTCCCATCTCAGTCGCCGCAAGCAGCATGGTCTGCGCCGCAATTCCGACATCTCTCTGGAAGCGGGCGGTATTCTCCCACACTCTCGTATCCTGGCAGATAACGATAAAAGCGGCGGGATATTTTCCCGGATGCGGCAGTTCAAGCTCCGGAAGTCCTTTCGCCCATTTTGTCAGTTTCTGAATACGGGCGACTGTTTCCTTTTCATATGCCAGATAGTAGCGCAGCGGCTGCATATTCACAGTCGATGCAGTCAGACGCGCGCAGTCCACCAGTTCGAGAAGTTCCTCTTTCGTAACGGCTCTGCTCTCATCATATCCGCGGTAACTGCGGTTTTTCTTTACAAGTTCTTTTACTTTCATTGTGTCTCCTCCATTTACAGTTCACATAATCTGTTTGGAACATTCTCTTTTCTCTTCCCGGGGCCGCTGCAGTTTTATCTTCATTCTTTCAGTTTTCCCAGAGATTCTCCGGATACAGCCCGCGGGCCTTCATATCGCGGATCGCCGCGACCACCTTTTCCTTGTCTTCCTTATAAGTAACTCCATACCACCGGTCCTTTGTCGGAAGCACCCGCACGTCGGCCTTTCCCTCCTCCAGCAGCTCATTGACCGCAAACGGAAGAAAAAACTCACATTTCAGAGGATTCTTCTCCAGATTTTCCGCAAGGAACACCAGAAAACGCTTTTCCAGTTCCGGAAGAAGACTCCAGGTAAAGCCCCACATATTCATGGAAACCGTGCTGCCCGCAGGAATCTGCACCCAGGTATTTCCGCCGTCTTCTGTATAAAAAGCTCCTCCGTCCCGTTTTTCAATGTGGGTGCGCTCTGTGATCCCGGCCAGATATTCTCCTGCCTGATCCGGCCTGCCCTGCGCGTCCATACGCTCACACACACCGCGCGCCACACTCCCCGACTCCGTCAGTGTATTTTCCAGGAGATAGCCCGCCATCGCGTAATGATATTTCTCATCATCCGGATGCGTTGTGAGAAATTCATACATAAGTTCGAACGCATGCTTTCCATAATAATCATCCGCATTGATGACCGCAAAAGGCCCGTGAATCAAAGAAGCGCTGCTCAGAACCGCATGTCCCGTCCCGAACGGCTTCGTACGGCCTGCCGGAACCTGATATCCGTCAGGCAGTTCCAGCTTCTGAAATGCATATTCCACCTGCACATACTGTTCCAGCCGATTTCCGATATGTTCCCGGAAATCCTGAACATTTTCTTCCTTGACAATCAGTATGACTTTCTCAAATCCCGCCTGAACTGCGTCATAGATTGAAAAATCAATGATCAGATGTCCGTGCTCATCCATCGGATCCATCTGCTTCAGTCCTCCATAGCGGCTTCCCATCCCCGCTGCCATAACTACAAGTACCGGTTTTTCCATACAATCATTCCCCTTCCTGAAAAGAGCCTTACGCCTCTTTTTCTCTGTCCCTGATTATATAGAGATTCCGCAAATTTTGCAACTGTATGTTGTTCCTCCTGCTATTGCTTTTTTTCTGTGAAAACTATATAATGACTTTACATAAATATAGGAAACAGATATCTTTCAGTCAAAGTATCTCACAATGACTGGGCAACCATAAACGTTACTGTTCACTCCCTTGCAGGTCGTGAACGTAACAACGCTTCGCGATACAGAAAACCCTCCACTGGAGGCTTTTCTGCATACTCAGGCATGCACAGAAATGCTGCATTTGCAGCATTTCGCGCCTCAGACCTCGGGATTTCCGAACAAAATGTCCGGAAATCACCTCGAACTCGATGGGGGAGTGAACTGTAACCCATAAACTCTATCATAATTAAAGAAACGTGAGGACTGAACTATGAAGAAAAAAGTTGTTGTGGCGCTCGGTCACAAAGCCCTTGGAACCACTTTCCCGGAACAGCAGACCGCAGTCAAATTTTCCGCCGGAGTTCTGGCAGATCTTGTCGAGGAAGGCTGCCAGCTCATCATCACACACAGCAATGCCCCGCAAGTCGGCATGATTCACACGGCAATGAATGAATTTGCAAAATTTCATGAAACGTACGGCGCACCGATGTCCATCTGTTCCGCGATGAGCCAGGGGTATATCGGATACGACATCCAGAATTCCCTGCGCGCAGAACTGCTGAAGCGCGGCATCTACAAGACTGTCACAACCGTCATCACTCAGGTCACCGTGGATCCGTACGACGAATCCTTCTATCACCCGGTCAAGGTGATCGGCAGATATCTGACCGAGGAAGAAGCACGGGCTGAGGAGAAAAAAGGAAACTATGTCGTCGAGGAGCCTGGAAAAGGCTTCCGCCGCATCGTCGCCTCCCCGAAACCTCTTGACATTGTGGAGATCGACGCAATCAATACACTTGTAAATGCCGGGCACATTGTGATTGCCTGCGGGGGCGGCGGGATTCCTGTGCTCAAACAGGGCAGCGTTCTGAAAGGCGCCGGGGCCGTTATCGAGAAGGATCTCGTGAGCGGAAGACTTGCGGACATGACGGACGCCGATCTTCTCATGATCCTGACCGACGAAGAATTTGTCAACATTCACTACAATACGGATGAGCCTCTTCCCCTCGAGCACATGACGCCGGAGGAAGCTCTGTTCCACATCGAAAACAAGGAGTTCGGAACGAATAAAATGCTTCCGAAGATCGAGGCTTCCCTGCATTTTGTCTCCCAGAAACCCAATCGAAAGGCAATCATTACCTCCATCGACAAGGCAAAAGATGCTTACCTTGGCAAGACAGGAACTGTGATCTCCTGATTTGACTCACAGATTTTCATTTACACTGCCGCCGGACTATCACCCGACGGCAGATATTTTCACAAAGAAAAACTCCTCTGGATTTATCGTCAGATGTGTTTCGTCAAAACGGCAAAAAAGCGCTGTGAGCCGCCTGATAAAACGGCAAATCGACTCTTGCTTTTCCATAGAGAGATTTTTATAATGTGACCTGGCAGCAGAAAAAGGCACTTGTGCATTTTTACCTGCCAGGTCAATGACAGAATCGCAGATTCTGGAATCTGAATCCTGGCAGCAGAAAAGAACGCTTGCGTACTTTTACCTGCCAGGTCAATGACAGAATCACAGATTCTGGCATCTGAAATGTCTGAAAGGAGCATCTCAATTATGGAAATAGCAGCTGCCAGTCTGCCAAGGGCAGATAAGAGTCATTATCTCTTCAGCAACACCGATCTCAAAAAACTGATTATTCCCCTCGTCATCGAGCAGGTCCTCGCGATCACCGTAGGCGTGGCGGATTCCATGATGGTGGCAAGTGCCGGAGAATCGGCGGTATCCGCCGTATCCCTCGTGGATTCCCTGTTCGTCCTGATGATCAATCTGTTCGCGGCGTTTGCAACCGGAGGATCCGTTATCTGCGGCCAGTACATCGGAAAACGGCATCCGGAAATCGCGTGTCGTGCTTCCAACCAGCTTGTACTGTTCACAGGCGTTCTCTCCACCGTCATCATGGCGCTGATTTATCTCTGCCGTCCTCTGATCCTGAACGGTGTATTTGGAGATATCGCACCGGACGTGATGACGAACTGCAATATCTATCTGCTGATCGTCGCGGCCTCAATCCCGTTTATCGCGCTCTACAACGCGGGCGCCGCAATTTTTCGTTCCATGGGCGATTCCCAGACGGCCATGTTCATGTCTCTTGTCATGAACGGCATCAACCTGATCGGAAACTCCATCCTGATCTTTGGACTGAAAATGGGCGTCGCTGGCGCCGCGATCCCCACGCTGATCTCACGCGCCGTCGCGGCCGTTGTCATCCTGAAGCTGCTGACAAACAAAGAGAAAGTTGTGCATCTTCCGACCCCGTTTTCCTTCCGTCCGGATTTCTCACTGCTCAAAAAAATTCTTGGAATCGGAATTCCGAACGGTCTTGAGAACAGTATGTTTCAGCTCGGAAAGATCCTGGTACTCAGCGTCGTCTCCGGTTTTGGCACAGCTTCGATCGCGGCAAACGCGGTCAGCAACAATATTGCCATGTTCCAGATTCTTCCGGGATCAGCGATCGGCTTTGCCGTTTTGACGGTAGTCTCCCAGTGTATCGGGGCAGGGGAACCGGAGCAGGCAAAATATTATACCAGAAAACTTCTGACCATTACATACGCGGCCAAGGTTCTGCTCAACATTCTGACTGTAGCCGCCCTGCCGTTTTTGATTCACCTGTACAATCTCTCCCCGGAGGCGGGAGAATACGTAAAGGTGATCATCCGGTACCACGCTATCTGCGTTGTCACGGTATGGCCTCTCGCGTTCACGCTGCCGAACACGCTGCGTGCGGCGGCCGATGTGAAATTCCCAATGGTCCTGTCGATCTTCTCCATGTGGATCTTCCGAATCGGCTTCTCCTGGCTGCTTGGCGTGCAGTTCGGATGGGGCGTCTTCGGCATCTGGGTCGCAATGACGATCGACTGGCTGTTCCGCGCAGTCTGCTTCACCGTGCGTTATCTGGGCGGAAAATGGCAGAAAGCGGCCGTCACCGTTTAATTCAGAACCTGCTGCCGGCGCAAAGATATTGAAGTCCGGCAGCATTCACTGTTGCGAAGGTTCTGGTATACAGTCCAGGATTCTGCATATGAACAACACGAAAATTCAGGTACAGTTTGGGATTCTGCACACAAACAATGTAAAGGCAAGGAGTGATACTCCCATGAATAAAACCAATATCACTTTAATCGGAATGCCCGGCGCCGGCAAGAGCACGGTCGGCGTCGTGCTCGCGAAAGTACTCGGCTATGATTTCATCGACTCCGATCTTCTGATCCAGAAGGAAGAAAAAAAGCTGCTCTGGCAAATCATCGCTGAAAGGGGAACTGACGGCTTCGCGCTCGTCGAAGAACGCGTGAACAGCAGCATCCAAGCTGAGCGTTCCGTCATCGCGACCGGCGGAAGCGTCATCTACAGCAGCCGCGCCATGCAGCACCTGCGGCAGATCAGCACGGTCGTCTACCTGCAGGTATCCTGCGATACCTTGAAAGACCGGCTCGGCGACCTTGAAAAACGCGGCGTCTCTTTCCAGCCTGGGCAGACACTCGAAGATCTCTATGCGGAGCGCGTTCCCCTCTATGAAAAATATGCCCACATCACCGTCTCGCTCGACAGCTTTGACGTGCAGCACGCGGTGCGGCAGATCCTGGAAGCGCTGGATAGGAATATTTCATAATGCAGGAAACGTTTTTTTCCTACTCGCCGCGCGCGGCCCGCATGCTGCGCCAGCAACTGTTTTTCAAGTACGGGCCTGCGCATCAAAAAAATAGCAGGGCCTCATTTCATGATAGGGTGCCCTGCTTTTACTGTCGCTTACCACTCTTTCTTTATTTCATCCGCTTTAACGTCATACCGTTCCATAAATTCCTTCAGATCACTGTCATTGCGGATCAGCATCAATTCCTCAAACTTCCCGTCGGCAATACTCTTGAATCCCGCGACTTTCTCCCCAGTGCAGATGCTCGCATGCACAACCGGATATTTACCGGTCTTATCAAATGTCTCCTGTACTTTCTGTTTCTTTTTCCCAAACAACATGATTCTCCTCCTTTATTTTTATTGATCCTCGATTTCCTTCCGTCTCCTGCGTTCTCTGATACTCACTATGAATAATACGTATCTCAATGATATCCGGGATACGCAAATATTTAATAGAACATCGTTATTTTTTATTGGATGGGCAAACTTCATGTTCAGGATCATACCAGAGAACAAGAAATTTTTCATATTCTCTGATTCCAATAATCCGCGTAAGATTATTAAACGCAAACGAAAAAACAGAATCTAATTTCTCCTCTTTTCCTATTTCTTTAATCCTTCTTTGCGCAATCGGAGATAACTCATCATAAGAAATCAGATGGTGTTTTGATTTTCCCTTTTTATCATGTGTTTGCATTTTAATCTCGGCCCAGGTCATATTACTATAAAAAATCATTTTTTCCAAAAAATCTTTCGAATCAAAGTCTTTACGTCCCACATCAAAAGCAAATTTCCCATTTCTGTCAATATCTGTAAAGATCCATATTGGATTCAAAGTATCTGTACTATATCTTTCTTCTGTCACTGTTTTTTTATTTTTCGTTTTCTTGTCTTTTACTATCTTATCTTTTCTCGGCATGATTACAAACTCCCGTAATATTCCCCCATGCTTTCTTTTGTGATAACATTTTGACATTTGGCTGTTTCCGGCATATTTCCCCTCGCATTTTTCCATGGAGGTTCCGAATGACTTTGCTCTCTTAAATCATAAGGTTCTCTGCCTCCGTATCTCTCCAGTACAATATCTATCGATTCTTTTTCATCCTCTGTCAATTCTGACATATCTCCAGCCTCAAGGTCATTCTCATCGATCATAAATTTACCCTGATGCGCATAAAATAATTCTGGACAAACAGGTCCATTCGTCCAAGCCTGAAAATCTTCCTGAAAAAGCGGGGTTTCTGTCCATGTAAAGTGCCATGCCTGCGAATAATAACATAATTTTTGAAGTTTCCACGTACTCATTCGTCCCATTTTGTATAAGATATATTTCGCTGCATCAAACACATTTGCCATGATGTCTCCTCCTTCATTAGCAAATAAAAATCTTATTTAGATTATATCCTGTTATAAACAGAAAATCAATATCACCCATGCTCTTTTTCCATCCTCCGGTACACGGTAAAATACATTGTCAGGAAACACGCGCACCCTCCAATGACATTTGAGACCGGCTCTGCCATATAGACTCCGTTAACCGCGGGCGCGATCACACGCGGCAGCCAGATCGTCAGCGGCAGCACGATCACCACCTTGCGAAACAGCGAGAAGAACACAGCCTGCTTCGCCTTGCCGAGCGCCACAAAGGTGGACTGCCCGGAGAACTGAAACAGCATGAAGACAAAACCCGCAAAATAGATGTGGATCGCCGTCACTCCTTCTGCGATCATCTCCCTGCTGCTGGTAAACAGCATAAGGAACGGCTTCGGGAGAAGAATGAGCAGAAGCCATGCAGCTATCGTATAGATGCTTCCGACCGCCGTCATAAACAGAACGCCGCGCCGCACTCTGCCATACTGTCTCGCGCCGTAGTTGAAGCCGAGTACCGGCTGCGCGCCGTTTGTCACGCCCATGACCGGAAGGCTGAGGATTTCACGGACGGAATTCAGGATCGTCATAATGCCGATATACAGATCTCCGCCGTACTCCCGCAGCATGGCATTGCACGCCACCTGGGACACACAGTTTGTTGCCGACATGATAAAGCCGGAAAATCCAAGCGATACAATCTCACCGACCAGCTTAAAATCCGGAATAAAGTATTTTTTCCTGAGCTTCAGAATTGCCTTTTTCCCTGTCAGAAAGCGCATAACCCAGAGACCGGAAATCATCTGTGCGATCACCGTCGCGATGGCGGCTCCCTCAATTCCCATGCCAAAGCCAAAGATAAACACCGGATCAAGCACAAGATTGATAACCGCTCCGACCACGGTCGTCCCCATCGCGATCCCCGGAAACCCCTGCGAAGTGATGAATCCGTTCATTCCAGTTCCCATCATGCAGAATACCGTGCCTGCCAGATAGATCGTGAGATATGTATTGGCGTAAGGCCACGTTGTGTCGCTGGCCCCGAATGCGTAGAGAATCGGCTTTTTAAAAACATAGCTGACCGCCATGATCACAAATGAAGTGAAAAACAGCATGACTGCGGAGTTCCCCATGATCTTCTCCGCCCGGTCGATCCGTCCGGCCCCACGCGCGATGGAGCACAGCGGCGGTCCTCCGGATCCATAGAGATTGGTAAACGCGGTAATCAGCGCGACCACCGGAAACGCGAGTCCGATTCCCGTCAGGGCCATTCCGTTCTCGCCGGGCAGATGCCCGATATAAATACGGTCAACGATGTTGTAAAGCAGCTGAATCAGCTGTGCCACGATCAGCGGCACAGCCTGCATCAGAATATGTTTTCCTATACTTCCTCGTGAAAAATCACGTTCCATGTATTGATCATCTCCAAATTGTTTCTTTCAATCCACACTCGATAATTTAACGGAGTGCAGATGCAATTCATCCCACCATCTATCTGTAGAGATGGGGACTTTTTCTGTCTGAAACTTCCCTTTGCAGCTATCTGCGCTCAAACGCCAGCGCAATCAGCCGATCAATAAGCTCCGCCTTTGAAACCCCTTTCTCCTCCCAGAGCATAGGATACATACTGATCGACGTAAAGCCCGGCATCGTGTTGATCTCGTTGAAGACCACTTCATTCGTCCCATTCTCAAGGAAAAAATCGACCCGTGCAAGCCCGAATCCGTCCACCGCTCGGAAAATCCGGACCGCCTTTTCCCGGACTTCTTCCATCTTTCCGTCCGGAAAGACCGGATGGAGATCCGTCTGCGACTGCGGATTGTTGTATTTCGCGTCATAACTGTAAAATTCCTCTGCCGCAAGCACTTCGCCAACGTCAGAAGCCTCCGGCTCCTCTGCTCCCAAAACAGCACACTCGATCTCTCTTCCTGTGATTGTCTGCTCCACCAGAATCTTGCTGTCAATCTTAATCGCCTCAAGCAGCGCCCTTTCAAGTTCCTGCGCATCCCCCGCCTTATTCACACCACAGGAGGAACCCGCCTTCGACGGTTTCACAAATACCGGATAGAAAAGCTTTTCTTCAACCCTTCTTACACAGTCCTCCATTGAAGTCAGATCATGCTGACGGATCAGCACATACTCCGCCTGCCGTATTCCAAGCTGGCTCACGATAATCTTCGTGAAAGCCTTATCCATCGATACCGCGGAGGAAAGAACTCCGCAGCCCACATACGGGATCTGCGCCAGCTCGAACAACCCCTGAATCGTGCCGTCCTCCCCAAATTTTCCGTGAAGCACGGGAAATACCACATCAACCCGTCTCTTGCGTACAGTTTCTCCCTCTATCAAAAGCAGGCTCTTTTCC
This sequence comes from uncultured Lachnospiraceae bacterium, assembly GCA_947588845.1. GTDB lineage: Bacteria > Bacillota > Clostridia > Lachnospirales > Lachnospiraceae > Choladousia. The sequence goes on from CANQAR010000012.1 coordinate 22,997, forward strand.
GTCGCATCCGGAGAAATCACAGCCTGTACTCTGCTCTCCTTCCAGCTCCCCGCGGCGATCTGCTCCGGACTTTCCACATACAGCCAGCGGCCTTCTTTTGTGATGCCGACCAGCACCGGCTCATATTTCTCCGGATTCAGCGCGCGCACCACTGTCTGAACAGACACACAGGACACCTCATGCTCCGAGGACTGCCCTCCAAACAAAACCACAACCGTCATCTTTTTTTCCATACTCTCCTCCTGATCGTCTCAAAACAGTCTTTTCTTCCACTGATATTTTTTCATATCTACCCGACCGTCAACAAACCGGACTCCCTCTGCTTCAAGCAGCGCCACCTGCTGATTCTCTCCGCCGAACACAAACGCCCTAGAAACTTCCCCGAACCGGTTGACCACACGATGACAGGGAATGTGCTCCGGGTCCGGATTCACATGCAGCGCATAGCCGACCACCCGCGACAGCCTGCGGTTTCCCACAAGCTCCGCAATCTGACCGTACGTCGCCACCTGTCCGTACGGGATCTGGCGGACGATCTCATAGATCCGCTCAAATGTATTCTGATTTTCATTACCCATTTTGATCTTCGCCCTTCCTGGCCGTAAACTCCCATGCCTGCGCTCTCCACTCCGTTTCGGGGTTTCACTTCGTTCCGATCGCTTCTGAACGGGGGCACCGGCACTCAGAACCAGTGCCAAACGCACGTCTCTGACACGCAGCTCTCCACTCCGTTCCGACCGGCGCTCCCGCGGAGCATAATCAGCCGAGCAGTTTTTCCTCCCACTCGCCTTCTTTAAATCCGACGATCACGAAATCTTCTCCCACGACCAGCGGCCGTTTTACAAGCATCCCGTCCGTGGCAAGAAGCGCAATCTGCTCCTGCTCACTCATCTCCGGAAGTTTATCCTTTAATCCCAGTTCGCGGTACTGAATCCCGCTCGTGTTAAAAAACCGCTTCAGCGGAAGGCCGCTTTTCTGATGCCAGAGCTGCAGCTCCTCCGCGGTTGGATTTTCCTCTTTGATATGGCGGTCCGTGTAGGAAACATTATGGTCATCCAGCCACTTTTTTGCCTTTTTGCAGGTTGAACACTTCGGATATTCTATAAATAACATATGCCGTCCTCCCAGATAATAAATAGAATTCTGTCTTTTTGCAGTATTTGTTTTATGACACTGCCACACTGGACACAGTCTTTTCGTATTATATACCAGCTTTCTCCCGTTTTCCACAAAATTTCTGCGTTTTTTCTTTCAGATTGTGCGATACTCATGGTACTTGTTATTGTGAAAGCCTCGAACGGCGGCCATATTTGCGCTGCGTCAGATTTTATGCTATGATAGTCAGCAGCCAAAAACTTTTATCCGCAGGAAAGAGGGTGACATCTTGCCGACCATATTTCATATTGATGTAAATTCCGCGTATCTGAGCTGGACCGCGATCGAAAAACTCAGGGAAGACCCTTCCCTCGACCTGCGCACAATTCCATCGATCATCGGCGGCGACGAAAAAAGCCGGCATGGGATTGTTCTCGCAAAATCGATCCCCGCGAAAAAATTCGGCATACGGACAGCCGAGCCTGTGGCCTCCGCGTTCCGCAAATGTCCGACTCTGCATATGGAACCGCCCGACCGTGAACTCTACAAAAAAAGAAGCAGGGAACTGATGTCTCTGCTTCGTACCTATACCTCCGACATTGAGCAGGTATCCATCGACGAGTGCTATCTCGACTTTACGCCGATCGCGCACCGATTTCCTTCCGCTCTGTCAGCCGCGAGGGAAATTGCAGACAGAATACGCAATGAGCTTGGCTTCACTGTCAATATCGGGATTGCCCCGAACAAGCTTCTCGCAAAAATGGCAAGCGATTTCGAGAAACCGGACCGCATACACACCCTCTTTCCCGAAGAGATTCCCACAAAAATGTGGCCGCTTCCTGTCGGAGAACTTTTTATGGTCGGACATGCAAGCGCGGAACGGCTGGCCAGGCTCGGTATCCACACGATCGGCGAGCTTGCCCACGCAGATCCGGCATTTCTGCAGCTTCACTTCAAAAGTCATGGCATTTCCATGTGGGAGCATGCAAACGGAATCGATCACTCTTCCGTGGATTCCGAAACACATGATCTGAAGGGAATCGGTAATTCTACTACGCTCTCGGAGGATATTACCCGGACGGAAGATGCCCGGAAAGTACTTCTAAAACTGGCAGAACAGGTCTCCCGGAGACTCCAAAAAGCCAGACAGCTCGTGGGAACCGTCACGGTCGAAATTAAATACAATACCTTCCAGTCCTGCTCCAGACAGATGCAGCCGCTGACTCCCGTCAACACCGCTGACGCGCTCTATCAGTATGCCTGTCAGCTTTTTGATGAGCTGTGGAACGGCGTCCCCGTGCGCCTGCTCGGGCTGCGCACGACAAAACTGGTGTCTGACGACACGCCGGTACAGCTCTCTCTGTTTGACTTTGGCTTCTCTGCCCTGCCGGCGGAAGAGAAAACGCCTGCATCAGAGATCCCTGCTGCCTCTGGCAGAGAAGTACTGCCCGCTTCCGCACAGAATCCAGGAAAGACATTCTCTCCCGTCAGAGGAGAAGAACCCATAAACATGCCTTCCCCCACCAGAGCGCAAAAAACCAGCCTACTCTCTTCCGGTAAAGAACAGACGGCAAATGGAGGAACAAAAAAGGATCCCTCCATTTTGAATCGTCAGAAGCGCCTCGACGAAGCCGTCAGCCAGATACGTCAGAAATTTGGGAAAAATGCCATTATGCGGGGAGCCCTGCTCAATCCATCCTCCGAATCTCCGAAAGAGCCGTCCTGATATCCTCAGTCCGGAATCACCGGCACCGCATCGGCAGGAATCGGACAGACATAGCCCTGCACTGTGCGCTTTTCAAACTCGCGGCGCGCCTCCTGCAGAATCTCCGGTTTTGTCAGAAGATCAATCGCGGACGCTGCCAGCACTTTTCCCGCGCACAGGGCCGCCTTATGTCCGATCTCTGTCCGGTCACAGGAAACATTCTGCCAGCTGTGGCCGGGGCAGCCGTTCGGCCACGACGCCACATGAATCTGGCCGGTCGGCGTCAGCCAGCTTACATCTCCCACATCCGTGGACCCTGCCTTGAACGCCTCCCCCTGGTAAAGCGGCGCAAGAAACGCATTCATCGCATGACCTGTCTCCGCCCGCATTCTCTGTACCTCCTCGCGCAGATTCGTATCAAATTCCGCAGCAACTCCCGGTATGCCGTCGCTACCCGGATACGTCTCTGCCAGCGCATCGGCAAACTTATTTTCCTCCTCTGTGTAGGCCGGAACTCCAATCTCCTTAAAATTCTCATACAGCACACGCTCAATTACAAAGTTGCTGACCGTGTCCGCAACCCCGTCGATAAATTTGCGCTCAAACGTCGTGTCCGTCATCAGCGCCGCTCCCTCAGCGATCCGGTCCACTCTTTTCTGCAACTCTACCGCCTCAGCTACATGATTCGACCGCACCATGTAGAGCACGCTTGCACGCGGCTGGACCACATTCGGACTGCAGCCGCCCGCATCGGTGATCGCATAATGGATCCTCGCCTTGTCACTCATATGTTCCCGCAGAAACTGGACGCCGATATTCATCAGCTCCACTGCGTCGAGAGCGCTCCGCCCTTTCTCCGGCGCTCCCGCCGCATGGGACGCAACGCCTGAAAACTTATACTGCACCTGAATGCAGGAATTCGACGAACCAGTCGCCGCCTCATTAACGTCTTCCGGATGCCAGGTCAGCGCGGCGTCCAGCTCTCTCCACAGACCGTCTCTCGCCATAAACGCTTTTGCCGCTCCGCCTTCCTCTCCCGGGCAGCCATACAGGACAACTGTTCCCTCCTGACCGGACCGCGCAAGAAACTCCTTCACTCCAAGAGCTGCTGCGAATGCTCCCGCTCCAAGCAGATTGTGGCCGCAGCCGTGGCCGCAGCCGCCTGGCTGAATCTCTTCCCGTTCCGTTTTTCCGGCTTTCTGGGAAAGTCCAGAAAGCGCGTCGTACTCCGCAAGAATCCCGATCAACGGTCTGCCGCTCCCAAAGCTCGCCGCAAACGCGGTCTCGATCCCGCAGATTCCACGCTCCACAGTAAAGCCCTCTTCTTCCAGGACTTTGCAGTATAAAGCTGCCGATTTGAATTCCTGCAAAGACAGCTCTGCAAATTCCCAGATCTGATCCGCCACTTCCGTAATCAATCCTGCTTTTTCCTCTATCTGTTTTATTGCCTCTCTTTTCAATTCCTGTTCATGACCCATCCTCATAGCTTTTCTCCGTTTCTCTAAACTCCATTCGTTACTGTTCACTCTGTGACCAGCAACAACGCTTCGCGATGCACAGAAATGCCACCTTCGTGGCATTTCGCGCCTCAGACCTCGGGATTTCCGGGCAATCTGCCCGGAAATCACCTCGAGCTCAGTGGTTGTGTGAACTGTAACCTCCATTCTCTTTTACGCTGAAAAGTGCTTGCGGTACTTTAGAGATTGTGGTATATTAAACATTAGAGAGGGACATCTGCACTAACAGATGCCCCATTGGAGCTGCCGATAGACGGTTAGCCCGGATTATAAATAACTAAGAAATCAGCCGCTCAGTTTTCCAGACCGGGGCGGCTATTTCTGTGTCCTGTTACTATCTTTACCAAAAGAATATCCTATTTCTCTCCGAAGAGGGCTAACCGCCTGCCATCCTGGCAGTCCCAAGTAATACTACCATAATTCGACAGGAAATGCAATCACAGAACCTTCGCCAGGAAATCCTTCAGTCTCGGATTCTGCGGACACCCGAAGATATCATCCGGCGTTCCTTCTTCCAGCAGTTTTCCGTCTGCCATGAAGAGCACCCGGTTGCCGACCTCGCGCGCGAAGCCCATCTCATGGGTCACGCACACCATCGTCATGCCCTCCTTCGCGAGTTCCTTCATAACGTCAAGCACCTCTCCGACCATCTCCGGGTCGAGCGCGGATGTCGGCTCGTCGAACAGCATGACCTCCGGCTCCATCGCAAGCGCGCGCACGATCGCCACACGCTGTTTCTGTCCGCCGGACAACTGGATCGGATAAGCGCCGGCGCGGTCCTTGAGGCCGACACGGTCCAGAAGTGCGAGAGCTTTCTCTTCGGCTTCAGCTTTTGCCATGCCTTTTACCTTCACCGGAGCAAGCGTCATATTGTCGAGGATCGTCATATGCGGGAAGAGATTAAAGTGCTGGAACACCATCCCCATCTTCTGGCGCAGCTCGTCGATGTTGAGCTTTACCTTTTTTCCCTCGCTGTTCACATATTTCTTTTTTGTGATATCCACACCGTCAAATATGATTGAACCGCCGGTCGGCTCCTCAAGGAGATTCAGACTGCGCAGAAACGTGGATTTTCCGGAACCTGAGGGACCGATGACCACCATCACGTCTCCTCTGCAGATATTCGTCGTCACGCCGTCAAGAGCCTTGATGGCGCCCATATTATAATGTTTTTTCAGATCTGTTACCTGGATCAGGCTGTTATCTCTTGTCGCCACGGCTCATCCTCCTTTCAAAATACGCGATCAGCTTCGAGGTCGGGAAACACAGGCAGAAGTAAATCGCGGTCGCCACCAGCAGCGGCTCCACAATGATGAAGGTCGCACCCTTCACCGCGTTGACTGCCGACATGATATCCTGCACGCCAATCGTGTAGGTGATCGCAGATTCCTTGATGATCACGACGAACTCGTTCGCAATCGCAGGCAGAATGTTCTTGAGTGCCTGCGGCAGAATGATGTAGCGCAGATTCTGTACCTGTGACAGGCCGAGCGATCTTGCCGCCTCCGTCTGTCCTCCGTCGATCGACTGGATGCCGGAACGGATGATCTCGCACAGGTACGCGCCGGAGTTCATCCCAAGCGCGACGACGCCGGGGAAGAAGCGGTCAAATTTGATAAAACCAAACATGCTGAACGACGGCAGGCTGATGATGCCGAAAACACCGTAGTAGATGATAAAAATCTGGACCAGCACGGGCGTGGAACGAAGCAGCTCCACGTAAGCGGTCGCGATAAAGCTCAGAGGATTAAAGCGGCTGACGACCGCGAGAAATCCTTTTTCTCTCTGGTATCCTTCCTTCGTCGTCCCAAGGAAACGGAACGGCCGGATATTTGACAGCCTCATCAGCGCCAGCACAAGCGCGATACAGAAGCCGATCGCGACAGTAAACAGGGAAAGCATGACCGTTACAATGATACCTTGCCTGAACAGCTGCGCATACGGCAGTATTTTGGGAAAATTACTCAGCTGTATAAAACTACCCATAGATACTCCTTTCGGGATATGTTGACGGATACGCATTCGCGGATATTTTGTCCCGCAAATATTCCGCATTGTCAGGACCCTTGCGGGTCATTTTGGATGATACAAGAATTCCTCCCCGAATCCTCAGGGAGGAACTGCGTCTTTGCATTGTTTCAGGATTTCGAGTGTATGAAATACGGAGAAATCCATGACGCCACGGGGACAAAAAATACTTTTTGGCCCCGGCATCATCTTTTCATGGATTTATTCTGTGACAGCCTCAGTCTCTGACTCTGCCTCTTCTTCCGGAACAGAGCCGTCCTCATCCAGAAGTCCTTCGTACTTCTCACCTGTAGCCAGCTCATTCGCCTCAGCGATGAACTGCTCAAGGGAACCGTCTTCCGTTGCCGCCGCGATTGCCTCATTGACCGCGTTCAGAAGTCCCTCGTTGCCCTTGCACACGCCGACTGCGGAGCCTTCAAACTCATACGGAACGTCCGCTACAATCTCAAGCTCCGGATAGTTCTTCTGATAGCTCTTCGCCACGTCTGTCTCAATATAGGCTGCGTCCATCTTGCCGGAGATAAGCTCGGCGATGATATCCGTCACCTTCGGAAGGGAGATGATATCGGCATCCGGGCTGTTTGTCTGAGCCAGATCCAGCTGGATCGATCCGGTCTGCGCGCCTACGGTGACATCCGGATTGTTGATCGCCTCAAATGTATTGTAGGTCTCCGCGTTATCCTTCGTGGTGACAAGCGACTGTCCGCCTTTGTAATAGATATCGGAGAAGTCCATGATGCCCTCTCTCTTCGTATCCGGCGACAGACCTGCCATGCCAAGGTCAACCGATTTCGTCTGCAGTTCGCTCAGCACGCCGTCGAAATCAACCGTCACAACCTCAAGCTCAAGTCCCATATAATCCGCTATGTACTGCGCAAGCGCCATATCGAACCCGGCAAGTGTGGAAGAGCCGTCCTCGCCGATCGCGTAGAACTCATACGGAGCAAAATCCGGGCTGGTAGCCACTGTGAGTTTGCCTTCCGCAACCGTCTCAACAGCTCCCTCTTCAGCAAAAGCCGTCAGAGATGCAGCGGCACAGCATGCCGCTATGGAAAGTGCAAGCAGTTTCTTTTTCATAAATTTGTCCTCCTTGTCCGCGCGGAATATCCGCCGGAAATTTTCTCGAATAAATATAAACAACAGTCAACTAATTATTCATTATAAACAAATTCTGAAAATAATCAAGTATATTTTTCGGGAAAATGTTTTTTTTACGTTACAGTTTTACTCTCCAACGGGCCCGAGGTGATTTCTGTGCATACCTGAGTATGCAGAAAAGCCTCCGCAGAGGGCTTTCTGTATCACGGACCATTGTTCACGCCTCACAGTCTGCCGGAAAATCATCTGGAACTCGATGTGAGACTGAAAATTTTCTTCAGCATCACCAGAGCAGCCACGGCAAGAACCAGCTCCGCAAACGGCTGTGCATACGCGAGTCCGTACAGCGGGAACAGCCAGTTCAGCACATAGAGCGCCGGAATCTCCAGAAGAATCTTACGCATGATCGCAAAACAAAGGGCATATTTCCCCATCCCGAGCGCCTGGAAGACGCCGACCGCCAGGAAATCGATAAAGATCAGCGGCTGTTCCAGACAGAATCCGCGCAGAAAACGTGTCCCATAGCCGATGATCGACTCGTTTTTCATGAAAGCGCTGACGATGCCGCCGGCGCCAAGATAATAGCAAAACGAGACAAAGACCGTAGCCGGAACCATCAGCTTCATCGCAAACAGGATCGCGTCCTTCATACGCTTCCGGTTGCCGCTTGAGAAGTTGTAGCCGACCAGCGGCATAATGCCCTGCGAAAAGCCCAGCGCGATCTGCATCGGAACCATATTGATCTTCTGCGCAATGCCCATCGCCGCCACGGCGTCCGCCCCGTGGATCGAGGTAAAATTATTGAGAATCGTCATCCCTGTCACATTCAGAAGATTTTGGATGGAAGCCGGGATTCCCACGCCGCACACACCCAACACAATTTCTTTCCGGAACCCGAATTTTTTCGGATTGACACAGACGAACGTGGTCTTCCGCCTCACGCGGAGAAGCACAAAAAAGTAGCAGCAGGCCACGCAGTTGGACAGAAATGTCGCAAGACCTGCTCCGGCCGCTCCCATGTTCAGCCCCCACGGAAGAATGAAAAACGGGTCAAGCACAATATTCAGCAGACAGCCGCTCATCGTTCCGAGGCTGGCGTGGAAAGAAGAGCCTTCCGAGCGCACCAGATACGCGAGGACGACATTCAGGATCGCCGGAGCCGCACCGCAGTAGACCGTCCAGAACATATAACTGTCCGTAGCGGCCAGCGTATCCGCATCCGCGCCAAGCAAAACCAGCAGAGGTCCCCGGAACAGGACGCACAGCAACGAAAAAAGAATCCCGCAGAAAAGAGCGCAGTAAAATCCGAACGCGGAACTGCGGTAAACCGTCTCATACTCTTTTCTTCCAAGCGCCCGGCTCATCATGCTTGAACTTCCGACGCCGAACAGATTGTTCACCGCATTAAACGCCAGAAGAACCGGCGCCGCAAGCGTAACCGCCGCGTTCTGCACCGGATCATTCAGCATTCCCACAAAGTATGTATCCGCCAGATTATAAAGCACCATGACAAGCGAGCTCAGGATTGTCGGTACTGTCAGTTTCGCCACCGCGGACGGAATCGGCATGCGTTCAAATAACTCTGTTTTTCCATTTTCAGCCAAAATCAGCACCTTCTTTAAATTTTTTAATCATCGCCGCTTATCTTACCACAAAATAACAGCCGCGGAAACACCTTTTTTCTGCGGCTGTCGTTCTGCAGTATGCAATGACCATAGTTCACTCTTCCACCAAGCTTGAAGTGATTTCCGGACAAAGTGTCTGGAAATCCCGAGGTCTGAGGCGCAGACCATGCCTGAGCATGCAATGGAAATCAGCTGCCGGCGCGGCATGCAGACCGCGCAGACGAGCAGATTAATTCAAGGCCGCCGGCACGCTGTGCTGCGGATTCCCGGTCCCGCAAAGCGCCTCCATAAACCGCTCGTGCTCCGCGCGGTCTTCCGTGAGAAGCTCATACACGAGATACTCCGGATTCAGCCATTCCACAACATCCCAGGCCTCCCTGCAGAGGAACGGTCTGTGACTGTCCACCTGCCAGACATACCAGGCAAGCGCCCCATTCTTCTCATCATAGGAACCTTTCATTACAGGCGGATGTTTTTTCTGCTCCTCCACGTACGCGCCGCTTAAGGTCTGATGGAAATGGATCCCCCGGATAATCGATCGGTCCTCATACCGTTCCATGACCTCTCGCAGGTAAGCAGCGCCCTCCTGCTCCGTGCGAAGCGCTGTGTTCGTGTGCAGCAGATGTCCGGTATCCAGCATAATCCCCTTGCGCGGATAGCGGACTTTCTCAAGCAGCCGGTATGTAACTTCCGGCCGCGTCATCGTAAGTCCTGGCCACCACAGATTTTCAAGCAGGAGTTCAAATCCTTCATCCTCCGGCAGCAGCCGGTTCAGAAGATCCGCCGCGGCATCCACGATCTCCTCATCCGAATACCGGAATTTCCGCGGCACCGCCTCAGACAGGAGCACATCCGAGACATGAAAGACGACATACTCCGGATGATATCTCCGGGCAAATTCCAGGTTCTTCCGAAATGACGCAAGGATCGCTTCCTGTCCGGTTCCCCCGAAATACTGTTCCGCCTCTTCCCTGCTGCCAAACTCCTCCGCGATCGTCCGTTCATCACCCGACCAGAAGCAGTACCAGCTCGGGAAATACTTCAGATGAACGCCAACCACATCCTCCGGCGCAACGAGCTTCTGATCATCAGGTCCCGCTTCAAGCAGTTCAAGGCCGTCAAGCCCAAACCGGCGGTAATATCCCTGAAGCTCTTTTCCGCTCTCAAAACGCTCCAGATCCGAAGAATGCGTGCAAAAATTCATGATTCGTTTCATTATCTCACTCCGCGGTATCCGGAAGCCTTACCATATGCTGCATCTCATATCCTTCCATCAGTTCCGGATGGACGATCGCCACAAGATCCTCAAATTTCTCATCCGCATCCGCTCCGCTCATATAGTAATCCTTTGCGTATACAAAGATATTATCATCCTGGAATGCCTTAAACTCTGTGACCAGAGGTTCCTGCGCCTCAAGATACGCCTTGTCCGGCGAGTAAGTGATCACAGACGTATAGATCATGATGTCCGCGTCCTTTGCCTTGTCCAGGAACTCTTCCATACTGATCTGCATGCTTCCGTCTCCCGCGAGATCATTCAGCGCGTAGACTCCGCCTGCCTCCGCGATCCTCTCCGCCGTGGAGGACTCGCTGCCCTGCGTGTACACAACGCCGTCATAGAAAGAACCGATCGCTACAACCGGACGTTCCTCCTCCGGAATCTGAGCGGTCATGTTCTTCAGCTCGTCAATTCGCGCAAGCTTCGCCTCAAAGACATCCGCCGCTTCCTGATCCATATTGTAGAGCGCTCCGAACAGCTTCAGCCACTCCATGTAGCCTTCGTTTGTCTCTTCCATCCAGCCCGCGTCAATAATATACGGGATTCCGACCTCGTCAAGCTGCGCGCCAAGCGTCTCCGCTCCCGGCTGACCGCCGCTCATCATCACAAGATCCGGCGCCAGTTCCGCCACTTCCTCAACATTGGCCGCCGTCTGATCGTTCTGGACAACGTACGCGATCGTTCCGTTCTCCATTCCCTCGATGATCTCCGGGATTGTCCAGTCCTCGACCGGCGCGGACACACCGACAACCGAATCATACAGCTCGGACCCTCCGATCGCCTCAAGGCTGCTCACCTCAGTGGCGGAACAGTACAGCACCCGCTCAACCGGCGTGCGGATCACGACGACATCTTCATATCCTTCCGGAATCTCGCCGTCCCTGGGCACCAGGAGCCTCTTATTGCCGTCGCCGTCCGTGATCAGCTTCACGTTGTTTTCAAGATACTCAATGTCAAACATGCTGGCATATTCAATCCCGCGTCCGCTTCCGTCGGAAACCTCTTCTTCTCCATCCGGCTCCGCGGCAGCTTCCGATTCCAGAGCTTCCGTTTCAGAGACGGTCTCTGCTTCGCCGGCGGCTTCCATGCTGACGGCCTCCGTCTCTGCCTCCTGCGCGGCCGCAGTACCGACGCCAAGCAGACCAAGACACAGCACGCTCGCAGCAGCCGTCATTCCCAGCTTCCTCTTCAGTTCATTCCTTTTCATAATCTGTTCATTCCTCCTTGTGTTTTTTCTTATTCCTGATCAGAGGAAAATTCTCCGTACTGCCCGCTTCTTTGCAGCCTGCCGCCTTTCATTTCCCTGCATTTTATGAACGCGGCACGCTTTCCAGCGCACAGTCCCGTTTCCCCACTATCAGCTTTCTGACAGGCGGCCCGCTTCTTCCTGCAGCCGGCCGGAAAGTTCCGCCATCGAAGATACGTAAATAATATCCGCGCCCCGGCCACAGATCTCGGCGCTCTCCCCTGGATCCCGAAGGCTGAATATCGTTTTCCCGCAGCCGGCCGCATGCCCAAGCAGCTTCGCGTTTTCTTTGTTCTCCTGCCCGACCGGAAATCCGGTATCGATCACAAACCGGCAGCTTTCCATATACCGCCATGCCTGCCGGATCTGTTCCTCCCCGATCGGCTGAAAGCTCCGGGCCGAGACGGCAGTCAGCTTCATCGCCGAAGCCACCGCATAATCGATATCGTTCTGCGCGAGGATCCCGGTCGCGATCCCGAATCCCAGACGGGAAACCAGACGGTAGACCGGTATCCCGCATCCGGCTCCTGCCGTCACAAAAATCTCCGGGCGCGCCTCATTGCAGATCTCCACGCTGCCGAGAATCGAGTCGTAAAACGCGCCTTCCTCGATCCCGTAGAGCCGGTCCACCGTATCGCGCCTGACGATATCCTCCGGCCGCCCCTGCGCGACGATTTTTCCGTCCTTTACCATCAGCACGATCTGGCAGAATTTCACCGCGATGTCGATGTCATGCAGCGCCAGGATCACGGTCAGCCCCGTCTCGAGCGCCAGCCGGTTCAGGATTCTGACCACCTCGATCTTATGCTTGATATCGAGATGGCTCGTCGGCTCATCCAGCACGATCAGCTCCGGACGCTGGGCGAGCGCCCGCGCGATCATCACCTTCTGTTTTTCCCCGTCGCTGAGACTTTTGTAGTCCCGGTTCCGCAGCTCCCAGGCGCCGACCGTTCTCAAACATTCCTCAATAATCTTTTTGTCCTCATCCGAAAGCCTGCCGAAAAATCCGGTATACGGGATCCTTCCCATCGCCGTCACCTCATACGCGCTCGTCATATTCAGATTCAGCTTCTCCGTCAGAACAACCGCGAGCTTTTTCGCCCTGTCCGCTGATTTCATCCTGCAGACATCGTTTTTCCCTATATAGACACAGCCGTTTACCGGCGAGAGCATGCCGGTCAGCGTCCGCAGGATCGTCGATTTCCCCGCCCCGTTCGGTCCGATCAGGCAGATCGTCTGTCCTTTCAGCGCCTGGATATCAACGCCCTCGATCACTGTCCTGCTCTCATATCCCACATCCAGATGATCCGTGCTCAGGATGTATCCTTCGTTATTCATCTTCCGCAAACCTCCTGTTCCCGTATCCCAGATTTTCCTGTGCCGGGACATTTACAAATCCCCCCGCTTTACCAGCAGATAGACGACGAGCGGCGCCCCGATGACGGCCGTGATCGCCCCCAGAGGAAGCTCTACCGGGGAGAGGATATTCCGCGCCGTGAAATCGCAGAATCCCGCCATCAGCCCTCCTCCGACCGCGGCGGCCGGGATCAGGATGCGGCTGTCCGACGTATTGAACAGGATTCTGCAGATGTGCGGCACCGCAAGTCCGATGAAAGAGACCGGACCCGCAAACGCCGTGACCACCGCCGTCAGCACGCTTGAGATCAGGATCAGCGCATACCGCGCCAGCCGGACGTTGATCCCCATGCTCTCCGCGTACCGATCCCCTAAATTGAGCGCGTTCAGCGGCTTCGCAAGCAGAAAGGAAAGCAGGATCATCGGCAGGACGATCGCGTAAAGCAGGCCGACCTGGTTCCAGGTAAAGCCCGCGAAGCTTCCCAGCGACCACATTGTAAACATCTGCAGGCTCTCCCGCTCGGCAAACGCAGTCATGATACTGGTCGCCGCGCTGCAGACATAACCCGCCATCATGCCTATGATCAGAAGCGTAACGATGCTCTTCACCTTCCGCGCGGCGATAATTACAATGATCATGACCAGCATGGCCCCGAAGAACGCCCCCGCGAACAGAAACATCGGCGAGACGGAACGCGCGCCGAACGTGATCCCGCCAAGAAGAACCAGTCCGACAAACAGGGACGACCCTGAGGAGATCCCAAGCACATAAGGCTCCACGATCGGATTGGCAAAAAATGTCTGAAGCAGAAAGCCCGCAACCGCAAGCGCCGCTCCTCCAGCGGCACTCGCCAGCGCGCGCGGAATCCGTATCCGGTAGATGATCAGATACCGGCTGTCCGTGACGTCAACCTTTCCGGCCAGAATCTGAAAGATCTCCCCGACGGAAATATTCGCCGAGCCCACTCCTACATTCAGGAGAAAAATCAGAAAAAGGCCGCCCAAAAGAATACAGAAAAGCAGCATACGGCCGGCGGCCGTCCGCGTTTTCGTCATGTTTTTCATATGAAGCCCCCTCGATAAATTTCCGGAAACCGGAAAACAGCATAATCTTCACTATACTTTATGCCCGTTTCCGTGTCAACATTTTTCGCAGGGTTCCGCAAAAGTCCCGGGGCCTTATTACTGTCCGCCCCCTGCGTTTCGCGGGAGAATGGCGTGTGAACTGCGGCGACTTCTTCCCTCAGATTCCTTCCATGTCCCCGTCGACTTCCAGATAGATCTCTTCCAGCGCCTCAAGCGTCTCCTCCGGCGCGTCCCACATTCCCCGCCTCGACGCTTCAAGCAGCCGTTCACTGATCGCATGCACCGCGAACGGGTTCACCTCGTTCATCCAGTTTTTTACTTTCTCGTCAAACAGATAGTCCCTGGCGATCGCCTCGTACATCCAGTCTTTGGCGACGCCGCCGGCCGCATCCCAGCCGAACAGGATATCCACCATGGATGAGAACTCCTGCGCTCCCTTGTATCCATGCTTCATCAGCCCTTCCCGCCATTTCGGATTGCAGATCCTGGCGCGCATGATTCTCGCCGTTTCCTCCTCCACGCTCCTCGTCCTGGTATGCAGCGGATCCGCCGCGTTTGTGGAGTAAGACACCGGTTTCTTTCCCGAGACCGCGCGAACCGCGCTGATCAGTCCTCCATGGTAATTGTAAAAATCGTCGCTGTCCAGCATATCCGATTCAAACGAGGAAATATTTTTTACCGTCGCCTCGCACGTCCTGAGCCTGCGGGAAAACAGCTCCTGCACCTTTTCCCCGTGCAGCTTTCTGCTGTAGCCGTGGCTGCTCCAGTTCAGATACGCTTCCCCCAGATCTTCCGCGGTGCTCCATTTTTTGCTGTTGATCAGGATATCCACGCCCGCTCCGTACGTCCCCGGCGGACAGCCGAACACTCTCAGACTCGCACGCTCGAATGCCTGCTCCCGGTTCAGTCCGCTGCGCAGAAATTCGTCCAGCTCCTCCTCGATATGCTTTTTTATATAGTTTTCTTCGCCTGCCTCCGGCAGCGAAGCCGCCAGATTCACGGCATCCTCAATCCGCTCAATCAGATTCGGAAATGTATCACGGAACAGACCGGATATCCGCAGCGTCACATCGATCCGCGGACGCCCCAGTTCCTCCTTCGGGATTATTTCAAGTCCGATAACCCGGTCCGTATGTTCCAGCCAGACCGGGCGCACTCCGTACAGATACAGGATTTCGGCTATGTCGTCGCCGCGCGTTTTCATCGTCTCGCCGGAATAGACAACAACCGCCACGCTCTCCGGATATCTGCCTTCCCGTTCAAGGAAGTCCGTCAGCAGCTGATCCCCCAGCATTTTCCCGGTCGTCCACGCGCTGCGGGAAGGCACCGCCGTCGGATCGATCGTATAGAAATTCCGGCCGGTCGGCAAAAGTTTTGCGTTTCCTCTGGTCGGCGCGCCGGAAGGCCCCGGCGGGACAAATCTCCCGTCCACCGATCGTTCAAAATAATCCAGCTCCTCTGTGACCCTGGACAATCTGGGGGCCGCTTCCGTCAGCACAAAGCGGAAACACTCTCCCAGCTTTCCGTCAAGAGCGCCGTATATTTTCAGCGCTTCCCCGCTTCCCTGTGTTTCAACGCACTGCGCCAGCCGTTCAAAATACTTTCTACCCTCCTCGTCCAGCTCCTCAAGCCGCATCGCGTTCGTCTTTCCGTCCGGCCTTACCCTCCGCGGATTTGTCAGCAGTTCCTCCAGGTTCTCTCCCTCCGCCTGCGCGATCCCCTCACGAAGGGATGGAACCGTCCCGTTCGGCACGCTCACCAGCATCCGCACAAGATTCCAGAACCGCCCGCTCTCCGGCGCTTTCCCGAAGATATGCAGACCATCCTTGATCTTCGCGCTTTTGATATCGCTCAGCCAGAGATGGAGCTTTTCGATGACAGCCGCCGGTCCGGCCGCAAAAGCGTTCTCATCCGTCTCAAGATCCTGGTACAGTCCGCTTTTTTCCAGCTGTTTCCATATCGTTTCCTCCAGCTGCGGCACTTTCCCCGGATCAGCCGTTTTCGCGTGGTAATAACTGTCGATCATTCCCTCGAGTTCTTCCATCTCCCCGTAGGTCCCGCTGTCCGTCATGGACGGAATACAATAGTCGAGAAGCACCGCCGCCGTTCTCCGCTTTGCCTGCACCCCTTCTCCGGGGACGTCAATGATATACGGATAAATATGCGGCACGTCCCCGATCGCGAGATCCGGGTAACACGCTTCGGAAAGTCCGATCTCTTTTCCCGGGAGCCACTCGATCGTCCCGTGCGTGCCTACGTGTACCACCAGATTCGCCCCGAAGCCATCCCGCAGCCAGCGGTAAAACGCCAGATACTGATGTGGGCACACGATGTCCGTGGAGTGATACGTCTCTTCCGCCTTCTCCTCAAACGCCCTCGGAGGCTGCAGTCCGATGAACAGATTTCCGTTCCGGATTCCGGGGATCAGAATATTTCCCTCCACCGCCATAAAGGTTCCCGGCGCGGCGCCCCAGTCCCGCGTCAGCTCTCTCTGATTCTTTTCCGGCATCTCCCGGAACCAGCCGAGATACTGCTCTTTCTCCACGACCGCCTCGCAGCGCGCGAGCATCTCCTCCTCCGAAAGAAAACGCCCGTCGTTTGTCGTCCCCTCGGTGATCCGGCGGATAATCTCCTGGCCGCTCTCAAACTCAAAGTCAAGCGAGATCCCCTTTTTCTTCAGTACCTGATACATCCGGTACACAGACTCCGGAGTGTCCAGACCGTAGGCGCAGCCGATCATATCCGCGCGGGGCGGCATATTATGGAGGATTACGGCAATCTTTTTTTCGCTCTGCGGCAGCCTGCGCAGCTTTCCCCAGTTGAGGGCGAGACGCACGGTCTTTTCCACGCGCTCTTCAAGCGGCACCATCCGGTTCTTCACGCCGTATTCTGTCATCACCTGCTCGGAGCACGCGGTGATCACCGTGATCGCCTGCCCGTCAAATTCCGGCTGGTACACATTGGAGCACAGAAGCATCGGATCCATCCCCGCCAGGGATTCCCGCCACTGTCCGGGTGTATAAAAGGTCGTCATCGCCTGCAGCACAGGTACGTCCAGCCCTTCAAACACGCTCTCCATACTGTATTCCTTCCCGCCGCCAGGCGACGCCAGCGCGGTCAGCGAATGTCCCGTCGTGACAATCAGTACGTCGATGAAGGCCTTCCCATCCTTCATGAAATAGCTGCGGATGGCTCCTTTCAGCCCCTCATATCCGTCGTCCGCAGGCATCATGTTGGTATAGACCGCAAGCGGGAACGCCCCATATTTCCTGACCGCCCCGATCAGCGCGTCGATATGCTCCGTGTCTTTTTGTTCTATGTAATGGTAATGGATCAGAATGCCTGCCACAATCCTGTCCCCGGCCGTCTGCGCCTGTTCCAGATATCTCTGCTCGTCCGTTCCCGCGGGCAGCCCGTAAATCCCGTCGCGGCGCGGCGTCAGAACCGGCGGCACGGAAATTTCCGGATGGCCGCCGAATTCCCGCAGAAGCAGAAGAAGCATGCGCTTTGCATTCTCCGCCCCGCCCGCCTCAATATAGTTCATGATCTCATCGTACAGCATCGGCGGCACTTTGCCGTCCCTGCGCATTGCGGCGCACTCGTCCTCGATGTCACTCCGCACAAACGCAGGCGTTTTCTCCCGGACCTCTCTCCAGAAAGGTTCAAAGCTCTTAAAGTAAGGAAGACCGCCGTGAATATCCAGATAGAAAAAATCCGGACAGCCGAAATACGTCAGAAAGCTCTCCGGCCGCTTTTCCTGGTCCAGCTCATTCGTATCAACGACCACGGGATCCAGCATCCTCCGGTATTCTTCCGACAGAGCCGCGCAGGCCTGCCGGATCAGGCGGGCGGGCGCGTCGCTTTGAATCAGAAACACAATCCGCATAAAGTCTCCTTCCGTTCTTCATTCACTCATGATCCGCCTTTTCGTCCGCGGTTTCCCCGCGCGGGGCAGAAGCGTTTTCCGGCCGTTCCTCGTCCAGGATCAGCTTCATCAGCCCCACGCCATATGAAAGGATCAGCGGCAGAATCTCCTCTGTTTTCACAGCACCCGCAGCCGGAAGCGGAGGAACCTCTTCCAGACAAAAGGACGGCTGCTCCCCATCCGCGGAGTCCATTTTCATCAGCGTGCGCAGAGCCGCAGCGCCTTCCCTGACCTCTTCCATGGAAAGCATTCCCCAGACCGCCTGATCGAGCAGATGGGCGTAGAGCGAGGTATAGGCGACGAGCATGCCGCGGCCAAGCAGTTCCTCGAGGCACTCTTCAAACTCAGCCCGCGGCCTGCGGCCGGAATAGTTCTGCCAGAGCGCGTCATTTGTGATGCCAAAGCGGTCCATCCTCCTGATGACCTGGTGCTGACGCGCCGGACACAGTCCGCTCTGCCGCTTCAGCGCCTCCTTAACCGCCGCCTTGACCGCCTTTCCGATCAGCTCCCCGAGCTTGCTGTGTTTCCCTGCGTTGGTCAGCCGGACCGAGCTGTCCATATTCGCGGCGAGGATCGTCCCGTCCGTGCCGGACCCTGTGGCCAGTCCCATTGAATACCGGCTCGGCGCAAGCAGTTCCTGGATCGCCGCCGTTTTCGCTTCCGTACAGGTGACAAGCGCTCGTACCAAAGCTTCCTCTGTCAGATCGACATTAAAGAAGACCATGATATTGATGGTTCCCGGCTTTGCCTCCGTCATCTCTCCTGCTTCCTCATGCCAGGAAGCGGTATCCCCGACTCTCCCGCCGTTTACTTCGATTCCTCCTGTCACGACGGCCGTGACCGCCGTTTCCTTCCATCGCTCCGTTTTGACCGACACGTTCTCCATCTGCGCCGCCGTGGATATCCCGGCCGCCGTATCCGCGTCCAGCCCCAGTTCCCTGGCAATCAGCGCCATATGCTCCGCGTAGGTCGGAGCCCGCAGCGTGCAGGCCATTCCGGCTCCGACTGTCCCGTCCTGATTAAATACCGCGGTCAGATCCTCCCGGTACCCTCCGTTGTGCGGCGCTGTGCTCAGCACGCGTCTTTTCCCGGCAAAAGATACCACGATCGCTTTTTTGTACCTGTGAACCGCTTCCCCTGTCTCCAGAACCGCTATTCTCATGTTCTCACCTCTCCAGAATGTCTGATTCAAAAGACCCGGACAGCTTCAGCCGGATCCCCGAACCGCCTCCACAATTCCTTCCGCCCGCAGTTCCTCCATCGTCACCACTGTCCCGCGCATCTTTTCATTTAGTCTATCACACAGATGAAATTTAATAAACCCGCTTTCCGTATCCAGTATGACCGCGCGGATCTTCCGGTTTCCGATCCGTTCGGCCACACGCAGCGCCTCCGCAAACGGACTGCTGTTTTTCTCCTTTTTCCCGCTTGCCCTTCCGTCCGAGACCAGCACGATAACAGGATCCGCTTCCGGTTCCCGCGTCTTCAGCCCCATGACCACCTCAAACGCCAGGTTAAGTCCCGCGGCAAGCGGCGTCTTTCCTCCGGTCGGCAGATTTTCCAGCTTTTTCTGCGCCAGTTCCACACTTCGCGTAATACCGAGCAGCAGTTCCGCACGGTCCTTCCGGAAAGCGATCATTCCTACTCTGTCGCGCTTCTGATACGAAAAATTCAGCAGGGAAAGCACGGCGGCCTTTACCTCGCGCATTCTCCGGTTCGCCCCCATCGAGGCGCTTGCGTCAACCACAAAGAGAATACATCCGCCGGTTCTCTTTTCCCGGATCTTAATCCGCATGTCGCCGCGGCGGATTGCGACCGCGCAGTCTCTCTTGTCCCGCACATTCTGAAACGGGGCCGCCGCGCGCAAAGTCGCATCGAATGCCAGATCCGAGATCTTTTCTTCACCGGCCGGACGGTATCTGACGTACCTGCCCTGCCGGTCCTTTGAACGAATCAGATTTCTCCGTCCCGATCCCTGGCAGATCTTCCGCACCGCCGCAGCCTCCTGCCAGCGCGGAATCAGAAACGTCTCGCCGCCCTCCTGCAGATCGCCGTCGTCATCCATCGCCTCGCCTGCCCTGTCTGCGGAATCATTCCAACCGGAAGCTTTCCCGGACCCGTTCCTTTGCGCTTTTGATTCTTCTTCCTGCCCCGGACCGTTTCTTCCGTCCTCCGGGTTTTTACCTGTTTCCGAAGCGGCCGGATTCTGCGTGTCCGCACCGTTTTCCCCCTGTCCGCTCTCTGAAGACAATTCCTGATCCTGTTCTTTCGCGCCGTCTTCCGGAGAACGGCTTTTTCCGGCGTTCTCCTCCTGCTCCCCGTCCTTTTCGCTGTCGTCATTTCCCGGCGAAACCGGAGAAACAACAGACGGACAGCCTCCGGCCCGGTGCGCGAGCGCGTATTTTGCGGCTTCTCTGATGTCTTCTGTGTTCGGCAGTTTTCTCCCTCCGAGCGCGGCGGCGGCCCGCGCGGCCTCGACAACGGCAATCTCTCCTCTGTGTCCGCAGCAGCCGGCGTCCGCGGCGAGGGAAGCCGCCAGATTTCTCACGTTTTCCGTGACGGAAACTTCCGGCAGCAGTTCTCTGGCCTTTAACACCTTCTTTTTCAGCCGCAGTGTTTCCCCCTCCCAGCGCCTGAGAAATCCCTGCGGATCCTGCTCAAACTGCAGCCGGCGTCTCATGATCTCCACCCGCATGGAGACATCCTTCTCGCCTTCCACCTCCACATAAAGGCCAAACCGGTCGAGAAGCTGCGGCCGCAATTTTCCCTCTTCCGGATTCATGCTGCCGATCAGAACAAAACGGCTGTCGTGCGCGCAGGAAATCCCTTCCCGCTCGACCACGTTTCTGCCGCTCGCGGCCGCTTCCAGCAGCGCGTTCACGGCAAAATCGCTCAGCAGATTCACTTCGTCCGCATAGAGAATGTTTCCGTCCGCCTCCATCAGAATCCCCGGTTCAAGGACGCTCTGCCCGTCAAGCAGCGCTCTCGAAAAATCAACCGCGCCTACCAGACGGTCCTCCGTCACATTTAAAGGCAGCTCTACCACCTTCTGACCGTCCGTGATCACGGCGAGTCCCCGCGCCAGCGTTGATTTCGCCGTGCCTTTTTCCCCCGAGAGCAGGACGCCTCCCACCTTCGGATTTACAAGATTCCACAAAAGTGCGTTCTTCGCCTTTTCCTGTCCCGGGACGGCGGCAAACGGGAATACCACTCGTTTCATGATTGTAAACGCCTCCATCCGCGCCAGCCGCTTTACTCCGCCACGTCAGGCAGTCTCACAAAATGCTTCAGTTCATATCCTTCCATCTGCTCTGGATGGAGCATTGCCACCCAGTCTTCAAACTTCTCGACAACCGCGGCGCTCGCCATGTAATAATCCTTGCCGTACACAAAGATCTGATCTTCCTGAAATGCCTTGAACTCGGCCATCAGCGGGTCTCCGTAATCCGCGTTCTCAAGCAGATCCTGTTTGTCCGGCGTGTAGAGAATCATACTTGACATGACAATTATATCGGCGTCCCTGGCTTTCTCAAGGAACTCCTCCATCCCGAGCTGCACGCTGCCTTCTCCCTCAAGATCCGCAAGCGCGTACGTTCCTCCGGCCGCCTCGATCGTCTGCGCCGTGCGCGACCCTCCCGGCACCGTATAGACAACGCCGCTGTAGATCGAACCATAAGCGACCACCGGCCTGGATTCCTCCGGGATCTCCGCCATCTGCGCCCTGAGCTCATCAATCCGCGCGATATTCGCATCCAGAACTTCCTGCGCTTTCTGATCTTCGTTGTAGAACGCCGCAAAAAACTTCATCCACTCCATCAGCGCCTCATCCGATTCCTCCGCCCAGTCGTAATCGACCACATACGGAATGGAAAATTCCTCGAGCTGCGGTCCAAGCTGGAGCGCCGGCTCTCCCGCGCTGAGCACCACCAGATCCGGAGCAAGCCCGGCAATCTCCTCGATATTCAAAACACCCTGCTCTCCCTGCTCCAGATAAGTGATTCCGCCGTTTTCCAGCTTCTCCACGATCTCAGGGATCGTCCAGTCCGACGCCGGCGTCGACACTGCCGCGATCGTATCATACAGACTCCCCCCTCCAAGCTCTTTCAGCATTCCAATCTGTGTCGTGGAATCATATACGACATGCTCCACCGGAGTCCGGATCACCATCATATCTTCATACCCTTCCGGGATCTCCGTTTCCTTCGGCACGAGAAGTCTTTTGTTTCCGTCCCCGTCCGTCAGAAGCTTCACGCCGTTCTCCAGATATTCGATATTAAACTGCTTTGCGTACTGAATCCCCGCGCTTTTTGTTTGCCCGATCCCGCCGTCTTCTCCCGCGGAACCTGCTTCCGTCACAGCCTCTGCTTCTCCGGCTCCACTTCCGGACTCCAGTTCCGTCTCTGTCCCATCGGCTCCGAAAACAATTCTTAAACCCGGCGTTCCCGTGCACATGACCCCGGCGAGAATCACGGCGGTCAGTTTTTTCATGATCTGTTTTCTTTTCATTTTTCCTCCTTACTATCTGCTTTGCGCAAATTGAAATGATATTTTTTTCATCAGACAGTCCAGCTCGTCAAATCCTCCGCACAAAATCCCACGCGACGGACAGCCTCCGCTGCATGCCTCCCGGTAAACGCAGGTCCCGCAGCGCTCTGGTCTTGCACAGCCAATCCGAAGCGGGCGGACTGTAGAATGAACATTGCCCATATAATATTCCGGCCGTCCCGCAAGACTTCCGCATGGATAACAGTCCCCCTGCGGCAGTACGGCCATCGCCTCTCCCCGCGCGGCATAACAGTAATCCCTGCAGGGCTCCTTCGCGCCCAGAGAGCAGGCCGCCTTCTCAAATTCGCGGACGACCAGAGGTCTCTCAAGCAGGCGGTTCACTGCGTCCAGACGCTCCTTCAGCCGCAAAAGCCCCAGTCTGAGCGTTTCGGCTTCGGCCGGGCCCGTCTCCCCGTCCTCTGCCCTTCCCGCCACACGCAGAAGATCAAGCCCGATCCCGCCGACATTTCCGAGATAGAGCGCCATGTCGACCAGATCCGCCAGATGCTCCGCGTTGTCCCGCGTCACAACCGCGTTCAGATTTACCATGATTCCATGCTCGCCCAGCAGCCGCACGCCTTCCACCGCCTCTTGCGTTTTTCCCCGCAGCTTTTCGTTGATCCCGGGTTTTCCGTCAAAGCTCACTCCGACGGCAACCCGGTTTCTTTTGAGCAGTTTGGCGGTCCGGTCGGTGAGCAGCGTCGCGTTTGTCTGAATCGAGCATCTTGCCGGCAGCCGGCGCCTGCGGACATATTCCAGGATCTCCTCAAGCAGCGGCAGATTCATCAGCGGCTCTCCTCCCGCGAACTGCAGACGGAACGGACGGTTTCCCACCTGCTGCAGCGCCTTTTCGGCCGTCCTCATCTCCATCTTCACGGACGACCTGCCCGCGGCATAGCAGTACCTGCAGCAAAGATTACATTCCCCCGTCAGCCACAAAACCAGATAAGAACAGTTCATCAACCCGCGCGTCTCCTTTTCTTTTCTCTGCGCATACAGGCCCCCTTTTGCTTTCTCATAAATCTCTCACTGCAGATCCCCGTGCCGCATCAGCAGATAGACGACGATCGGTGCTCCGATAACCGCCGTGATTGCTCCAAGCGGCAGTTCGACCGGGGACAGAAGATTTCTCGCCGTAAAATCACAGAGGCCTGCCATCATCCCTCCTCCGAGCGCCGCCGCAGGAATCAGGATCCGGCTGTCAGACGTCCGGAACAGGATCCGGCATATATGAGGCACCGCAAGTCCGATAAAAGAGATTGGCCCTGCGAACGCCGTGACCGCCGCCGTCAGCACACTTGAAAAGAGGATCAGCGCATACCGGACCAGCCTGACACTGATCCCCATGCTTTCCGCGTATTTATCTCCCATATGAAGCGCGTTCAGAGGCTTCGCGAGACAAAACGACAACAGAATCACCGGGGAAACGATCGCGTACAGGAGACCGATCTGATTCCAGGTAAAACCAGAAAAGCTCCCCATCGACCAGAGCGTAAACATCTGTATGTTTTCTTTTTCGGCAAACGAAGTGAGCAGGCTGATCGCCGCGCTGCAGACATATCCCGCCATCATTCCGATAATCAGCAGCGTGGTGATGCTTTTTACCTTTCTGGCCGCGGCAATCACGATGCTCATGACAAGCATGGCTCCAAGAAATGCCCCCGCGAACAAAAACGCGGAAGTGACTCTTTTTACCCCGAAGGTAAATCCGCCGAGGAATACCAGTCCGACAAACAGAGAGGAACCGGACGATATCCCGAGAACATACGGCTCCACAATCGGATTCGCGAAAAAGGTCTGAAGCAGGAAGCCCGCCACGGCGAGAGCAGCGCCGCCAGCCGCAGAGGCAAATGCGCGGGGCATGCGTATCCTGCGGATAATAAGATAAGCCGTGTCCGAGGGATCCGCTTTTCCCGTAAGGATACAGAAAATATCCCGTATGGAAATATCGGCCGAGCCGACTCCCACATTCAGGAAGAAAACCGCCAGGAGCGCCGCCAGCAGGAAAAAGAACAGAAAGACGCGGCGCACGGCAGTTTTCTTATTTCCGCTCAATTCATCATCTCCTCTACCAGCGACAGATCAAACCCGGCTTCCTCAAACGGCTTCCTGCGCATCCGGTGAGGCAGCACCAGGCAGGCGGCCTGCATAACTTCTTCTTTTTCCACCCGCGTTTTTCCATTGTAGGAGGCAAGCGTCATGGCTGTCTTCAGCATCATGATATCCGCTCTGTGTCCGTCTACCTCGAGCTGAATACAGATCCTGGCGATCAGCTCCATGATTTCCTGCGAATAAACGACCCGGCTCAGTCTTTTCTGCGCTGCCAGGATACGTTCTCTCAGTTCCTGCTGTTTCGGCTCGTATTCCTTCGCGAATCCCTCAGGATCGTTCTCATACTTCAGCCTGTTCCGGAGAACTTCCACTCTGCGCCGCACATCATGCTCTCCCGCCACCGTCACCGACAGGCCGAAGCGGTCAATCAGCTGCGGCCGTAGATCCCCCTCTTCCGGATTCATTGTCCCCGCCAGGATAAAAGCAGCCGGATGAGAATAGGAAACCCCTTCACGCTCTACCGTGTTTACGCCCATCGCCGCTGAATCAAGCAGCACATCCACCACATGGTCGTCCAGCAGATTAATCTCATCCACGTAGAGAATGTTCCGGTTCGCGCGGGCAAGGATACCCTCCTCAAACTTTTTCCGGCCCGTACGGATCGCGTACTCCATATCAAGCGTTCCAACAACCCGGTCCTCCGTAGCGCTCACTGGAAGATCAATCACCCGCATGGGACGGTAAACCGTCTCCAGCTCCTCTCCTTTCTCCAGACGCTCCCTGCACTCATCACACAGATGTGCCTCATCCGCAGGATCGCATCCGAAGCGGCAGCCTTTTACCTCCTCGCGCAGAGGAAGCAGTTCCGCAAGCGCGCGCACGGCCGTCGACTTCGCCGTCCCCTTCTCCCCGCGGATCAGCACTCCCCCAAGTCCGGGGTTGATCACATTCAGGATCAGCGCCGTCTTCATATCTTCCTGTCCCACAATCGCAGTAAAGCAGTAGCCCTTCTTCTGTTCCAACTGTCCGTCTCCTCCTGTATATTTTCTTTCCTAATTTTATTTTCTCTGGCAGGCCTGCTCCTCTAATCGGGCAGAGGCGGTTTTTCCCCCCTGCGCACAAAAACCCGGGAACCATTTCCGGCTCCCGGGCATAATATCCTAATCTATAAAAAGCGATATCCTTTTCCTGGTATATCGTAAGTTCCCTGCGCAGGCCCTGCAGGGTATTGATCGGATGTCTTGCTGTAACTGGAGCACACCACAGATACCAGGCAGGTTTCCTGACTTACAGATCAACGCCCGCTTCACCTTCTCGCATGTCGGGTATGCAATGGTATATCGAAGCTCGCTCCCTGAATACAGTGACCAGTTCGTTTAGGATTCGCACCTAATTCCCTCTTCAGAACAAAGCATTAGGAAAATGCCGTCCTGCACCTGATATATAACACTAAATTTTATTATTTATAATTTATAGTAACAAATATACTATATATCAGCCGTTATGTCAATGTCTTTATCTGCACATGCATTACTGATACTGTTCACTTGTTACTGTTCACTCCCCTGAGTTTGGAAGTTTGGAGTCAATAAAAAGTCCGGTATCCCTTGCAGATACTGGAAATTTTACGTCCAAAAGGCATCTACCTGGCCATCCAGGAAAGCATCTATGACAGCGCTTCCCGCCAGAGCAGGACCAGGACAGTCAAAAGTCCCGGTTACCTGGATGACCTGAAAAAAAAATATCCCGACCCTGTTGCCCATTTTCAGCAGGTTGTCTCGCAAAAGAACATCTCTTTCAATAAAGACACCGGTGAGATCGTTGACGGGGAGAGCCTGGAACTGGATGAGGAAAAGATCCGGGAGGAAGAGAAATACGACGGCTGTTATTCCATTGTGACGAGCGAACTTTCCATGAGTGACAGGCGGATGCGTGAGATCTACCGGGGGCTTGCCCGCATAG
>CANQAR010000013.1 GCA_947588845.1 uncultured Lachnospiraceae bacterium
CGTGATATTGTCTATTGACGGAATAAATGAAAAATAAACGCAAACTAAAGCCGGATTCCGTTCATGCGTTTATCCTGTCCTCGAACTGTGCCGCGGCATTTCGCACCCCAGACAATCTACTTATTACACGGCAGCGGGAGAGATCCACTGACTTACGAGATCCGCACTGCGGTTGACCAGCTCAGCAATCATTTCCACAGGCAGGCCTTTTTTATACATACGGACGGCAGTATTTTTATCGGCCTGCTGTCCGGCCTGTTCCACGGCCTGTGCCACAGCCTGTCTGACTATTTTTTCTGCTTTTTCTTCAGCTATTTGTATAGCTTTTTCTTCAGCTATTTGTATAGCTTTTTCTTCAGCCATTTGTATGGCTTTTTCTTCAGCCATTTGTATGGCTTTTTCTTCAGCTATTTGTATAGCTTTTTCTTCAGCTATTTGTATGGCTTTTTCTTCAGCCATTTGTATGGCTTTTTCTTCGGCCATTTGTATAGCTTTTTCTTCGGCCAGGAGAGCGGCTCTTTCTTCTACTCTGGCGTCAATGACGTCCTTCATTAATTCTTCCATTGCCTGACACATATCGGACTCCCTCCTTATCTCATCATATAACGGTCTGTTTGCGGCTATACTTACCTGAAAAACAGCGTCCGCGTTTGCTTTATCGCCCGGACTGGTAAATGACGCAGTATCTTTAAGGAATTTTCTGACATCCTCCCGGTCAGCCTTCTTTGAGAGAACGCGGAATGTATAATGACTCTTTTTGTCAAGCCGGCTTGTGACAACGACCTGAGTATCGAACAAAGTATTTCCATGGACATAATACACGCCCGGATATTTTTCTTCAATCGTTCTCCCAGATTCTCTCAGTCTGGTAAATAATTCACGTGGGAAGGAATCCCTGAATAATGATACTGTGATCTCGTCCGCCGGGCTTTTTCTTCAGTATGAGCAGATCTGTCCGGAGAGGTTCCCTGCTCAGATTAAACTCTGTGATAAATGTGAGTTCGGACAGGTTTGCCCGGAATTCCAGTTCAGCGGCGCCGCAAAAACCAGGATGCCACGGAATCTTATCTGGCATATCTGTGATGGTGATCACCTCCATGAATGCTGAAATTACTGTGTTGCTTACAGATTACTACAAGTTTATGGAAAAGTCAACAGTCAAAATAAACATACAAATAAATATAAAAAAATCACAAAAACTTTAAGATATTTTTGCAGTTCATAAATAAGAATACGTCAAGTGCAGGCAGAAGAACTTTTCTGTGAAAGATTGTGGCAAAAGGGGATTTACCTTTCAAGGCTGCTTTCAGGGACAGAAGATTGTATTTTATTCCAAAATATGGTAGAATAATTCATAAAATTTAATTTTCTACAGGAGGAAGTAACCATGAAGAGAATACGAACATGTATCACCGTTATTTTGATGGCGTTGGTGCTTTCGACAGGGATTTCTGTCGTGCTGCCGGAAATGGCGGGGCTGGAAACGCAGGCAGCTGCGGTCAAAATCAGCAAAAAGAAAATTACGCTTGAAAAGGGAAAGAAGTATCAGCTGAAAATATCCGGGACAAAAAAGAAGGTCACATGGAAGTCAAACAAACCGGCAGTGGTAAGCGTTAATTCCAAAGGAAAGATAACCGCAAAAAAGAAAGGTATGGCAAAGATAACTGCAAAGGTTGGAGGAAAAAAATATACCTGCACGGTAACTGTAAAAAGTAAAAATAATCCTATAGTTCCGGAGCAGACAGAGCCGCAGCCGGAGCAGACGGAACCACAGCCGGAGCAGACAGAGCCGCAACCGGAACAGACAGAACAGCCGGAAAAAAGCGCGAGAGATGTATTAAAAGAATATATTGCAGAATACGGAAAAGAAAATGCAAATGGAGATAAGGTCATCACGATGATTGCGCCGACAAATGGAAATCTTTATACTTATGGAATTACGTATGAAGAAGCCGAGAATAACTTCGTGTTTGTGATGGTTGGAGGGGAGGATGGAAGTGAGTATGCAATGTCCATGGCTATGCCATATGCGGCTGAGACATCTCTGAAAGCTGAATTCACCTATTTATATAGGAATATGTCTTACACGGCAGAAGCGGCAGTTAATATGAAAACTTACGATAGACATACAAATGCCGCATTTAGAATAACAAGTGTAGAAAATATTAATATGGATTCAGAAGGAGAGGCGCTGTTCACTAAGCTTGCAGATGAGCAATTAATAACGTCTATGGTAGGATGGGATATTCAGCTTACAGGTATGGTGAAGATAAACATGAGGGATATCGGATTCTTATCATATGATCCTGTCCTCAACAGTTAAGGAAAAAGGGCGGAAGCGTAATTGTGAACAAGGCATATCAGCCGGAAAATAATGAGAGCAAATAATCAATAATTTTGTAATAAAATAATAAATAAAACCAGTAAGTAAGCCGCCGTGTTCTTCGATGAGTTCAGGCGGCTTATTTATGTAATGGATAGTTAATTTCGCTGGACAGGAAATGATAAGAAAAATATGAACGTCCGATTATCAATATACGGATAGACAACCGTGCGAAATTGCCGTATAATTATAGAAAATTCAGTCATTTGCTGGTGATGAGCCAGCTTTTTACAAGTTCCGAAAGGATTAATAGAGAAACCGGTGCAAATCCGGTACGATCCCGTCACTGTGATAGGGAGTCTTCGAACATTATGTCACTGGGTCTTCATTAGAAGATCTGGGAAGGCGTTCGAGGATGATGATCTTAAGTCAGGAGACCTGCTTGTAAAAATCTCAGGGTATGATTCTTACGGTCGATAAGAAACATCTTTTTTTCGTGCATCTTTATGCAATTCTTTATCCTCTGTAAAAATCACCCACGGCACAATTAATTAAAGATTCCGCTGAAGGCAAGAATGCATTTGCCAAATGACCATGCCCTAAAGGACCAGCTTCGCGTCGCCCTAAAGGACTGGCTTTGCGTTGCAGATATGGCAACCTGGCTCATTGTCTGCGGAGTCAAACATTAAGCAGAGAGGTAGAAACAAATGTCAAAACCAGAAGAGTACAGAAAACAAGCTCCGGATGAGGCATGTGACTGCGGCGAGGAACACGGCCACAGCCACGGAGACGAGTGCGGCTGCGGAGAAGACCATGATCATCACGATCACGACCACAGCCATGAGGACGAATGCGGCTGTGGGGAAGATTATCACGGTCATGATCATGGACACGACCATGAGGATGAATGCGGCTGCGGAGAGGATCATCACGGCCATGATCATGTTCACAATCATGAAGAAGAATGCGGCTGCGGGGAAGATCATCACGACCACGGTCATAGCCACGGAAATGAATGCGGCTGTGGAGAAGACCACCACGATCATGATCATCATGGCCACAGCCATGGAGATGAATGCGGCTGTGGAGAAGATCACGGTCATGAAGACGAGTGCGGCTGTGGAGAAGACCACCACGATCATGATCATCATGGCCACAGTCATGGAGATGAATGTGGTTGTGGAGAGAATCATCATGATCACGGCCATGAAGAGGAATGTGGCTGCGGTCACGATCACGGGCACAGTCACAGCCATCATGTAGAGGGGCATCCGGACGACTGCGACTGCGAGATCTGTCATCCGCATGAGGATTACTGCGATGTCTGCGGGGAGAGTCTCGCGAACTGCACCTGTGAGATGCCGGACGCGGCAAATAAAAAGCGGGTGTACATACTGGACAATCTCGGCTGCGCGAACTGCGCCGCCAAGATGGAGGCAAAGATCAAGGCTCTGCCGGAGGTTGACTACGCAACAATTACTTATTCGACAAAACAGCTGAGAATCTCAGCCCCGGATCCGGATGCGCTGCTTCCGACGATCCAGGATATCTGCAAGTCCATCGAGTCGGGCGTTATTGTACGGCCGAGAACCCGGAAGGTTCCGAACGCGGCCCCGACCATTTCCAGCGAGGAGAAGCATGGAAAAGCGGGGAAAAAGAAATTTTCGATCCCGAAAGAGAAGCTGGAGTTGCTCAGTATTATCCTTGGCGCCGTGCTGTTTGTGGCGGCGGAGGTCATTCATGAGAGCAGCGGTGGCGAGAGCTTCCCACCGCTGATGATTGCCATATGTATTGTGGCTTATCTGGTTCTGGCCGGAAAGATTATCATGGCGGCGTTCACGCAGGGCCGGATTTTCGATGAAAATTTCCTGATGACAATCGCGACGGTTGGCGCGCTTGCTACGCAGAATTATCTTGAGGCGATCGGCGTGATCCTGTTCTACCGCATCGGCCAGTATTTTGAGCACCGGGCCGTAGAGAACAGCCGTAAGGCGATCATGGGAGCGATCGACATGCGTCCCGACGTGGTGAACCTGGTAATCGGGGATGAGATCAAGGTGATCGACGCGGAATCAGCCGTGGTCGGCGATATTCTGCTTGTCCGCCCCGGCGATCGGATTCCGCTGGACGGCGTCATCGTGGAAGGCGAGAGCCGGATCGATACGTCCCCTGTGACGGGCGAGCCGGTGCCAGTGGCAGCAGGCTACGGCGATGAGGTGACGTCGGGCTGTGTGAACACTTCGGGTCTGATCAAGATCCGTGTGGAGAAGCTGCTGGAAGAGTCCATGGTCACGAAGATTCTGGATTCCGTAGAGAATGCGGCCGCGACGAAACCGCAGATGGAACGTTTTATCACAAGATTTGCAAGGATTTACACGCCGATCGTCGTTGCTGTGGCGGCGCTGACCGCGATTATCCCGTCAGTTCTCACAGGGAACTGGGATTACTGGATCTACACGGCGCTGACCTTCCTGGTCATCAGCTGTCCGTGCGCGCTGGTGCTGAGCGTGCCGCTGGCTTTCTTCTCCGGCATCGGAGCCGGGTCGAAGCTGGGCATCCTGTTTAAAGGAGGCAACTCACTGGAGGCGATCAAGAATATCACGACAGTCGTCATGGACAAGACCGGTACGATCACAAAAGGAAATTTTGAAGTGCAGTTTGTGGTTCCGGTGGACGGTATGGAGGAAGATCAGCTGCTTGCGTACAGCGCGTCCTGCGAGCTGAATTCCACGCATCCGATTGGAAACAGTATTATCTCTTATGCAAAAGAGAAGGGCATTCAGATCGAGCGTCCGTCGAAAGTGGAAGAGCTGGCAGGAAGAGGCATCCGTGCAATCCTGAAAGACGGCGAGGTGTTGTGCGGCAATAAGAAGCTGATGGCGGAATTTAACATAAACTTGTCAGAATATGACGATTCTTCCTACGGGACAGAGGTGCTGACCGCTTTGAACGGAAAATTCATCGGGCACCTGATGATCTCGGATACGATCAAGGAAGAGTCTCCGGACGCGATCAAGGCGCTGAAGAGCATCGGCATCAAGACGGCAATGCTGACCGGCGACGGAGAGGCAAGTGCGCAGGCGGTGGCAAGGGCAACCGGCATCGACGAGGTGCACGCGAAGCTGATGCCGCAGGATAAGCTCAACGAACTGATCCTGATCCGCAACCGCAACGGCGCGGTCATGTTCGTCGGCGACGGAATCAACGATGCTCCGGTGCTTGCGGGAGCGGATGTCGGAGCCGCGATGGGAAGCGGCGCAGATGCGGCAATCGAGGCTGCGGACGTCGTCTTCATGAATTCGAGCCTGACGTCGATCGCGGATTCTGTGGAGATCGCGAGAGATTCCACGCGCGTCGCGACGCAGAACGTGGTGTTTGCCCTGGTCATCAAGGCGATGGTCATGGTGCTGGGCCTTA
Source organism: uncultured Lachnospiraceae bacterium (assembly GCA_947588845.1). GTDB lineage: Bacteria > Bacillota > Clostridia > Lachnospirales > Lachnospiraceae > Choladousia. The sequence continues at coordinate 5,741 of CANQAR010000013.1, forward strand.
TGGGAAGAGCGAGTATGTGGTTCGCGGTGTTTGCGGATTCCGGCGTGGCGGTGCTCTGCGTAATCAATTCAATCAGAGTGTTATACCGTTACAGAAAAAGATCTAAAAAATAAAAAGTGGGGTAAATGGATTGAGATAAGTCTGGCAGCGGCCGGAAAATAAAAACAGGGAAGTAATTTTAAAAAATATATAAAGGATTGTATATCTAAGGAGGAAAAGGAAATGAAAAAGAGCAAAATTGCCCTTATGACAGGGGCGGCGGCAGTATTGTCCATGGGGCTTGCAACCTCATCCATGGCGGCAGGAACACTGAATTTTGGATGTCAGAATTACGCGGGGGGCGTGATTAATCCGCTGTTCCAGGAGAGTGCGTCATGGAATACTCTGCGTTATGGTATCGGAGAGTGTCTGTTCAAATTCAGTGATTCCATGGAAGTGGAACCGTGGCTGGCGGAAAGCTGCGAGGTATCTGATGACCACAAAACCTGGACGATCAAGATCAAGGACGGTCTGAAGTTCTCGGACGGCTGCGATCTGACGGCCACCAAGGTCATGGAGTCCCTGCTCTGGGATAAGGAAGAGGGACCGAACGGCACCAGCAACCCGGAAAAATATTTGGAATTTGAGGCGGAGATTTCAGCGGACGACGCGACAAACACGGTCACGATCGTGACACAGACGGCGTATGTCGATCTCTCCAAGAATCTGGCGCATCCGACCATGTGTATCCTGGACGTCGCAGACACGGAGGATTTTGATCATCATGCAATCGGAACCGGTCCGTATGTGGTTTCCAATTATACGGAAGAAGTAGGGTATGATCTGGTCGCGAACGAGAATTACAGAGAGAAAGTTCCGTATGACGGAGTAAAGCTTCTGTACATGGGAGATGCGACCGCGAAGGCGATGGCGTTGCAGAACGGTCAGGTGGATCTGGTTGAGAATATCACGAACGTTGCGGATATCCAGGCGCTGCAGGAAAATCCGGATTACACGGTCGACATCGCAACCGGCGTGCGCTGCGGTTTCTCCTGGGTGAATTTTGACGGACCTCTTGGAAACGATACAGTGAGAAAAGCGGTCATGATGGCGATCGACAGCGAGACGATCTGCGCAAGTCCTCTGGTCGGCGGACTCTACACCGCGGGATATTCCGTGCTTCCTTCCAATCTGGAGTACGGCTATGATTCTTTAACAAATCCGTACGCGTACGACGTGGACGGCGCGAACGCGATGCTGGATGAGGCGGGAATCGTCGATACGGACGGCGACGGTATCCGCGAGCTGGACGGAGAGAACATTGTCCTGAAATACAGCTACTATGACAACCGTCTTCTGAAAGAGTTCTCCCAGGCGCACCATATGTACCTGGATGCGATCGGCATCGGCGTCAATGAGAACGAATCAGATTCCGAGGGATGCTGGGCGGAGCTTGCACCTGGAGAGTACGATCTGAGCAATAACAACTGGACTACGGTCGGCACAGGAGATCCGACGGCTTACCTGGCCAACTGGTACAGCAAGGGAGAAAACTACAGCAGATATCACAATGATGAGTATGATTCCCTCTATGAGGAGCTGCAGGAAGAACTGGATGCGGACAAGCGCGTGGAGATCATCACCCGCATGCAGCAGATCCTGATCGACGATGCGGCCGTTCTGGTGGACGGATATTATAAGAGCTCCATGATCTACTCCAAGAATGTAGGCAACGCGCATATCCACACCGCGGATTACTATTGGCTGTCTACGGAGATCACACCGGCAGAATAACTTTTATGCCTGCGCTGCGGGCATTGTAAAGAGCGGGGCGTCTCTGGCAGGAACCTTAAAGGTATCCTCCGGAGATATCCCTGCTCTTTGCAGGCTTTCCTGTGAGAGGAGATGAATAATTTGTCAAAAAAGCAACTGGGGCTCAGACTGCTGCAGATGCTGGTCGTGCTGATCGGCATCAGCTTTCTGACCTTTTTACTGACCTACATGGCGCCGGGCGATCCGGTGCGCACCATGTACGCGGCGACGGGAGTTATCCCCTCAGAAGAAGTACTGAACGAAGTGCGTGAGCAGATGGGCCTGAACGATCCGTTTTTCGTACAGTACGGGCGGTGGCTGACCAACTGTCTGCACGGGGATTTCGGTAATTCCTATGCTTACGGAAAACCGGTGGTCTCGCTTCTGCTGGCAAGGCTGTGGCCGACGCTGAAACTGGCTCTCTTTTCCATGATCCTGATGTTGATCGTGTCGATCCCGCTTGGAATGCTTTCCGCGGTCTGTAAGAACGGGCCGATCGATTATCTGGTCCGGTGCATCACGTTTTTCGGCGTGTCGCTTCCGAACTTCTGGGTTGGCCTGATGCTGATGCTCGTCTTCTGCGTGCGGGTAAACTGGCTTCCGGTAATCAGTTCCGCCGGTGATTTTAAGAGCATGATCCTGCCTTCTGTCACGCTGGCGATTGCCATGTCTGCGAAATACACCAGACAGGTGAGAACCGCCGTGCTGGAGGAACTGAATCAGGACTATGTGGTCGGAGCGACGGCCCGCGGCATTAAAAGATGGAAGATTCTGTGGACGAACGTATTCCCCAATTCGCTGCTTCCGCTGATCACCATGCTGGGACTTTCGATCGGATCGCTTCTTGGCGGTACTTCCGTGGTAGAAGTTGTCTTTTCCTATCCCGGAATGGGAAATCTCGCGGTATCCGCGATCACGGCATACGATTATCCGCTGATCCAGGGTTACGTTCTCTGGGTGGCAGTGATCTACATGGTGATCAATCTGATTGTCGACCTGTCTTACATCTATATAGATCCGCGAATGAGATTAAAGAGGTGATGGTATGAAAAAGCAGAATTTCTTTTTAAAAAATAAAACATTTACTTTTTTCAGCCTGCTTGCCATTCTCATTGTGCTCGCGGCCATCTTTGCCCCGCAGGTTACGGGAGGCGTGGATCCGACAGAAGGCAATGTCCTGTTCGGACTTCAACCCCCGGGAGGCGATCACATATTTGGCACAGATAAGCTGGGAAGAGATATTTTTACGCGCGTGATCTACGGCGCGCGCACGTCATTGTCGGCTACGTTCACGGTCGTGATCATTATCTTTGTGGTCGGGACGTTTCTTGGCATTCTGGCCGGTTATTTCGGCGGCTGGGTCGATGTTGTGATCATGAGAATCGCGGATATGATGATTGCGTTCCCGGGTCTGGTGCTTGCGATCGCCGTCGCGGGTATTCTGGGAGCCAGTGTGAAAAATGCGATCATCGCGCTTTCCCTGGTGAGCTGGACAAAGTATGCGAGACTTGCGCGAAGCCTCGTCCTGAAAATCAGGGACAGAGATTTTGTGGCGGCGGCTATTGTCACCGGCTCCAAAACGCCGTATATGCTGCTGCGCTACATGCTTCCCAACACGATCACCACGCTGGTGATCACGGCGGCGACCGATATCGGTTCCATGATGCTGGAGCTGTCCAGTCTTTCATTCCTGGGATTCGGGGCAAAGGCTCCGGCGCCGGAATGGGGCCTGATGCTGAACGAAGGCCGCGCCTATATCCAGGCGGCTCCGTGGCTGATGATCTATCCCGGTCTTGCGATTTTTATTGTTGTCGTTGTATTTAACATGCTGGGCGACAGCCTGCGCGATATTCTGGATCCGAGAAATGAATAGGGAGGTACGCTATGCTTGAGATAAAAGATGTAACAATATCCTACAAAAACGTGCCGACGGTAAAACATTTCAGCCTGAATCTGGGCAAGGGGCAGATCTGCAGTATCGTGGGCGAGAGCGGCAGTGGAAAAACCACGGTGATCCGCGCGGTCCTGGGGCTTCTGGCCGGCGGAGGAAAAGTGACGGATGGAGATATCTTATTTGAGGGGAAATCCCTTCTCGGCAATACCTCCGAGCAGTGGAGAAAACTTCGCGGCACGGACATCTCCATGATTTTCCAGGATTCCGGAGCCATGATGAATCCGACTAAGAAGGTCGGAGCGGCGTTTGTGGAATATATCCGCACGCACGAGAATATTTCGAAAAAGGCAGCCTGGAACAAGGGTGTGGAAATGCTGGAGAAAATGCGCCTTCCCAGCGGCGACAATATCATGCGGAGCTATCCGTTCCAGCTTTCCGGCGGCATGCGCCAGAGAGTCGGAATCGCGATGGGCATGACATATCAGCCGAAGCTTCTGCTGGCAGACGAGCCGACCAGCGCGCTCGACGTCACTACGCAGGCGCAGATCGTGCGCCAGATGATGGAACTGAGGGACGAGTACGGCACCAGCATCATCGTGGTCACGCATAATCTGGGCGTCGCCGCCTATATGTCGGATTATATTGTTGTCATGAAGATGGGCCAGACAGAGGATGAAGGCGACCGGGAGCATATGCTGCACCAGTCGGTCAATCCGTATACAAAGAAGCTGCTTGACGCGGTTCCGTCGGTGGGAGGTGTGCGCTATGTCGAATGAGAAAGAACTGATCCTGGAAGCGAAGCATGTGACACGCAGATTTCCGGCTTCCAACAACCGCGTGCTGACTGCGTGCAACGACATCAATCTGAAAATGTACAAAGGAAAGACGCTCGGACTTGTCGGTGAGTCCGGTTGCGGAAAGAGTACGTTTATGCGCTTTCTGGTATCGCTGGATACCCCGACAGAAGGCGAGATCATCTACCGGGGAAAAGACATCACAAAATTAAAAGGAGAAGAACTGCGCCAGAACCGCCAGAACATCCAGATGGTGTTCCAGGATCCGGGCGCGTCCTTCAATCCGAAGATGAAGATCCGCGACATCATCTGTGAGCCTCTTCTGAATTTCAAACGCATCAAAAAAAGCGAGAAGGATGCGGTTGCCCGAAAATATCTTGAGATGGTGGATCTTCCAGGTGATTTTGCCGACCGCTATCCGCATAATATGAGCGGCGGACAGCGTCAGCGTATCGCGATTGCGCGGGCGATCGCACTCGAGCCGGAGATCATTGTGATGGACGAGGCGACCTGCGCACTTGATGTTTCCGTCCAGAAAACGATCATTGAGCTGATTGTGGATCTTCAGAAGAAAAAGAATATCTCCATCGGATTCATCGCGCACGATCTGGGGCTGATCCAGTCGTTCGCTCATCAGATCGCGGTCATGTACCTTGGGAATATTGTGGAAGTTCTGCCGGGAGAGGCGATCGGTGAAGCGAAGCATCCCTACACCCAGGCGCTTCTGGGGGCAATCTTTGACATCAATATGGATTTTTCCAAAAAGATCGAGAGCATCGAGAGCGAGGCGCCAAGCCCGCTTGACGTGCCGCCGGGATGTCCGTTCCAGGATCGTTGCGAGCACTGCATGGAAATCTGCAGAAAGCAGAGGGCGCTGCTTACGGATCTGGGGCCAGAGCATCAGGTGGCGTGTCACTTATATCAGATGGGGATGACTCCCGCCTCTTCAGGCGGTGAGTGACAAGTCCGTATCAGTGGCGGGATTCAATCCCCCATCTGATATACGCTCCGCGAGGATGCGCAGGGATTCGGAGCCGAAAATGTCTGCTGACGCAGACCCGAATCCCGCGCGCAAAACTCGCAAGCGAGTTTTGAAATATGATATCTGCTGACGCAGACCCAAATCCCGTGCCAGGACTCGAGAGAGAGTCTTGAATTGAAGGAGCGAAAGTATGAACAGATTAAAGATTTCAATATGCGCGGCAGCTTTGTGCCTGGGAATATCCTCCTGCCAGGCTGCCCTTGCGCAGGGAACGATCGACAGCGCGAATATGCAGATCCACAAGATCGGTGTGCTGGTATACAGCGTGACGGATCAGGAAGTGATTTCTTTTCGTGATTATCTGAAAAATTATATTGAGGAATGTTTCCCGGATGTTGAGTTTCTGTATTCCAACAGCATTACGAGCGCTGAAGAAGAGATGGAGTTTATTCAGACGGTCAGCGATGAGGGAGCGGAAGGGATTCTTTCTTTCAACAGCTATGACCTGGCCGCAGAGGTGGAGCTCTGCGCCGAAAATGAAATGTATTATATGATGGCTTCCGGAAGCGTTTCTGAAGAGGCATTTGCTTCCGTGGAGGATAATGAATATTTCCTGGGTATCGTAGGTCCGGGAAGTGAGATCGAATATCAGGCCGGCGCAGGTATGGCACAGTTTTTCGTGGATCAGCAGGCCGGAAATGAGTATTTTATCTTAAGCGGCGGCGCACCTATGGAAAATGAGATGCACAAGGAACGTACGGAAGGGATTCTGGATACGCTGCAGGCGGCGTACGGCGTCACTTTCGATCAGACATCGGAAGATCTGGCCGTATCGCCGGAGATCACGCATGCGTCCGCCGGAGATCTGACGGTCTGCATCTGCCCGGGTTATCTGGATTTTGAAGCATTCCTGACTCCGGCGCAGGAAGAGTACGAGAAGGATGCCTATCCTGTCGTGATGTCGGTGCTTCCGATCTCCGAGATGTACAATACGGTCCGCGGCGCGCAGCTTGGCCTGATTGACTGCTACAACGAGAGGAATCTGCAGCTTTACAACGAGAAGAATCTTTCCTATCTGACCGGAAAATACTGTTCTATCATCGGACCGTCGTTTGCCGCCATGTATAATGCGGTGACCGGTTATGCGGCAGATTTCCGCGAGGACGGCAAAGCGTTCCAGCTGACGCAGGGATTCTGGACCTCCGACAACGCGCGGGATTATATGGAGAAATATTCTCTGGCGTCCAGCATCGCGATCAATGCGTACAACTATGAGGATCTGCAGAACGTATGCAAAATCTACAATCCGGATGCGACCCTGGATATGCTGGAGGATCTGGCGCTTGCTTACACGTTTGAGGACGCGCAGAGCCGGCGGGGACTGTAAGGGGTGCGATGTAAAAATCTTCGGATACCGCAAAAAGCAGGACGCGCTTGGTTTTGAATACTTTCTGCATGCAGGATTTTTCATGCCCGCATTTTTGGAAAAATATCCCTTTGGTGTGGATATTTTCCGGGGATTCAGGGAAAACTTCCTGCTTTTTGCAGACGGCAGTGTTCATTTAAACTGTTCTGAGTGCAGATCTTTGTCTCTGGTATCATGAGATTGAATTGAAAAGTTAAGGAGAACAACAGTATGTGGAAGATATGCGGTTATGAACTGAACAGAGGCGAGAAGCTGCAGGCCATGCTTCACCCGAACGGAAGGGAGTATGAGATTCCGACAACCTTGATCTGCGGCGCGCAGGAAGGGGCGGGGATGACGCTGCTGATCACAGCACAGATCCACGCGGGAGAGTACAACGGGACCGCGGCGGCCATGCGTCTGGCAAAAAAGATCGATCCAGGAAAACTCCGGGGAAATGTGATCCTGATGCACTGCGTAAATACCGCTGGCTTCTGGCAGCAGGTTCCGCGGTTCATCCCGCAGGATCATGTGAACCTCAACGCAGATTATCCGGGAAACGAGAGCGGGACAATCGGGCAGCAGATCGCGGCCTGGTTTGTGAAAGAAATATTTCCGACGGTGGACTTCATCGCGGATCTTCACGGAGGCGGCATGAGCGAGACGCTTGCGTCCTGCATTTTCTTCCCGCGGGCCCCGAAGGTGAGAGACTGTGCGCTGGAAGCGGCGAAGAAAATGAACGTGAAGTACCTGATCGCGTCCTCGAACTTCGTGGGAGAGTACGGCTACGCGGCCAATTATATGGATATTCCAGGGTTTATCCTCGAGTGCGGCTATGGCGGCCTGACACGGGAGGAGTGGGTGCAGCAGGTGCAGGAGTGTATGGAGCTTCTGCTGGATCATTTTGATATGTATCTGCTGGAGCCGCTGACGGGGAAAAAATACAGAAAAAAATTATTTGAAGAAACAGAATATCTTGAGTCTGATATGCGCGGCGTCTGGTATCCGGCCGTCTGCGAAAACCAGAACGTGAAGAAAGGTGACCTGCTTGGTGAGCTCGGCGATTTCTTTGGAAATATGAAGAAGAGATACTATGCCGTCGGGGACGGGACTGTGATCTACTATACCTCAGGGATGAGCGTGCTGGAAGGCGACGCGCTGGTGGCGTATGGGCTGGAGGGTTCCGCGGAGGAAGTGTAAGAAGACAACTTCATGAATGAAATCCGCAAATCGAGCAGGGGCGGCTTTTCCCTCCTGCTCGCCCGCGCGGCCCGCATGCTGCGTCAGCAGCTAATTTTCATGTCACAGGAGAAATTTCGCCCTGTGACACAAAAAGCCTCCGGCGGGATGCGCACGAGCGCGTGCATGGAAAATGCTGCTTTCGCAGCCGCGCTCGGCGCGAGAATGTGCCAAAGGCACAGCCGTTTTCTAATCCTGATCTTTTGCCAAAGCTATTTTATCCAGCAGTTCCACAATTTCCTCAGTTGTAAATTCTTTTTTATCGCCATTTGTAAAAATCAGCCGCAGTTCGTATAATGTGGCCATTTTCACATCTCGTCTTTCTTTTTCTGTCATAATGAATGCCCTCCTTTTTCGCATATTCAGCAGGAATCAAAACTTACCGGAATCAACAGATTCTGGAATATTATGAAAAGATGGATTTTTTATATAATAGCATTAATCTCGGTTAATCGCAATCTTTTTCCTCGACGTGTGAACAGAAGTTTTACTGCGTCGGTATCTGTTTCGCGAGAACAACCCTGCATCTCTTCTTATAGCAGGCGATGCCGTATTTCAGAATAACCGTATATCCTTCCTCGGTTAAAAATTGTTCATAGTGCTTCTTTTCAATCTGCCGGAGCGCGTTTGCGCACTGTTCCTCCAGCCGGTCATTTTCCGCATATTTCACTTCAATGATAATACCTGTCATGCTGTCCTCAATCTCGATCATAATGTCACAGTATCCGTCGCCTGACTCTGCGTTTGAGGTGACCGCCCAGTCATCCATGTAACGCAGCAACCCGAGGAGATAGCTATGATAGAAATTTTCTTTCATCGACTTTTTCACGCTTGTGTCGCGGATGCTGATCGTTTTTGAGAGGAGAACGGTGAACATTTTTTCGATCCCAGCGGCGTCTCCTTTTGGGAACAACGCGCAGAATTCCGCCAGTTTCTGCGGCTCCCGCGTGACGCTGTCATGAAACCATTCGTAAATCTGTTCTTTAAAGATTGTCCGGATCTCCTGATTTGGTATTGACAAAGTCAGAATCCTGTGATCTGCGCTCGCCGGGGCTTTGCGCTGTGTCAGATATCCGGTCATAAAAAGAACACTCCACAGGTTTTCCATCGAATCTTCCAGTTCGGAATACGTGAGAACAGGGCGGATCTTTTTCTGGACAGTTCTGCCTTCAATCAATGTCTCAATATCCCGCCTTTGTGACAGGCCTTTTATCCGGCGGATAAATTTTCGCACAATGTCGTTGCCGCTTGTGTTGATCCAATATGGCTGCGGGTTGGCGTCCCGGTTTATGCGGAGGTCATAACAGTAGTTGATCACATCCCACGGGCAGTAAACCTCCCGATTCCCAAAACGGTAGCCGTCATACCATTCCCGGACAGAATCATAATGGTCAGATACGCCATAGAAGGCAAGCATCTCCTTCACTTCGGCGTCTGTGAAGCCGAAATATTCATCAAAAGCAGCATCCATGATTGAGTGTACTTTCACGTTATTAAGGCCGGTAAAGATACTTTCTTTTGATACCTGGAGGCAGCCGGTGAGAACGGCAAAAAAGAGATTTTCATTGGATTTCAGCGCCTGGTTCATCAGGCCGCGGATCAGTACGATCATCTCATCGTAATAACCGGCATTGTAAGCTTTATCCAGCGGTACATCATACTCATCAATAAGAAGGATGACTTTTTGTGCATAGTGGGCAGAGAGAAGATCGGATAAAAGGTGAAGACTGCTGATCAGGATCGAATCTGACATGGCAAACCCTTCCGGTCCGATTTCCACCATACGCCGGTACAGTTCCTTCTGGCTGTCCTCAAGATTCGGACTGTTCTTTAAAAAGGAAAATCTCTGTGCCTCCATGCCGATCGCTGTGCACAGCATTTCCCGTGCTGCCGCAAAATCAGCACCGCTTACCCCTTTCAGCGAAACGAAGATCACAGGGAATCTGCCCATATATTCCCGGCACAATTCTTCATCCTTTGAGATCAGCAGTCCGTCGAACAGAGAACGGCTCTGACCGATCCCAAAGAAACAGCGCAGCATATCCATATTCAGCGTTTTGCCAAACCGGCGAGGCCGGGTGAAAAGACTCACCTCGCTCCAGTTTGTCAGAAGATCCCTGATCAGTCCGGTTTTGTCTGCGTAATAAAAATCCTGCTCGCGCAGTTTTGAAAAATTATCGATTCCTACCGGGAGTTTTTTCATTTTCATAAATAAAATCCTTTCGTTTATTGCCGGATTCTTTTTTATACACGGTGGAAAATGTTCAGTCTGGCATATCAATTACCTTTTGGGGTAATATCGAATAAATTCACATGTGAATAATACACCACATCTCTGTTTGCTTTGCATGTATTCGAAATTATAGAAAATGGTTGAAATGTGATGTTGGAAATGGTATATTAGTAACGTGGCGAAAGCCACGGGAAAGTACCCATGACAGGGCGCTAAGCGTTCGGGGGACGCTTGTTTAGCATCAACCGAAGCAAAGCGTAGTGGCAGCCTCCCGACGTTTAATGACCGGCTTACCGGAATACATAGGAAGGGAGGTGGCGTTATATGACAGCTTTTGAAATCATTTCGATTTTCATCGGCATATTAACTTTGTTGTGTGCCTTTGGCAGCTTAATTGTAGCGTTGCTCGCCTTTCTCTATAAGGGAAAGAGAAAGTAAAAATGCCTATCCTGTCCGACCCACAGGATAGGCAGTGTCCGTAAGGACATTTGAAACCTTGGGAGCATCCATTTTGGAATGGGTGCTTTCCTTTTCTGATATCACTATACCACACTTTCCATATGCATTCAACAAAAATTTTTATAACAGATTCTTTTATATATGCGGCCTCTTTGATGCATATGAAAAATGACGAAAATTGTATAAAATTAATTAAAATTTTGGAAAGTTTGCAATATTGACGAATTTCCGAAAAGTTATATAATAATAGGCGAACGAGGGCGTTGTGGTGCGCAGGGTGTGCGCATTGCGGCGTCTTTTCTTTTTATAAAGGTCGGTTCCATGCAGGAGAGAACTGCAGACCTGCATGTATGTGGGATTGCAAAAGCTCCAGAGGAGCGGAACAATCTGCGGCTTTTATAAAAGAAAACAATATAATACTCCGGAATATTAGAACAATGGCGTTGCGGGAATTCTGATCAGATTCTATGCAGCGCCGCTTACGTTTTAGGAATGTCTTAAAGAGGAGGAAAATATTATGACGAATGAAATTTTTGAGGCTGTGAACAGTCAGCTTTTCGGCGTGTGGTTCCTGATCGGCGCCGCTCTGGTATTCTGGATGCAGGCCGGGTTCGCCATGGTGGAGGCAGGATTTACGAGAGCCAAGAACACCGGCAACATATTAATGAAAAATCTGATGGATTTCTGTATCGGAACTGTGATGTTTATCCTGATCGGATTCTCGCTCTTGCTCGGCGAGGACATGATGGGACTGATCGGAAAACCGGGCTTTGATATACTGACGAATTACGCGGACTTTGACTGGTCGGGATTCGTGTTCAACCTTGTGTTCTGCGCGACGACGGCGACGATCGTCTCCGGAGCGATGGCAGAGAGAACGAAATTCCTGTCCTACTGTATCTATTCCGCAGTGATCTCCGCGCTGATCTATCCGATCGAGGCGCACTGGATCTGGGGCGGCGGCTGGCTGTCACAGATGGGCTTCCACGATTACGCAGGCTCCACGGCAATCCATATGGTCGGCGGTATCTCGGCGCTGGTCGGCGCGAAGATGCTTGGACCGCGTATCGGAAAATTTGAGAGAGACGAATCCGGAAAAGTTATAAAAGTCAACGCATTCCCGGGACATAACCTTCCGCTTGGCTGCCTCGGTGTATTTATCCTGTGGCTTGGCTGGTATGGATTCAATGGCGCGGCCGCGACGAATGTCGATGAGCTCGCGAGCATTTTCCTGACAACAACGATTGCTCCGTCTGTCGCGACGGTTGTATGTATGATTTTTACCTGGCTGAAATATGGAAAGCCAGATGTATCCATGTGTCTGAACGCGTCCCTCGCGGGACTGGTAGCAATCACGGCTCCGTGCGATGTGACGGACTGTGTGGGAGCGCTCGCGATCGGATGTGTCTCCGGTTTGCTTGTGGTATTCGGTGTATGGTTCCTGGATAATGTGCTGCGTATTGACGACCCGGTGGGCGCCGTGGCGGTTCATTGCTTTAACGGTATCTGGGGAACGATCGCGGTAGGCCTGTTTGCGACATCTTCCTCACCGGCCTTTGCGACGGCAGGAATCCGTGAGGGTCTGTTCTACGGCGGCGGATTTACACAGCTGAAGCTTCAGCTGATCGGTTTTGCGGCAGTCGCGGGCTGGACGCTGGTGACGATCACGATCGCGTTTATGGTGATCCGGGCGCTTGTCGGACTGCGTGTCAGTGAGGAAGAGGAAATCGTCGGACTTGACCCGACCGAGCATGGACTTCCATCCGCATATGCAGGATTCAGCATCATGGATATCTCCAATACAATGACAATGAAGGTGAACGAGAACACGAACCTCGGTATCGACAGCTACGAGGCCGCAACTCCTGCAATGAGAGACGCGTCGGTCAGCGTAGTGACGGAGCCGGTTCTGACCGGTATGTACAAGGTATCCATCGTCGCGAAGCTTTCAAGCTACGACAAGCTGAAGAATGCGCTGAACAAGATCGGCGTGACCGGTATGACCGTAACGCAGGTCATGGGCTGCGGCATCGAGAAAGGTGCCGGCGAACGGTACCGTGGAGTCGAGATGGACGCGACGCTGCTGCCTAAGGTGAAGGTGGAAGTGATTGTCGGAAATATCCCGGTCGATACCGTGATCGAGACCGTCAAGAAGACGCTCTACACAGGACATATCGGAGACGGAAAGATCTTTGTTTACGGCGTGAACCGTGTCGTGAAGATCCGTACCGGCGAGGAGAACCTGGCGGCGCTGCAGGATGTGGAATAGAATGGAGAGCGCAGGGATTCGGAGCCGAAGATGTCTGCTGACGCAGACCTGAATTCCGCGCGCAAAACTCGCTTGCGAGTTTTGAATTCTATAGGATAGAAAACTGAAAACAGACAGCAGATAATGATTAACAGGATATGGATGATGCGGCATTTTCCCGGCTGTGTCATCCGTATCTTTTTTTGTGTCACAGGAAATTTCGTCCTGTGACACAAAAAGCCTCCGGCGGATGCGCACGAGCGCGTGCATGGAAAATGCTGCTTTCGCAGCCGCGCTCGGCGCGAGAATGTGCCAAAGGCACATTCTTTGCTCCGATTTTTTATGTTGAAACTGTCAGGATAATGTATTATATTAATCATAATATCGAAAAATAGATAATGATTATTCATACAGCGTGGGGATTGTAAAAATGATAAAATGTTTTACATTTGAGAACTTTAAAAGCTTTGAGAAAGCGGAATTGAATATAGAAAATCTTACTACTTTGATTGGGACAAATGCATCCGGAAAAAGTAATGCGATCGAGGGAATCAGAATCCTCTCAGAGATAGCGACCGGAATTGAACTAAGCGTAATTCTTGACGGAACGAAAAGTATGACTGGAACTGTGAGAGGAGGAAGTAAAAGCTGTCCCAGGTTCAGGACAAATGCTTTCAAACTGGGATGTCTTGTTTTTTTTGATGATCAGACAGATTTGCTCTATGAAGTTAAAATTAATGTAAACAGCAGAATTTATATTGAGGAAGAAGCTCTGTACCGGATGCCTCCGGACAAGACTTCTCCTAAAATAAATAAAGTATTTAAAAGTAAAGCTGTAAAATCAGGTGGAGCAGATATAAAAGTTGAATATACGAATGGGAAGAGGGGGAAAAATCCAGATCTGGTCTGTGTCAGAACATCAGCGATTCTTCCTCAGATGCTGGTTCGGATGCCGCAGGATACGGAAGAAGGAAAAATGAATATTTCCTATATTCAGGCAGTTACAGATGCCTTGAGAAGTATTATTGTGCTTGATCCTGTTGTACAGTATATGCGTGACTATACGAGAATATCTGATTTTGAACTGCGGATGAACTGTGAGAATCTGTCATCTGTTATGAAACATATGTGCGGTGATGAATTTAAAAAGAGACAATTACTTGAGATAATAAAAGATCTTCCGGAAAATGAAGTTTCTGATATTGAATTCATTGAGACGAAAATTGGTGATGTGATATTTGCACTGAAGGAAAAATATATAAACTCCACAGAATTTGTAGATGCCAGAAAACTTTCTGATGGAACTCTGCGCTGTATGGCTGTGATTACGGCGGTTCTGGCAAGTGCTCCGGGAAGTCTGATTATTATGGAAGAGGTCGATAATGGGATACATCCGGGAAGGGTTCATAAACTGATTAAAAATTTATATGAGATTGGAAAGGCCAGAAATATTGATGTCCTGATAACGACTCATAATGCCATGCTGATGAATCAGTACAGGAAAGAACAATTGACAGGGGTTTCGGTTGTTTATCGTGAAAAAGAAAAAGGTACAAGCAAATTTATACAATTTATTGATATAGATGATTTTGCCGGAATTCTTGCTGCCGGAGGACTTGGGGATGCGATGGTTGATGACCGTCTTGTCGCGGCAATTAAGGAGGAAAAAGAAGAACCGGATTACTCATGGCTGGGGGTACAGATATGAATGTCAGATTTATTGACACTTCTATAATGCTGAATTTGCTTGAAGTGCCGGGAAAATGTTCAGATAAGGAGAAAGTAAAGCGGGAATGGGCAGAAGTATTGAAAATGGGAGATACGCTGATTATGCCGATTGCCACAATCATCGAGACGGGAAATCATATAGCTCATATTTCAGATGGGCATGTCAGACGTACAATAACGTTAAAATTCAAAGAGTATCTGGAGAAAACAGCGAATTCTCAGGCTCCATGGAAATTATACGGAAATGGGTTGAAGAAAGAAGAAATAAAATATCTGGCTGAAAATATGGAGAAATTTACAGCTTGGAATATTGGAATTGGCGATATGACGATCATATATGCATATGAAGAGTACATACAGGAAGTGCCATCTCTTGGAACTGTCATGATATGGAGCATGGACGACCATCTGTCGTCATATCGTCAGGAAAATGTCGGTATACAGAGACGCCGGAAAAAACAGCATCCGGTTTAGAGGCCGGATGCTTAGACACTCGGGCTGTTTTTCAGTCCTCCCACGGCCGGATCCGGTACCGTACACCGAGCTCCTCACAAATCTGACGGCACTGATCTTCCTCCTCAGCAGTGAGGGTGGTCGCGACGGTCGTCATCACGACCTCCGGCACATAGTTTACAGCATCTCGCGCGAAGGAAAGCATCGCGTCAAAGGACTGCTCTCCGAAACGGGAGCGCACAAGCTCATGATAGCGGTCCGCGTTCGGCGTGTTCAGACTGATGGAGAGCGTGTCGATCAGCCCCTTAAAGAGCGGAAGGATGTCTTTTCCGTTGACCAGATTGCCGAGGCCGTTCGTGTTGATGCGGATCGGTTTGTTGAACTGCTCTTTAACATAGCGTGCCGTCGCGAGAAGCACGTCAAGGGCTTCTGTCGGTTCTCCGAACCCGCAGAAGACGACCTCCCGGTATTTATTCATATCAAATTTCTCAAATTCAGCGATGACTTCCTCAAGAGAAGGTGTGTGTTCGAGCCAGAGCGGACCGGATTCCTCCATGGTCTCGCGTGTCTGGCGCAGACAGAAGGTGCAGGCGCAGGGGCACTTGTTGGTCAGATTGACATACAGATTGTCGTGAACTTCATATAAAATGGTCATGGCAGTGTGCTTCATATTATAAATTCTTCCTTTCTTTTATCTCTGGTTGTTGGTTCACGCTTTCAGCGTATGCAGCACTTCCTCAAAGCACACGCCGTCCGTCAGTGGCAGATCCATCTCGATTGATTTCTCGATGCACCGCTTGACAAAGAGCGAGGCTTTGCGCACGGAATCCTGAAAATCTACTCCATTGACGGCGTCCGCCGCGATGATCGCGGCAAAAATATCGCCTGTGCCGGAGCGCTGAGTTCCGACTTTATGTGTGCGGCGGATTTTTCCGGGAGTTTCTTTTTTCTGGTTCAAATTTTCTTTCTGGCTGTCTGATTGTTCTGTTCCGGAGACTTCCTTTCCGCTGTCCTGTTGTTCTCTTTTGGAGGATTCGTTTGTGTCCGAAAACTCTTTCTCATAACAGTAATTTGCGATGAAATCCCCCTGAACAATTCCGGTGATCACCACTTTTGCCGGGCCCATCGCGCAGAGCTTTTCGGCGAGCGCGATAATTTCCTTCATCCGCCAGTGTCCTTCATGGTATGGCGTGTCGGTCAGGATACAGGCTTCCGTCAGGTTTGGTGTCAGGATATCGGCGTAAGTGACAAGCCGCTTCATTTCCGTGCACATCTGTGCGGTGTAGGTCGGATAAGGTTTTCCATAATCGCCCATCACCGGGTCCACGATGATAATGGTATCCTCCGTCCGGAATTCCTGAAAAAAGCGGATGACGATCTCAATCTGTTCCTTTGAGCCGAGGAAACCGCTGCTGATTCCGCGAAACGTGAGGCCAAGCTTTTTCCATTCATCGGCATACCGCTGCATGCGGGTCGTGTAATCCTCAAAGAAAAAGCTCTCAAAACCTGTGTGATTGGAAAAAATAGAAGTCGGCAGCGGACAGCACTGGATTTTCATCGCGGAGATGACCGGCAGCGCAGCCGCGATTGAGCAGCGGCCAAAACCGGTGAAGTCGTTGATGACAGCTATTTTCTTCTGGTGATTGTGATCGGGCTTCATGAAAATCCCCTCCTGAAATTCCTGATTTGTCTGCGCGAAGGCTGGGACGAGCCATCGCATGCCTGTTATGCAGGGTGCGGATTCAGATCCTGCCCGTTCTTAAACGGCACTGCAGACCCGGCGCCCTTTTCTTTGCGGTGGTAATAATGCGCAGAACGCGCAGGAATGTTTTAGCGGTTATCATACAGAGAGAATGGTATTTTGAAAAGTGCCAGTTTTTGAATAATTGATCATGCCAGTTATCATTCGTATTGGAATCTTAATGAGACATTAGTACTGCCCTGTGCATATAAAATGGGAAAATCAATGATATTACGTGATTGACGTATAGATTAATATATGATATTTTTACTTGTAATCTTTGCGGCGTTGTCATACATAGATAGAAAGAAATAGCATCCGCTCCCCAGTTGGATGCTATTTCTAAGACAAACACAGAGGGCATCAGATTTTGCATCTGATAATCGTCCTTTCTTTGATATATACTCAGGGGCGAGAGAAATCAAGCCCCTGTTTTACATTGTCTGTGTGAACGCATTTGAGGTGTTTTGTGGAGACAGATTTACATTGACTCTGAATTTGAGACAGCTGCCGGGCAGGATATGGCAGAGAATCGTTACTGTTCACTCCGTGATCAGCAACAACGCTCCGCGATGCACAGAAATGCCACTTTCGTGGCATTTCGCGCCTCAGACCTCGGGATTTCCGCACAAAATGTGCGGAAATCACCTCGAGCTCAGTGGGGATGTGAACAGTAACAGGGAATCTGCTATATCGAGGGCAAAGAGTATGAAATCCGGAGCAATTCGTGGTATCATGGAGATAAAATACTTTTTGGAACCAGCATCCTTTTATGCAGGTTGTGGCTGGAAACAATGAATAGACAGGAGGATAAGCGGATGAATACACAAACCGGAACGGCCAGATATATTTTTTGGGATCTTGACGGGACACTGACAGAATCGGGCGACGGGATCATCAATTCCGTGATGTACGCGCTGAGGAAAAAGGGAATCGAGGAGAACGACCGGAAGAAGCTCTCAGCTTTTGTGGGACCGCCTCTGCGGGATTCTTTTATGAAGTATTACAATTTCTCTCTGGAGGAAGCGGAGGAATGCGTGAAGTTTTACCGGGAGTATTTTGTGGACCGGGGAATGTTTGAGAACCGGGTTTATGATGGGATTCCTGAGGTTCTGGAAGAACTGTGCCAGGAAGGTTATGAGCTCATCGTGACGACCTCGAAACCGGAGGTATTTTCGGTGCGCATTATGGAACATTTTCAGATTGCGCAGTATTTTCGGTTTATTGGTGGAAGCAGCCTCGACGAGAAGCGGAACGCGAAGGCCGATGTGATCCGCTATGTGCTGGATACGCTGGAGCTTGACCCGGCGCGGGACAGGATCGTGATGGTCGGGGACCGCGACCAGGATGTCAATGGGGCCGCTGCCAACAAAATTCCCTGTATCGGTGTTCTGTACGGGTACGGTTCCCGCGGGGAGCTGGAGGCCGCCGGAGCCGCCGCCATCTGTGAGACGGTGCGGGAACTGCCGGTCTTCATCCGGAATTTTTTCAAGGATTGAGTTTGGATGTGAGGGAAGTTTGTCAAAATGTCTCCGGGATTTCATCCGAAGAGGAAAAGAATTTTTGCCCCCAATGTTAAAAGGAATAATTACCGCCATTTTTTCATAAGTTAGAGCGTGTCTGATGTGACGGATATGGACAAAACATACAGGACATCTGTGGAGAGCAGATTCGAGTTCTGCCGGGGCCCATGAGCAAGTCCCAAAGCCTGGTTCCGCACCGGATAACGTCAGACAGGAAAGCCTCTGCGGCTTTCACAACAGAAATGGGGGAATGGCGATGAATGACAGAGCGTTGAGGGTATTGGAGCAGTATGAGCTGGAGGTTGTCAGCATGCGGCGGGGCCGCGGCGCGTACATATTGGAGACGACACAGGGTCTGCGGATTTTTTGTGACTATGAAAGTTCGGAAAGGCGGGCACAGTTCCAGAATTGTGTGATGGGGAAAATGCGCAGCGGCGGGTACCGCAATGTCGATGTAATTTTGCCGAATAAAGAAGGAAATCTGGTATCCGCCGACTGGGACGGACAGAAATATGTGGTGAAGGAATGGTATCCGGGGCGCGAGTGTGATCCCTCCAGCGAGGCGGAGATTTTTGCCGCGGTGCGGAATCTGGCGAAGATTCACCGCGTCATGCACGCGAAGGAAGAATGTGAATTTATGGAAAGTTTCACGGCGCCTGATCCGCTGACGGAAGTCCGGGCGAGGAATATCGAGCTGAAAAAAGTGATTTCCTTTGTCCGCAGAAGAAAGGATAAATGTGCGTTTGAACGCCTGTTTCAGAACAGTTTTTCAATGTATTTCGAACAGGCCGCGGAGGTGCAGCGCCGTCTGGAACAGAATGGATGTGAACGTCTTGTACAGAGCGCGAAGGAGAACGGGACGGTCTGCCATGGGGATTACGACCAGCATCATGTACTTCTGGCCGGGCAGGAGACGGCGACGACCGGGTTTGAACACTGCAGATATGGCCTGCAGATCAATGATCTGTACCGGTTTGTCCGTAAGGTGTTGGAGAAACATGAGTGGAATCCGCGGCTCGGCATGCGGATGCTGGATCAGTATACGGGAATCCGTCCGGTCTCCGGGGAGGAGCGCCGCCTGCTCTACCTGAAGATGCTCTATCCGGAGAAATTCCGCAAACTGGCGAATTATTATCTGGAGAGCAACAAGGCATGGATTTCGAGACGGTTCCTCGACAAGCTGGAGCAACAGAACCGGCAACAGGAGGCGCGGAACGCGTTTGTGAAGGCACTACGATAAAGCAACAAAAGATATAAGAAACACTCGATAAAACCAGAGAAAATTTATATATTGCAATAATGTATCTAATATGTTATGATTTTAAAAGGAACAGTCGTGTTGCAGGGTGGTTGGCCTCTATTCTACATAGGATGGGGGTGATGCCAATGAAGAACGGATTCAGTTTTAATGATCTGATGCAGTTCGGAATTTTTCTTCTGGCATTACTGACATTTATCTATATAATTAGTCATTAATGTTTTGAGGAATAGAAAACCACCCTCTAAACTTTGGCACGAGTTGGGTGGTTTTCTATCATCCATAAGAGGCCAACCCCTTGTGGGCGGCTGTTCTTTTTTATTATATGAGAATATCGAATAAATGTCAATGAAATAAACGTGAATAAAATAAATTCTTGATACAGGCGTTACTGTCCACTCCGTGACCAGCAACAACGCTCTGCGATAAAGAAATCCCGAGCCCCGGGTCTTTCTGGAAAAATAGAGAAAAAGAGGTTCCCTTTTACTGCTTTTGGAGATATAATAGGTACATTGAGGTCTGCCGCAGGGTACGGCATCTGCAGGCTTTCATCCGGCGGACCAGAGGACAGAACGGCGCTGCCGACTGCGCCTCCCATGAGGGGAGTGAGACATTTTTCAGAGAGAGAAAGAACGGCTCACTTTCCGGCTGCTGACTGCGTCTCCCGTGAGAAGAGCGAAATTGCCGGTCACGGCTGCGCAGGGGAGTGAGCGGCGGCAGAACGGCAGGTTCCGGAGAGATTTTAGGAAAATACCAGGAGGAATTTAAAATGGAAGATTACAGAAAAGCGTATGAAGAGTGGCTGTCAAATCCATATTTTGATGAAGAGACGAAAAACGAGCTGAAGGCGATCGCGGACAACGAGGACGAGATCAGGGATCGTTTTTATACAAGCCTTGAGTTCGGTACGGCAGGGCTGAGGGGCGTGATCGGCGCCGGCACGAACCGCATGAATCAGTATGTGGTCCAGAAGGCGACACAGGGCCTTGCGAACTATATTCTGGGCGTTGGAAAGCAGGCGCAGGGTGTGGCGATTGCTTACGACTCGAGACATATGTCCCCGGAATTTGCTGATTTTTCGGCTCTCTGCCTGGCGGCGAACGGGATCAAGGCTTATGTGTTTGATTCCCTGCGTCCGACGCCGGAGCTCTCCTTTGCGGTTCGTACGCTTGGCTGCGTGGCCGGCATCAATATTACCGCGAGTCACAATCCGTCAGAGTACAACGGATACAAGGTATACTGGGAAGACGGCGCTCAGATCACGCCGCCGCATGACACGGGAATCATGGCGGAAGTGAACAAAGTGCCGGACTATACCTCCGCGAAGACGATGGATAAGGAAGCGGCGATTGCGGCAGGGCTGTATGAAGTGATCGGCCAGAAGATCGACGATGCGTTCATCAACGGCCTGAAGAAGCTGGTGCTTCATCCGGAAGTGATCAAGGCGGAGAGCGCCAACCTCAAGATCGTCTACACGCCGCTGCACGGCACGGGCAATCTTCCGGTGAGACGTGTGCTGAAAGAACTTGGTTTCGAGCATGTCTATGTTGTGAAGGAGCAGGAACTGCCGGACGGCGATTTCCCGACCGTAAGCTATCCGAATCCGGAGGCAAAGGAGGCGTTCGCGCTTGGCCTGAAGCTCGCGAAGGAAGTGGACGCGGATCTGGTTCTCGCGACCGACCCGGACGCAGACCGTCTCGGCGTCTATGTGAAGGATTCTCAGACCGGCGAGTACCATTCCCTGACCGGAAATATGTCCGGCTGTCTGCTCGCGGACTATGAGATCGGCCAGACGAAGGCTGTGAAGGGCCTTCCGGAGGACGGCGTCCTGATCAAGACGATCGTCACGACAAATATGGCGGACGCGATCGCAAAATATTACGGGACAAAGCTGATCGAGGTTCTGACCGGCTTCAAGTACATCGGACAGCAGATTCTCGGTTTCGAGCAGAGCGGCAAAGGAACCTATCTTTTCGGATTTGAAGAGAGCTACGGCTGCCTGATCGGCACCCACGCGAGAGATAAGGACGCGATTGTCGCCACGATGGCGCTTGCTGAGGCGGCGGCATTCTACAAATCGCAGGGAAAGACACTCTGGGATGCGATGATCGAGCTGTACGAGCGCTATGGTTACTACAAGGATGATATCAAGTCCATCACGCTGAAGGGGATTGAAGGACTCCAGAAGATTCAGGAAATTCTTGAGACGCTGCGCAAAAATCCGCCGAAGGAGATCGGCGGCTATAAGGTGACTTCCGCGCGCGACTACAAGGCGGACACGATCGTGGACGTTGCGACGGGAGCGGTGAAGCCGACCGGGCTTCCGAAATCAAACGTGCTTTACTATGATCTCACCGACGATGCGTGGCTGTGTGTGCGTCCGTCTGGAACAGAGCCGAAGGTTAAATTTTACTATGGAATCAAGGGAACATCCCTTGCGGATGCGGATGCGAAATCAGCTGCGCTCGGCGAACAGGTTCTGGCTATGATTAATGAAATGCTGTAATATTCATCCTTGTTTAGGGACAGGTCTGCAAGGGAAATTTTCTTGACAAACAGGGCATATCATTATATAAATAGTAACGGGGCTTTTGACGGGTCGTTAAATGAACGTGCCGGGATCTGCGCGGATAATGAACCAGGCGGACATGCCGTGCGGATGTATGGTGAATATTGTGGCGGAAAACAAAGACAAAACTCTTATCCTGCGGGAAGCAGCGGAGCCTTCGGGTTATTGGAGTGAGCAGTAGCATTTTCGGATTTGCAGATGCTGTCCGGTATATGAGAACAATTCACAGGAGGAATTAAAATGAACAAGGCAGAATTAATAGCTGCAGTTGCAGAGAAGACAGAATTATCAAAGAAAGATGCAGAAAAGGCCCTGAAGGCTTTTACGGATGTGATCGCGGAAGAGCTTAAGAAGGGAGACAAGGTGCAGCTTGTTGGTTTTGGCACTTTCGAGGTATCTGAGCGTGCTTCCAGAGAAGGAAGGAATCCGCAGACCGGCGAGGCGATGACAATTGCCGCTTCCAGGACGCCGAAGTTCAAGGCAGGGAAAGCCCTGAAGGACATGATGAACGAAAAATAAAAGTATCGTGAAATTGATATGACCGGGAGACCGGGTGCGGGCAGGTGCCGGAACGCTTCCATGACTGGAGCAGGCGCCTGCCCTTGGTTATACAGTGGAGGTGTAACATGCGTCTTGATAAATATCTGAAAGTATCCCGCCTGATTAAGAGGAGAACCGTGGCAAATGAGGCCTGCGACGCGGGCAGAGTTCTGCTCAATGGAAAGCCGGCGAAAGCGTCGGCGGCTGTGAAGCAGGGAGATATTCTGGAGATTCAGTTCGGAAGCCGGACCGTGAAGGTCGAAATTCTGGATGTGCAGGAGACCGTGAGGAAAGAGGCTGCGGCGGAGATGTACCGTTATCTGTAGCAGCCGATTGTGACTGGGAGATGCCTGCTTCTGCGGACGGCGGGAAAACACAGGTCAGGATTTGCAGATTACCTTTGAACCCGTGTCGGGAGAGAGCTGATCGCTGCAGTTCACGTCTCCACGGAATTCGAGGTGATTTCCGCATAAAATGCGAGGAAAATGCCACGAAAGTGTCAGTTCTGTGCATCGGATCCTCTGCATAATCGGGCGGCGCTGCGCATAAACTGTAAAAACAGGGGATTCCGGAGCGGAGCGCATTTATATGGAAGAAACAAGAACAGGAAAGCCGCATCAGATTCTTTGGAAAGAGAGAAAGCAGGGAAGTGTTACGGGGGTAATGGATGTCGTTTCTTTTGACGAATCGGCAATCCTTCTTGAGACAGCGCTCGGAATGCTTACCCTGAAAGGAAAGGACCTTCATATCAGCAGGTTGTCCCTTGAGACGGGGGAGGTCGATATGGAGGGGACGATCGACAGTATGGTCTATTCCGGGAGCGGTCCATCCTCAAAAGGCAGTTTCTTGAAGAGGATGTTTCAATGATGAGTCAGGTGATCCGTCAGGAGACCATGGTTTTCCTGACGGCGGTCCTGCACGGGGCTCTGCTTGCGCTGGTGTATGATCTGCTCCGTGCCCTGCGCAGAGTGTTCGCGCACAGCCTGGCGGCGGTCTCGGCGGAAGATTTTCTGTTCTGGATAGCTGCAGGTTTCCTTACTTTCTGCCTGCTTTTTCAGGAGACAGACGGCGTTATACGCGGCTATGTCGTTGTGGGCGCGGCTTTGGGCGTGATTCTTTACCGGAACCTGTTTGGCCATCTTGTCCTGCGGGTTGTGACAGGGATTCTTGGAGGGATCCGGACGGCGGTAAAAATGATCGGGAAAGCGGCTGGGAAAGTGCGAAGAGTGGTTGGAGGAGTTCTGAGGAAAGCAGCCGGGAAGGTGCGAAGAGCGGTCGGAGGAATCCTGAGAAGAGCGGCAGGAAAGGTGAGAAGAGCGGTCGGAAGAATCTTGGGAAAAGCAGCAGAGAAGGTGCGGAGAATGACTGGGAAGATCACAGGGAAGACGCGAAGAAAAGCGAAAAGGGGAGCCCGGGGAATAACCGGCAGGGTTTCGGAGAAAATGCAGAGAAAAACAGCCGGCAGGAGGCAGGAACGGATACCGGGAACAGCTGGCAGGAAGGGCACGTAACACGAAACACAGACTTTTTGATTTGCTGCTGTGGGATTATTTGTGGAAAATGTAGTATTTTGTCGTTCGATTGCGCATAAAAAAATCGAGAAAAGAATTGAAATTATAGAAAAAAAAGTATAAAATGAGAGAAACAGGGATCGAGGGGAGAAAGGGGGACGGTCACAGGTACAGACAGGTCAATGGGCACAAATAGAAATAAGGGGTATGAGAAATGATTCGAAGCAAAGGAAAGCGTGTTCGCAGGAGCAATCGCCGGTGTATGATGGGAATCACCATAGTCGTTTTACTGCTTTTGATCGTGCTTCAGATTCAGAGTCAGAAGCTGATCAGGAAAAATGACAACTACGAAGTTCGGAAAGCGGAGCTCGAGCAGGCGATCAAGGATGAGAAGGTTCGTGCGGGGGAGATCAAGGACCTTCAAAAATATATAGATTCGGATGAGTATATCGAAAAGATTGCCCGGGATAAGCTTGGAATGGTTTATAAGGACGAGGTTATTTTTAAAGTGGAGGACTGAAGGATTTGCTGCCGTACCGCATGGTGCGGCATGTTTTGTGTCACAGGAAATTTCGCCCTGTGACACAGAAGTTCAATTCTATAGCAAACGACAAAAATTTTTGCCGTTTGCTATAAACCCTCCGGGGGATGCGCACGAATTTGAAGCGGAAAAATGCCGCCTGAGCGGCACAAATTCGGCGCAGGGAACGATCAAAACGAAAATCGTTTTGTCGTTCCCTATATCTTTTTAATAAATTTCCGTCCTGATTCTGACAAAACCTGCGAGGCAGATCATATATAATAGTGCCGGGATCAAAAGTTCATGCGGCAGGCAGCGGCATGACTTTGGGATCCGCAGCTATGGTACGTGTCTGGGGAGGGGTCAGGATGAGAGGATGGACAACGACAGGCGGTATGCTTCTGTTCCCGGAACAGGAGCAGCTGAACAAATATGCGGATGCCTTTTATGGGCTGGCGCGGCTGTTTCAGGACATGCCATGCCAGAAGGAGAAACTGGGAGACGACGGCCTGCAGGCGGTTTTTGAGGAGACGAGAGAGCTGGTGTGCAGGCGCTGCGGCCGCGAGGCGCGCTGCTGGGGAAACGATTATTTTATAAGCTGCAGGATGTTCTACGAGATGGCGAAGGAGACGGAGCAGGACGGAATTCCGGAAGAGATGGTGCAGGAGATGTATGAACAGTGCGGACATGCCGGGGAGGTTGCCGAGGTTCTGATGCAGAGCTGCCTGAGGGCGAGAAGGGAACTGCTCTGGAACAACCGCCTTCTTGAACTGCGGACGGCAGTCGGAGAGCAGATTTTTCAGACGGCAGAGCTGATGAAACGGACGGCGGTCAGCTTTGAGGAGATTACGGGGGAACGCCAGGATGTCTGGCGGAAACTGCGCCGGAATCTGAATTACCTGAAAGTGCGGGTGGAGAGTTTCCGGGTCTTTCGGTGTGCGGGAGGAAGGACCGAGGTTTTTATGACGCTGCGGGCGGTGCAGAATGTATGCGTGTCCGCCAAAACAATTGCCGAGGTTCTTACCGAGTGCTGCGGGGAGCCGATGTGCCCGTCCAGAGACTGCCAGGCCGCGGTGCTGCGGGAGAGCTCCGCCTTTCATTTTGTCCCGGATACGAGGTATCAGCTCCTCTGCGGCATTTCCGGCATAACAAAGACGGGGGAGGTCGTCTCGGGAGATAATTTTTCCTTTTTGCAAAAGGAGAACGGCCAGGTTGTGATGAGTCTGACGGACGGTATGGGTTCAGGGATGGATGCGTATCGCGAGAGCGAGAAGGTGATCGGACTGCTGGAGCAGTTTATCGAGGCTGGATTTCCGCAGGAGACGGCGGTTCGCATGATCAATTCCTGTATGCTTCTCCAGGACCAGAGTCAGATATTTTCGACGATCGATCTCTGTATGGTCGATCTGCACCACGCGACCTGTGATCTGATAAAATCAGGAGCCGCCGCGACCTTTCTGAAACGGGGAGAAGAGATTGAAGTTATCCGTTCGGATACCTTCCCGACCGGAATGCTCTGGCAGTCGGACTATGAGAGCCATCACAGAGAGCTCGCATCGGGAGACACGATCATCATGATGACGGATGGAGTGCTTGAGGCGGTGCCGGAACCGGGACGTGAGGAAACCATGAAGGAGCTGATCCGGAAGATATCGTGTCCGAACGCGCGGGAATTTGCGAGAAGGCTGATAGAAAAGGTGTATCTGATGCAGAGGATGGTGGCTGGCGACGACATGACCGTGCTGGTCGGGGGGATCTGGAGCAAATAAGAGAACCGTTGGCTTGGACAGGCAGCGCGCCGCCGCGTGTCTGTATGTGCCCGGCTGGCGCGGTATGCGGAGGGCACGCGCCTGGAAACAGAGGAACAAAGTAGGAACCACGTGAATTTGGCAGGTACGATTATGCAGAATATTATAGGAACAATCAGAAAATACAACATGATACAGAGTGGGATGCACGTCCTGGCCGGAGTCTCGGGCGGGGCGGATTCCGTCTGTCTGCTGATGGCGCTGCTGGAGTTTCAGCGGGAATGTCCTTTTACGGTGACAGTTGTGCATGTAGAGCACGGGATCCGGGGAGAAGAAAGCTGTGGAGACGCGGATTTTGTACAAAAACTGTGTGCAGAGCTGGGGGTGGACTGTCGGGTTGAGCACGTCGACGCGCCGGGGGAAGCAAAGAAGCAGGGCTTTTCCCTGGAGGAGGCGGCGCGCATCCTCCGGTATCAGGTTTTTGAGCAGGTGCGCGCGGAGACGGGGGCGGATGTGATCGCGGTGGCGCACAATGAGGATGACCAGGCGGAGACCGTTCTCTGGAATCTGATCCGCGGGAGCGCTCTGAAAGGCCTGGGCGGGATCCGGCCGGTGAGGGAACACATGATCCGTCCTTTGCTGTTTACTTCCAGGGAGCGGATCGAGCAGATTCTCAGGGACAGAGGGATGAACTGGCGCACGGACCGGACGAATTTTGACGTGGAGTATACGAGGAACCGTCTGCGCCTGGAAGTGATTCCCTGTCTTGAGCGGTATTTAAACAGGAAAGCCAGGGAGCATATTGCGGAGGCGGCGGAACAGCTGCAGGAAGCGCAGAACTATATCGAAGGGCAGGTGAGACGCGCGACGGAGCGCTGCATTGCGGACGGGGCGGCTGCCGGGAGAGAACAGGGAATTATTTTTCTGAAACTGAACCTGTTTGCGCAAGAAGAATACTATGTGCAGGGCGAACTTCTGCGTGAATGTATCAGCCGCTGTGCCGGCGGGGCGGGACTGAAAGATGTCGGGAAGGTCCATGTGGAAATGCTGAGAAAACTGGCGGAGATGCCCTGCGGGAAACGGCAGAATCTGCCGGGCGGGATCACGGCAAGCCGGCGGGACGGAATAATTCTTTTTGAGAAGAGCAAAAAAACAGCCGGAAAAGAGAGCACGGAGGAATATTTCCCGGCTTTGAACGGGCGCATGGAGATCGGAGATATGACGGTGGTCACGCGGACTATCCCGCGGAAACTGTTTGATGAGCGGCTTCTCGCCGCGGAAAAAATGAAAAACGGAGGATATGGCGTTCAAAATCCACCTGAAATTTTGTCAGAAAAAAAGTGTACGAAATGGCTGGCGTGTGATACAATAAAAAATAATGTATGCTGCAGAAAAAGAAAAACGGGGGATTACCTGACAGTAAATGCCCAGGGCGGCAGAAAAAAGCTGAAAGATTACATGATCGACTGCAAGATTCCCAGAGAAGAGCGGGACAGTCTCTGGCTTTTTGCTGATGGTTCTCATGTGCTCTGGCTTCCCGGCTTCAGAATCAGCGAGGCGGCGAAAGTGACGGATGAGACGGAGACAGTTCTGGAAATTACGGTGATCTGGCAGGCGCAGGCGCCGGAAAACCGGCAGCAGGCTTAGCGTCAGCGGTGGGCGGAGAAGGACCGGTATCCCACGCTGACATGAAGTCAGGACGCGCGTCCGGACAGGATGCGGCCACACTCCGTGAAATTACCGGCAACAGAGTTCACTTCCCTGCGGACTGTGGACGTAACAACGCTGAGTCCGGCTGCCGACTGGAATGAGAAAACAGAAGCCGGATTACGGGCTGTGGACGTAACGTTACTGTTCACTCCCTTGCAGGTCGTGAACGTAACAACGCTTCGCGATGCACAGAAATGCTGCTTTCGCAGCATTTCGCGCCTCAGACCTCGGGATTTCCAGGCAATCTGCCCGGAAATCATCTCGAGCCCAGTGGGAGGTGTGAACTGTAACGACGTAACAACGCTGAGTCCAGCTGGAGTGTGAACTGCAACAAACAGACAACCAATGTACAGAAGAAGAGGAGGATGAGTGTGAGAGAGAAAATCAGGATTTTTCTGCCGGAACAGGAAGTGAACGCGAGAATTGCAGAACTGGCGGAGAGGATCAGCGAGGATTACGCGGGAAAAGAAGTACATCTGATCTGCGTGCTCAAAGGAAGCATCTTTTTCATGTGTGAACTGGCGAAGCGCATCACAGTTCCGGTTACGATGGATTTCATGTCGGTCAGCAGCTACGGGAACGACACAAAGTCCAGCGGAGTCGTCAGGATCGTAAAGGATCTGGACGAGCCCCTGGAGGGAAAACATGCGCTCGTGATCGAGGATATTGTGGATTCCGGAAGGACGCTCAGCTATCTTCTTGAGATCCTGAAGAAGCGGAATCCGGCGAGTCTTCGTCTGTGCACGCTTCTTGACAAGCCGGACCGCCGGGTGACGGATGTGGAGACCGATTATACCGGTTTTAATATTCCGGATGAGTTTGTGGTGGGATACGGGCTTGACTATGCGCAGAAATACAGAAATCTTCCGTTTATCGGAATTGTCGAGTTTACAGAAGAGTAACAGAAACATTTGCGGCAGGGCTTTCGCAGAAAGGAGAACAGAAAATTGAACAGGCAGGCCAGAGGGCTGTGGTTCTATGCGGTGATCGTTTTTATGATCCTGATGCTTCTGACGACGTTCAGAGGCGGTCTGGAGGCGAGCCAGGTATGGACAGTGCAGGAATTTGAAAGTGCCCTCGAGGAAAATCAGGTCGTCAGGGTGGATATTACGCCGGAAAGCGAATATCCGCTGGGGACGCTGAGGCTCCTGCTGACGGACGGACAGGTGCACAATGTAAATGTCCTCGACGTCAAGGAGGCACAAAAACTTTTAAAGAAATACGATGATGTGGTGGTCAATGTCAGGGAGGCTGCGGGCGAGAGCCTGATTACGTCGGTCCTGCCTTCGATCATTATGGCGGTTGTGCTGATCGCCATATTTATGTTGATGAACCGTCAGGCAGGCGGCGGCAACGCCAGGATGATGAATTTCGGCAGAAGCTGGGCGCGGATGATTTCGCCGGACGCGAAAAAAGTGACATTTCAGGATGTCGCAGGGCTTCAGGAAGAGAAAGAAGATCTGCAGGAGATTGTTTCATTTCTCAAGGAGCCCGGAAAATTTCTTCAGGTCGGCGCCCGTATACCGAAAGGTGTGATCCTTGTGGGACCTCCCGGAACAGGAAAGACCCTGCTCGCGAAGGCGGTTGCAGGGGAGGCAGGCGTTCCGTTTTTCAGTATCTCCGGATCGGATTTTGTGGAAATGTTCGTCGGCGTCGGCGCGTCCCGTGTCCGTGACCTGTTCGAGGAAGCCAAGAAACACCAGCCATGTATCGTATTTATCGATGAGATCGACGCTGTGGCGAGACGCAGAGGCACCGGTATGGGCGGCGGCCACGACGAGCGTGAGCAGACGCTGAATCAGCTGCTCGTGGAGATGGATGGTTTCGGGGTAAATGAGGGAATCATCGTCATGGCGGCGACCAACCGCGTGGATATCCTTGACCCCGCGATTCTGCGTCCGGGCCGTTTTGACCGTCAGGTGGCGGTGGGCCGTCCCGATATCCGCGGCAGAGAGGAGATCCTGAGAGTCCATTCCAAAGGAAAACCGCTCGCGGAGGACGTTGATCTGGCCGAAGTGGCGCGGACGACTGCGGGATTTACCGGAGCTGATCTCGAAAATCTGATGAATGAAGCCGCGATCACAGCCGCGCGGCAGACCCGTTCCTATATCAGGCAGCAGGACATCAACCAGGCATTTGTGAAAGTGGGGATCGGTGCGGAGAAGAAGAGCCGCGTGATCTCCGACGAGGAAAAACGCATCACGGCCTACCACGAGACAGGGCACGCGATCCTGTTTCATCTCCTTCCAGGCGTGGGGCCGGTCCATACGATCTCGATCATTCCGACCGGGCGCGGCGCGGCAGGATACACGATGCCGCTGCCGGAGCGCGACGAGATGTTCAACACAAAGAGCAAGATGCTCAATCATATTGTGGTGAGCCTTGGCGGGCGCGTGGCGGAAGAGCTGGTCATCGGCGATGTGACGACCGGCGCGTCGCAGGATATCAAGCAGGCGACGCAGATGGCGCGCGCGATGGTGACGCAGTTCGGCATGTCAGAGCGGCTCGGCCTGATCCGCTACGGCAATGACGACGACGAAGTGTTCATCGGCCGGGATCTCGCGCACACAAAATCCTACGGCGAGGAAGTAGCGTCGCAGATCGACCGGGAAATCAAGCGTATTATCGACGAATCCTACGAGAGGGCGAAAGAACTGATCTCTGCGCATATGAATGTACTCCATGCGGGCGCGGCGCTTCTGATTGAGCGGGAAAAAATTGGACGGGAAGAGTTTGAGGCGCTGTTTGAGGCTTAGTACCGCCCTGTATCCATAATTGTACCAGATGATAGTTGTGCGGCGGCAGGATTGCCATGGCAATATGCACAAAAATGGACATGCATTTTTGTGAAGTTTGTGCACACTTAATTCGAAAAGGATGTTATACTAAATATCGTAAAACCCCCAATACATTATATAGTTTTTGCTACACCCCATTAGAGAAATACCTTCTCCAGGAAGACAGCAGCTTTGGCTGCTGTCTTCTTTGTGTCACAGGAAAATTTTTCCTGTGACACAAAAATGCTCCGCAGGGTGCTGGAAAACCTGAGATACGGGTAAAAAATATGGAAAATCAGAAAAAAGTTGTTGACATATTCCTGGGTATGTGGTAGACTACAAATCGTTGCAGATGAAAAATAAAAAATATGCGCGAGTGGCTCAGAGGTGGAGTATCGCCTTGCCAAGGCGAGGGTCGCGGGTTCGAATCCCGTCTCGCGCTCTCAGATAACACTGATCAATGAAAATTGGTTGGTGTTTTTTTTGTATGACGGGCATGCTTTCAGTCTGTGGTGCAAGTCCAAAGGGGTGGTGAACCGTCTTTCCCGGGAATTCGCGGGGGAGACGGAAAAGGAGCGGGGGAAGTGTTCTCCCGTCTGCTGCTCTGCCCGGTGATGCATGCCGACTGCACGAACGCGAAAGTAAACGGGAAGCATGCGTATGTGTATGTATATGTATATGCACGGCTCCGGGTGGGGAGGTGCTGTACCAGGCCCGGGAGAAGGCTGAAAAATTCAAGGAAAAGTAACATCATTTTTTTAAATTTGCTTATTTATAGTTGATATAATATTGTAAAAAAATTACTGATATGGTATAATCAGAAAAACAAGGGGTATGGTATTCCTTTATAGTGCCCTTTGTTTCTTAATATTATTTTATGTGAGGAGGATACAGAGTATGAAACATGCGAAGTGGTGGCAGCGATGGCTCGCAGGTCTTCTCAGTGCGTCTATGGTACTGACAAGTCCTGGGGGACAAATCTGGACTGCGTCAGCAAGTGAAGATTCCTCTATTATTGAAGAATCGGTAATTACCGAGGTGGATGCCGAGGAATCTGGTGCTGAAGTATCGGATGCTGCCGGAGAAGATCTTGCCGTGGCGGAAGAGCCTTCCGGGGAAGAACTTATTTTGGAGAAAGCGGCTGTTTCGAAAGAGGAAAGTTCTGATGATCAGGATCCGGCTCAGATAGCGGGGGATTCAGAACTTGTGATCGAATCGATCTCTGAGGTGGAACAGGATACAGGGACGGAGGAGTTCCTGGATCTGCGGCCAGGTGAGACAGTGGCAGCCCGGATCAGTGAGGCAGGCGGGAAGAAATGGTTCCGGTATGTTCCGGATGCCGCAGGAATGTACGGCCTGTTTTCGGATGGTCAGGCCGGGATTTGCGCAGAACTGTACGATGAGCCGGAAGGAGAGAAACTTGCGGAGGCATCTGACAGTGAAGTTGACGGATTGTCAGGTGATAAGACCGGTTTTTCACTTGAATATGCGCTTGAGTCAGGCGAAGACTATTATTATGCAGTATCGCTATGCGATGAGGCCGCGACAGGAATGTTCGAGGTCTTGTTTTCGTATATGGAAAATGCGGCGCAGACAGACAGTGAAGAAGAAATAACGGAAGCACCGGCAGAGACGGAAAATGCGACGGAGACGGCGGAAACTTCCGCAGAGACAGAAAATGTGACAGAAACGGCGGAAGCACCGGCAGAGACGGAAAATGCGACGGAGACGGCAGAAACTTCCGCAGAGACAGAAAATACGACAGAGACGGCGGAAGCACCGGCAGAGACGGAAAATGTGACGGAGACGGCAGAAACTTCCGCAGAGACAGAAAATGTGACAGAAACGGCGGAAGCACCGGCAGAGACGGAAAATGTGGCGGAGACGGCAGAAACTTCCGCAGAGACAGAAAATGCGACAGAGGCGGCGGAAGCACCGGCAGAGACGGAGATGACGGAAGTTCCGGAAAGTGTAAATATGGAAATTCTGCCGGAAGATACATCAGAAATGTCAGCGGACCTGGCGGAGGAAACGCTGCTTCTTTCTGAAGATGAAGACGCAGGGGAAGGTGATCTGGCGGAAGAAGAATCTGCGGCAAACGGAGAGGAATCAGAGAACGAGTCTGATATTACGGAAGAAAGCGATACCGAAACGGAATCGGATTCGGAAGAGGAGATTCCGGACACTGGATATACAGCGCTGGAGCTGAATAAGACAGAGGGCGTTCGCATTGCGGAAAAGGGCGAAGTGAAATGGTTTGCGTTCACTCCGGCCATGGACGGAATTTACAGGTTTGCGTCGCAAGGAGATTTTGATACACTGGCAAGGATGTATGAGGATCCGGACGGGGAAGCGGTGGATGAGAATGATGACAAGTCGACTGCGGATTCCAATTTCGGTCTGGAATGTGTTCTTACGGCGGGAAAGACTTATTATTTCACGGCGCAGATGTGTTATGAGAATGTCACAGGATATTTTGAGGTTGGTATCGAATATGTGGACCGGGCCGTCACAGCGGTTGAGATGATCAGCCCCATGCAGACGACGTATTACGGAGGGTTTGATACAAACGTAACGGCAAAGGGACTTGTCTGGAATGTGACTTATTCGGACGGAGGAACGGAACTCGTTGGCGGATATTATAATACCGGCTTCCGCGACGGGTATATTAATATCACGCATAATGTCAGGAAAAAAGACAATAAGCTGGTAAATGGAGAATATCAGGTTACGGCAGTTTATAAAAACTGGGAAGAGACATATACTGTAAAAGTGACGGATCCGGCGGATATGCCTGAGCTTGGCGGGCAGTCGGCAGAGAGCAGGCTGTCGAATGCCGTATATTACAGATTTTCTGCGCCGGATTCGGGGTATTATGTGTTTTCCCTCAGCCTGGCTGACGGCAGCAGAAACAATTGCTATATAAATGGTTCCCTTTATGATTCCATGGGAAACAGTGTCAGCAGCGTATTTTCGTCAGAAAATTATTATTATTATTATCATAATGTACGTGGTTACGTCTATTATCTTGAGGAAGGGCAGAACTATATTATTAAAGGAGCGCTGAGCGATAACAGCATCGAAAGTTATGGAAGGACTTATAAGATTTCCATGGATCCTGTGGGGAGTCTCACAGCCGGTACGGCTGCCGTTACCGAAGGGAAAATGCTGGCGGGAAGCTTTGTTCCGGAAAAGGACGGTTCTTATAAGATAACGGTAAAATATCCGGACATGAGTTATTATTATGATTTTGAGGATACTGTTTTCGTCAGGGATTCAGACTGGGGTACGGTTTCATGCGAGGAATACTCTTATGGTTCAGGCGAGACAAAAGGTCATACCGCCATTCTGCATAAAGGAGAAACTTATTATGTGATGATGAATCCCCGGTACGGGACGGGAGAATATCAGCTTACGATAGAGGAAACGGCGCCGACAACTCTGGAGGAAGAGACATCTGTGGAAGGTTCCGTATCCGGCGATGTTTTTTATAAGTTTTCTCCGTCGAAGGACGGAATGTACCGGTTCAGTCTTTCACAGACAAATACGGATTACATTAGTTGGAGTCTGTATATTTCCGGGCAGTACGACCAGAGCAGCATTGGTTCCGGAACTTCTTATGCGGAAGGTACAGAAGAGGAAAACCGCGTTTACAGGCTTACCGGAGGGGAAACGTATCTGGTTCGGCTGAACAGTTCTTCCGATTCTGAAGAGGGACAGGAATTTAGTCTGTCTGTGAACTATGTGCCGGAAGTTACGGATATGACGGTTGTAAAAACCCCGGATAAGACAGAATATAAGAGAAATGAGTATCTGGATTATACGGGTCTTGAAGTAGAGGTAACGTACGCGGACGAGGAATCCGAACAGATAACGTCAGAGGGAGGCTTTGTAAGCGGCCGGACGGGAGTTGAGCTGACCCTGCCAGGATTCAGCCTTGATGAGAGCAGAACTTATGAGGTCGAGATCGGTTATCTGGAAGCAGAGGTAAGTTTTCCGGTCACTGTTACAGCGGAATCAAAGGAAGAAATTGACGGTTATCAGGAACTTGTTCTCGGCGAATTGTATGAAGGATATAATTATGAAGGAACTGTCCGGTTCCGCTTTACTCCAGATGAGTCTGGATTCTATATGATTTCAGATGGGGATGGAAATAAAACAGATTTTGCTATATATGATGAGAACCTGAAGAGAATATGGGGCACAAACACTGGATATGAACAAAATGCATATCTTGAAAAAGACTGTACCTATACCTTGGAACACAAATATCATAATAAGTATTCGCTCAAGATTGAGAAAGCAGATATTGTAATGCTGGAAAACGGCACGGAAAAAGAAGGGATTACTTCTTATGAGTCTAATGATGTGCTGTATGGATATGTTCCGGAAGAAGATGGCTTTTATGAATTTACTTCTGTGATATACTACAATGGAAGTTCAAGCAGCGGTTCAAGATATGTCTACTGTTATGATAAAAAAGGTTCTGTCAGTGTAACAGAAAACCGATATAGTGTGGATGGCGTCTATTATAACAAAGCGAGAATCTATCTGCATAAAGGAGAAGGATATCTTCTGAGAGATAGATTTTATCAGTATTCTTCGGTTGCGGTTGCGTACGAGGAGGTAATTGATCAGGCGGATACGGATGCGCTGACGGATCCATACGCGTCTGACCGTTCCGGAGGAAGCCACTGGTTTTCCTTCACTCCTGGCGAAGAGGCCATTTATAATTT
Source organism: uncultured Lachnospiraceae bacterium (assembly GCA_947588845.1). Classification (GTDB taxonomy): domain Bacteria; phylum Bacillota; class Clostridia; order Lachnospirales; family Lachnospiraceae; genus Choladousia. Next base: position 41,600 of record CANQAR010000013.1, read on the forward strand.
CTATGCGGTGATGCCAGATTCATATTATCATAGTATAAACATTGCATTATATGAATTTGATGGGGAAAATTTAAATCAAATTGCGTCTGATAGTGGGTATTATTATAATGCGCCTTTCCTGGGACAGACACTGAAGCAGGGAACCGTCTATTACTATAATGTATATATGGATGGGACATCTTCCTGTACGCTCCATTTCGAGAAAGCTTCGAAGGTGAGCAGTATGGAGATTGCCTCTTATGGGAAAACGGAATATTACGCACTGCAGGGCGAGGATGTCAGCGCGGATGGTCTGCAGCTGAGTATTGTCTATGCGGATGGCAGCGAAGAACCGGAACTTTTGCAGTATGGAAGCAGGAGTGCAGTGACGGGGCATCAGATCAGTGTCAGCTTTGCGGATGTAAAGTATGACCGGAACGGAGTCTTGATTCCCGGTACGTACCAGGCGGAAATCTCCTACATGGATGCGGAACCGCTGACATACGAGATCACAGTAAAGTCTCCGGAAGGAGCGGGAACGGAACTGGCTCTTGACACGGCTGCTAAAGGGACGTGGGACGGGAAAGGAGAGCTTCTCTGGACATACACACCGGCGGAAAGCGGTACGTACGTGTTTACCAGCGCTCAGGCCGGCACGGAACTGTCCTTTGAGGTTTTTTCGGAAGAACAGCGTCTTGGGAGCAGGGAGTCCATCAGTGACGATTCTTCTGACTTAAAGATGTGCTGCGCGTATGATCTTGCCGCAGATACGAAATATTATATACTGGGCCGGGAAAACGCGGACTCTCAGGATACAGAATCGCTGGAATATTCCATGAAGGTTACGCGTATTGAGGAACAAAAAGGTTCTTTGGAGCTGTCCGGTACAGTGAATGATATAGAAAAACGTTTTGCCGTATTTGAGGCAGTGGAAGAAGGATATTATGGATTTGAGACGGATTCGGCAGGAGATTACTATTTCTATCTTTCTGTTAAGGATGAAACAGACACCGATGTAAGGACAAGCGGCGGCGGTTCCAGTTACTATTATGATGACAATGAGAATGAGCATCGCAGATATAAGTATTTTATGTATCTGGTTCCGGGAAAATACCTGATAAAGGCAGGGGGAGACAATCAATCCGGCGACGTGTATACGGTTACAGGCGGCCGCCTGCAGACGTGGAATATAGAAGAACCGCTGAAAGGAACTACGGATACCAGCGGAAACAGATATTTGAGCTACGAATTTACCGTACCATCAACTGGGGTATATACTTTTACGAGTACCTCCGAAAGCCGCATCAATGCTTATATATATAATAAAAACTTCCGAAATGACGAAGAGTATTATTATAACACTTATATGGTCCAATTTTCTAACGAAGAGTTGGATGAGGAAAGCAATGTTTATAAAAAGACAGCGGGGCTGGAGCTTGTTCAGGGCGAAAAATACATGCTGAATATTCAGTATAGGTACGGTGAAAGCGGCGATTTCACGATTACGGCTGAATCATCTCCGGCGGTGAACTCTGCAGAGTTTGTAGACGCTCCGCAGACTGTGTATTATTATAAGGCGGATCAGCTCCAGGCAGACAGTGACTTGGCATCTGGTTCTTCCGTGAAGATAACGTATGCAGACGGACGGACAGAGACGGTTTCTTATAATAGCCGGAGTGCCTATACAGGGCAGGGGTACAGTTTTGCGCTTCCTGACGACGTGCGCTGCAACAGCGCGGGATATGTGATGCCGGGCGAGTATCAGGCCGAGCTGAAGTACCTGGATTATGTGAAAAAGGTGCCAGTCACGGTGAAGAGGGTATCGGAGATGCCGGAAGTGGTTCTGAATGAAAGCGGACAGGGCAGCTATACCGGGAAGACGGAGAACGAGAACGGTTATGGCTATATCCGGTTTACAGGAACTGCGGATGGATTCTATAATCTGGTGCTGTCTGTGGATAGCCCGGATGAGATCGAGATAGAAAAAATTGTAAACTCAGCTTATGGCTCAATGAATTTTAGAACTTCAACGTCGAGTCTGGATTCAAAGTATCTTGTATCTGCGGCGATATACGTGAGAGGAGGACAGTCCTGCTATATCAATTATCATAAGAATCAGTATGATTCCGGCAGCGATGATTTCACGCTCAGCGTAGAACTGGCGGCGGACCAGACTGTCGAGGAACTGGAACTGAACCAGCTGAAGGAGGTCAGTATTACCAAGACAAGTGAGGTGCGGTGGTTCTCTTTCACTCCTGAGGAGGATGGGACTTATTACCTGAATACGCAGGGAGCGCCGGAAACTCCTGAATTGTCTTTGTATGAATCTCCGGATGACGCCGGTGCTTTAAAATCCTATAGCAGTTCCAGGAACGGGAGAGACCAGTATCTGTCGTATGATTTAAATGCCGGCAGAACATACTATTATAAGACAGGTTTTGCGTACAGCAGCGGAACAGGCACCTACAATATTGTTGTAGTAAAGAAGGCGTCAAGAGCGGTATCTCTGGAACTGCTGACCGAGGGTGAAATTTACTGCAGTACAATTCCCGGCTATATTGATAACAGTTTTGCGGACCTGAGATTTCTCGCTACTTATGATGACGGAACGACAGAGGAGATCACATTCGGCTATAATGGTACGACTGCGAGATATGTCAGCCTTCAGGGCGAGAAGATGAATTACCAGCCTCCGGAGTGGGAGTATGATGCAGATGGCCAGATCAAGGATGAGCAGGAATATGAAGTTACCTTCCTTTATTATCAGGCAAACTGCAAAAAGACTGTGACGGCTCGTTCCATCGAGCAGATGGATGAGCTTACGGGTGAGATCAAAGAGACTCTCGGATCCGGTCAGTACCGGTATTACAATTTCACACCTTCCGCCGATGGCTATTACCGTTTCGACGCGTCATCAGCCTCTGGATATCCGGCGCTTGACATGTTTGATCAGTATATGAGAATTGCGGATGCGGAATATGCGGATCAATATGTTGCTGATGGAATTTACCATAGGGTGAAAATATATAAACTGACCGCAGAGATAGCCTGCTGTCTCCGCCTCGGCAATCTTGCGCAGGCAGCTGCTGATATTACTTGCCTGAACGCACAGATTTCCCCGGTGTCTTCCATTGAGATCAGTTCCTATCCGCAGACGGAATATATTTTCGGTGTGGACAGCGAATATAATACGGAAGGACTTTCCATAAAGGTTACTTATGAAGACAATACGGAAGAGACGATCGAAGCAGGCAAGAGCAGCCAGATGACGCATCTGCCGTTTACGACCTGGATCGAAGGAAATGATGCGGACAACCGTTATCTTGGAACGGCAGGTCAAAAGACAGTCAATATTTCCTACATGGATTATAAGACATCCTATTTGATAAATGTAAACAACAATGAGGAACTGCCGGAAGTGAAGATGGAAGAGCCGTATCAGGGAGAACTCACCGGCAGCAGGGAGTTTGCTTATGTGAGGTTCAGTGCTTCTGAGAGCGGATTTTACCGTTTTGCCTTTGATTCGTCGGAGGAGGGCAAAACCGGAGTTGTGACGGCAGTTAAGAATGCTTCCTCTGCGGATGTAGTCTGCAGAGACTGGGGCGATAAGAGCCGGAAGGTGGCCTATCTGCTTGCAGGAGTAACCTATTACGTGAAGGGAAGACTTGAGAGCGGCGGCAGCCAGACGGCAGGCAGCTATACTGTGTCGGTGGAGAAGGTCGCCGATCTGAAAGACAGCGTGCAGTCGGGTACACTGGCAGCGGGACAGCCGGGCGTTTATCAGTACACGGCGCAGACGGAAGGTTATTATCAGTTTGTGCTTGACGCGGACGGCAAAGCGGCGCTTGGTGTCAATGACAGCAGTTTCCAGGCGCTTCATGCATCGGAAGGCGAGAGGAACAACCGCAGATATTATGTGGTGAAGTTAAGCGCGGGGACAAGTTATCTCATCGTCTGCAGTGCAGAGGCAGACATGGAGTATTCTGTCAATGCGATGAAGAAGCCGGATGTGACGCAGATCACGATTACGCAGGAGCCGGAAAAGCTGGAATATTATTCGCAGTTTGAAAATGTACTCAGCCTGGACGGACTTGAAGTGGAGATTACCTATGCGGACAGGACGAAGGAAACGCTGAAAGCAGGCGAACGGAGTTCCTGGGGTGTTGAGCTTGAGGCGGATGACTCGGCTGTTTTAAGGGATGCGTCAAAGCATTACGTGCCGGGAACTTACCAGGTGGACTGTGTTTATCTGGAACTGAGGGCATCGTTTGAAATTGAAGTGAAATCGTTTGATGTGTCCGCGGCTCAGGAAATGCCGCTTGAGGAATCCGTTGATGTGGAGATACCGGCGAACGGATCCGTATTTTACGTGTTTACTCCTTCGAAGACGGAGACTTACCGTTTCTACTCGAGAGGGAAAGATCCAGTGCGTGCGTCTGTCTATTCGGGTGACGGAGTTCTGCTGGCGACAGGAGGAAACGGTGAAGACCTTGTGATTGAACGGAAGCTGGAAGCGGGCACCACATATATTTTCCGTGTGCGTGCATTTAACTCGAAGGAAGCGGCGTCTGCTGTGCTTCGGCTGCATGATACATCTGCTTTTACGGAAGTTACGGGCGTTGCGATCACGGAACCGCGTGTGACGATCGGAGAGATCGGCGGAACGAAGCAGCTGACAGCAGAGGTTTCCCCGGAGGATGCGGAGGATAAAACGATCACATGGAGCAGCAGTGACGCGGATGTGGCTTCGGTGGACCAGAACGGTCTGGTGACAGCAAATGCGCAGGGAACCGCGACGGTCACGGTTACGACAAAGGATGGCGGATATACGGCAGACTGTATTGTGACAGTGGATCTGGCAGCGCCTGAGATTACCAGGGTGATTCCGGAGGATGGAAGCGAGATCGGGCCGGCAGCCAGGACGCTGTGGATCTATTTAAAAGACGACAGTGACGTAGATGCGGTGCTTGTGGAATATAAAGCGGCGGACGCGGCGGATTATGCTCCGGAAGATCAGTTTACAATCTCCGATAAAGATGAGAACTACGAATCGGAGGCAGTGCTGACCGCGGAGATTCCGGTGGATCCTTATGAGGACGGGACCCGTATAACGGTGCGCCTGACTGCGAAGGATAAGGGCGGCAACCAGAGTGAACCGGCGGAATATACTTATACAGTGGACAAAAAAGCGCCGGAGATCACCGATCTGACAGGTACGCATAATAAAGAAACGTTATCTGTGGACCTTGCGTGGAAAGGCAAAATGGAGCGGGATATTTCCAGCTATTCCATTTATCGGAAAGCTCAGGGTGCGGATGATGAAACGTATGAGTATCTGGGAACACAGACAGGCTACATTAATAAAGAAGATTACGCATACAGTGACAGTACAATACCGAATGAGGATGCGGCCTATACTTATAAAGTAACGGCATACGACAAGCGGGGAAATGACAGCGGCAGCCTGTACACGGTGGACGTGAATGTTGAGAGAGTCAACTGCGCGCCGGAAATTATTCTGAACTGCGCTGCTACCATGCTGGCAGGTGATCCATATGACTTTGATCTCTCAGGTTCTTCGGATGACGGAGCGATCGTCAGCGTTACAGTTGATTACGGCGACGAGAGTACAGCGGATGAGAGAACGCTGTCCGATACGGAAACTCTGGAGACGCCGTTCAATCATACGTATACGCTGGGAGAGAATGAGGAGCAGAAGATCTTCACGGTGACGGTAACTGCCACAGATGATGAAGGAGAAACAGCTGAGCTGACAAAGGACATCCGTGTGGTGAACGGAGAGAATCAGGGCTTCCTGACCGTTCATGTCGTGGATACGGACGGTATCCCACTTAAGGGAGCGCCTGTTTACTTCAATATGGGCGAGACCGGTCAGATCATTACGAATACGGATGCGGCCGGCAAGGCAGAGTTTATTGATATTCCAGGATTCTACGCGGTTGGTTCGTATGTCAGCGGTTATCTGCCGCAGCGGAAAAGTGTGGAGATCACAGCCGGAGAGACATCAGAACTGACGCTGACGCTGGAGGAGAAACCTCTGGTGGAAGGAACTTTTGAGGCGCACCGCATGACGCTTTCTGAGATTCAGGATGCAGTCGACCGCGGAGTCATAGACCTGCAGGATACGGATAATTATCATATCATGCAGTATGAAGTGACACTGGAGTATTCAACCGTAAATATTTATGTTGGAGATGAAGTCTGGGTTGAAGGCGCTCCGAATGGATACGTTCTGGTGCCGCAGATACTCAGCGAGGAAATCGTCGTTATTCTGAAGATTCCGGTAGGAGTATCAATTCTGAAGGAATTTTACAATGTCGATCTGTACATTCTCAACAATGCATCAGAGGAGTTCAGTCTGAAGAATAACCATATCACGCTGAATGTTCCGGATGGACTGACCGTAATGGACGGCGGAGACGCCAACGGCGCGGAAGTGGATATTGATGAGATTAAGGGACAGACGACAGAAGTAGTGAACTGGATCCTGCGGGGAGACAAAGCAGGTGATTACAACCTGAGCGCGGATTATTCCGGTATTTTGTCAGATTTCAATATGCCGGTGACTGCATCCTTTACGAGCAGTGAGCCGATCCAGGTGCGCGGAGTGGAAAACCTTAAGGTAACGATGAAGATACCGGATTCCTTTACAAACGGAGAATTCTATTACAGTCTGACGATGACGAACACGGCTTCGGCTGACGATACTGCGGCAGAGATGTTTATGCCGGGTCTGAACGGGGAAGGAGAGCTGATCCAGACAAGACTGATAAAAGAAGGAGAGGCTGATAAGTATTACACGATGGATGAGATGCCTGACAGACTTCTGGGCGGCCAGAGCATTGAGCGTTTCTATCGGATCACCGATCAGATTTATGAGCAGCTGAAGGATTATCCGAATTATGCGGACTTTGTATTCTACTTCAAAAACATGTGGATTAAGGAAGTGGCTTCCTGCGGCGTTCATCTGGATGTCCAGGTGGTGCCGGCTTCCGAGCTTGCGGAGGTTTATGAGCAGTACCGGGCGCTGCCTGCGGAACTGACTGTCACGGCGACAGACGCCGTCTATGGTTATGCCGAAGGAGAAGCGAAACTGACCGCAGAGGCAGTGACAAATGCGGACGCGGCATACCAGCCGGTTACGTATGAATGGTATTATGAGAACTTTAACGGCAGGATAGAAGGAGAGGAATCAGCAGAACTGGTGGTTCCTGCGGGTCTTGCTGCAGGTACTCATACGTATTACTGCGTAGCTGTAACCGAGCGCTCGGATAATCATCACAAGGCGCGGACGGATTATACAAGAGTGGATCTGACAATTTCGCAGAGAACGGCGGAACTGAAATGGTCCGGCGATACAGAGCTGACATACGACGGAAAACCGGCTGCTGTAAAAGCCGAGGTTACAAACCTGGTGGAAGGTGATACCTGTGAAGTGACAGTCGAAAACGGAGCTGAAACAAATGCGGGTACTTACAAGGCAAAAGCGATAAGCCTGTCAAACGAAAACTATCAGCTTCCGGCGGACGTAGAGCATGAATATACAATTGCTCCGAAGAATGTCACACTGACCTGGTCGGGAGTTGAGACACGGACGTATGACGGAAAACCGTCTGCGGTGACAGCCGAAGTGACGAAGGCCGATCTGGTCGGAGAAGATACCTGCAGTGTTACTGTGACCGGCGGAGACAAAATTCATGCCGGGACGTATACAGCGACGGCGACGCCTGATAATTCGAATTATGCGGTTTCAGCTGAAAATGCAGCACAGGAGTATACAATCAGCAAGGCGCCTCTGACGGCAGCTTATGCGGATGAAGAAATTTACTATGGAACGAAGCCCGCGCTTAAGGTTAATGTCACTGGCTTCGTGAATGGGGAGACTGAGGAGACGGCGCAGAA
>CANQAR010000014.1 GCA_947588845.1 uncultured Lachnospiraceae bacterium
AGGAACAGCAGGAGGATAAGCCAGAGGTCCATGAGGATTCACTGGCTTCTTAATTATGCAAACTTTTAACTCTCAAGATATGTAAAAACTGCAACATTATATGAAGAAGGTTATACGATTAAGTTTGCAGGCACAGGGGAAGGAACCATGAGCTATGAGTGTGAAATCGTCGATAAGGATGATAACATACAGAGCCGCAATGTGAAGGATATTCCGGTACACAGTGGTTCTATGTATACTACATTTGATAATTTCGAAGAGGGTATTCTGCAGGGTGATCTGGATGGCGACGGAGAGCCGGATTTTAATGGAACGTATGTTAAACCATTGTCATTAAATCTAAATATGGAAGAAAAAGTTTTAGGATTTGCTGATATGTTGGAATTAAATGCGTCTGTTGAGCCTGCCGGGGCTTCTCAAACCGTTTACTGGTATAGTTCAGATACAAAAACAGCGTACGTAGATAAAGATGGAATTGTTACGGCAGTTGGAACTGGAAGTGCTGAAATTACAGCAGTTTCTTCCGAGGATCCGGGGGTATCGGCAGTTTGCAGAATAACTGTATCAGAAGAAGCAATTTCTGTCAGTGAAGCAAAAATTTTAATGAATCAGGAGTCTTATGAGTATACTGGAAATCCGATTAATCCTGATTTTGAAGTGAGTTATCAGGGGATAGAACTGATGGAAGGGATGGATTATACAGTGTTGTTTGAGAATAATATTTTCCCGGGAACGGCAACAGCTAAATTATCTGGCTGCGGCCTGTTTAAAGGCACTGCTTCATTGGCATTTGAAATAACAGCAGCGCCTGATATTACGGTGGAAAAGAAAGTAGAACAGCTTATGGAAAAATGTATAGCATCTGGTGCGGATTCGGAAGATTCCATTGCGTTATGGTTTCATGACTGGCTGATTACTCATGCCGATTATGATTATACATTAACAGAATACGATGCGGATGGTGTATTATTGAAGGGCAAAGGAGTCTGCCAGAGCTATACGCTTGCGTATAAAGCTTTGCTGGATCAGGCGGGAATAGAAAATATGGTTATTTCTGCACCGGAGATGGATCACGCGTGGAATATCGCAAAAATTAATGGTTCCTGGACGCATATAGACTGTACCTGGGATGACCCGAATTACGGCGGCAGGGAAAACAGGAGTTATTTCGGTCTGAGTGACTCTGATATGGGAAAAGATCATACATGGAACAGAGCCGATTATCCCCGGTGTTCTGCGATTGTTCACAGCCCGTCATACTATGAACTGCCGGAGCCTGATCCGCTTGGCGATCCGGTCGAGGGAATAGATTTTGTGCTGGCCGATACTTCAGGAAAAACTCTTACGAGAGAGAATTTCAAAACGGGAAATACGCTTCTGATTTTTGGGCGGTCAATCGAGGATGAAACTCTGGAATTTATAAATGAACTGGTTTTGTTTAAGGATGTGATAAAAAAGAATAATTTGAATGTACTGCTTGTTTTTGAAGACGAAGAACAGGCGGCGCAGAGTGCAGGACAGGTGCCGTTTACCTGTACTTATTCGGTGGATACGGGATATGCAAAATGGGATTTTCTTGATCGTGTCGGCGTGAATGATTATTATGAGTATCCTCTGGTAGTTCTTCAGAATCCGCAGGGATACGCGTTCTATTATTCTACAGGATATGTTTATGAACCTAAATATGTGCTGGCGGCGGCGGTTCAGAAACTGCCTGTTACAGAGGAATTAAATGCCGTTCCGCTGGAACAGTATAAGAACAGCAAAGAGCTTAAAGATATTTTGGAAACCGCGCTGGAGGAACGCCGGGAGAATCTGAAGATTTGTAATCCTGATGCTGCAGAGTTAAGTCAGGGAGATTTTGACATAATTTCAGAAATCGTTGAGCAGTACTGCAGGCAGAATAATATTACCTGTGGATATCACTGTAATTATTATGGAAATGTAGCGATATTTACATTTGAATACCAGAATGAAGAAATTACAGAACATACGCATGTCTGGTCGACAATACCGGCGGTCGAAGCAACGTGTATGAATTCCGGATTAACGGAAGGGAGTTTCTGTTCTGTTTGTGGGCTGATTTCTGTTCCGCAGCAGATAATACCTGCGGCAGAACACAAATGGAGTGAGTGGGAAACGATATCCGAAGCAACAATAGAGAAACCGGAGCGGCAGAGAAGAACCTGCCGGGTATGCGGGAAGTATGAAGAAAGGGAGTATGGAAACTGTCTGACGGCAACGGCGAATCTGAGTACAAGTTCCATCCTGCTAAAGGCAGGACAGTCTGCAGACAACTTTTTTGTCAGCGGGATGGCGAGAGGGGATTATGTGAAATCCTGGAAATCGAGCAATCCGAAGATAGTGAAGGTGTCCGGAAAACAGGACGGAACCTGCAGACTGACTGCGCAGAAAAAAGCCGGGAAGGCGAAGATTACAATCAAACTGTACAGTGGGTTGAAGGAGACTTTGAATGTAACGGTGCAGAAAGAGGTCGTCAGGACAAAGTCGATCAAGGGAATTGCCAAAAATGTAACGATGAAAAAAGGCAAAACGTTGACTTTGCACCCTGTGATCAGCCCGGCCGCAAGCCAGGACAAAGTGACATTTAAGAGCTCGAACAAGAAAGTGGCGGTCGTGAACGCAAAAGGCGTAGTCAGAGCCAAAAAAGCGGGGACAGCCAAAATTACGGTGAAATCCGGGAAAAAGAAGGTGGTCTGCAAAATCAAAGTAAAAAAATAACACTTGGGAGGAAAATGAACAACGAAAGACCTGAAATAAGCAGGATAAGAATCTGCAAGAGCAGGAAGGCCGGGAGTCAGAACAGACTTCCGGCCTTCTTATGTCACAGGAAATTTCGTCCTGTGACACAAGAAGCCTCCGGCGGGTGCGCACGAGCGCGTGCATGGAAAATGCTGCTTTCGCAGCCGCGCTCGGCGCAGGAATGTGCCAAAGGCACATTCCTTATTCCACTGTCCGGTATTCTGTGCTAAGATAAATACAAATTTTCAGAATACACCTGTGGGGAGAAGAGATGAAAGCTGTATACACGAGAATATCAAAAAATAATCTTGCGCAGATCGTCAGGCGGCAGATGACGCCGGAGGAGATGATTGAGTTCCTGAAGGAAGGGGCGCTGTTCAGGAAATTTTCAGATGTGCTGCTGCAGGTTTGTCCGGATGAAAATCCTGCCGCCCGTCTTGGGAGGAATCTGACACAGATTACAGGGCAGGATTATGCAAATGTATCCAGGCGGGTGCGCAACTGGATGGCGGGGAAAAGCCTGCCGCAGAACAGGGAAGCGCTGTTTCAGATCTGTTTTGCGCTGCAGCTGGATGAAATGTCGGCGGATTATCTGATTGCGGCGGTCGATGAGACGGGGATTCATTACCGCAATCCGGATGAGCTGGTATATGCGTTTGCGTTTCGGACCGGGAAAAGCTACCAGGAGGCGCAGGTTCTGAAAGAGAAAATGCTGGAGATCTACAATGCGCAGAATGCGGAGGGTTCGAAACGGCCGGACGACTGTTCTCTGAAATATACCAGGCAGATCAGAGACGCGTTTTCTCAGGTCAGCACGGAGGAGGAACTGGAGCGTTTTTTCCTTGCGTACAGTCAGGACTTTGGAATGATTCACAGGACCGCGTATGAAAAATTTATTGAATTTCTGGGTAATCTTCAGGATCCTCCGGATGTGGTGGCGGAAAGCCTGGAAAAAGACAGGAAAAATGAGACGTATTCGGTTGAGAGAATTGTGAGGGAATACATCCGCATGCATGTGCCGAATACCAAAAAAACCAGGGACTTTTCGTATATCCAGAAAGTGATCAAAAAGAACTGGCCGTCGGAAAGCGAGCTGGCAAAGATGAAAGGCCGGAAAAAAGATGTCAGCCGGAAAGCGATGATCATTCTTTTTCTGGTCACGGAGGATTTTGAGCTTGATGAAGGGGATTTGACAGGGGAAGAGGAACAGAAGTTTGCCCTGTATTATGAGGATCTGATGGATAGCGCGGATGAGAGGCTGGAAGCGCGTCTGAAGCAGCTGGATCTTTTCCTGGGAGAATATGGGATGAACTGGCTGGATCCGGGAAACCCCTTTGACTGTCTGGTTCTCTATGCGCTGAGAGCGCAGTATGGGGAGGAAGTGATCAGCGAAAAATTCAGCGCCGCTCTGAAAGCGCTGTTTGAAGACCCAAATGAATGAGAAGGGTAACAATCCCGAAAAACGTGGGACTTTCCGCTGTTGTCATGAAAAAGGTCTTTTGTTAAAATAGAATCAGACCAGTTTGTAAGGGGGGATCGGGGATGTCCGACCGGCGTCAGTTAAGGAGAGAGGGCGAATCTGTCCTGTTGGGAGGGATCTCCTACCGTATTGATTTTGTCGAGGGAATGGGAGGGAGTTCCATTGTATACCGGGCGAGTTATGAGGATGCGCTGAATCATGACCGGCGGCACGAGGTATTGATCAAGGAACTGTTTCCGTGGCACCCGGGAGGGACCGTATACCGGGACGGGGACGGCTGGATCCGCTGTACCCCGGAGGGGCGCGGGCTGATGGAGCATGGCAGGCTGAGTTTCCGGCAGGGAAATCAGATCAACCTGGAATTATTAGCGCGGATGCCGTCGCAGATTTCCGGAAACGTCAATTCGTTTGAGGCGTACGGGACTTATTATTCGGTGCTTTCCGTACACGGCGGGGAAAATCTGGAGACGGCTCTGGAAGAGGGAACCGGCCCGCGAAAGCTGCGTGATATGGCGCTTGTTCTGGAGAAAGTTCTGGATGCGCTTGCGTGTTTCCACAGAAACGGGTTTCTGCATCTGGATATCAGTCCGGATAATATTCTGCTTCTTCCGGAACAGGCTCTGCTGATCGATTACAGCAGCGTGTGGGATATACAGGAGGGAAATTTTGAAGAGTTTACGTTCAGTGAGAAGGAAGGCTATTCAGCTCCGGAGATTTCGCTTGGAAGTATCGGGGAGATTGGTTTTTCGACGGATCTCTATGCGGTATGCGCGATATTTTTCCGAATGCTGGCCGGACGTTCTCTGACTGGAGATGATGTAGCGGGAAACAGGCTGGGCCGCTGTCTGATGCATGGACTTCCGGTGTTCGAGGGAGAGCCGGAATCTGCTGTAGGCAAAACCATACAGATTCTTTTGAAAGGGCTGCATATTCTTCCGCGCAAGCGGTATCAGAGTACGGATGAGCTTAAGGCAGAGCTGGAGGAACTGCTTGACCGCATCGACCGGATGGGAGTCTCGCACGCCGCGCTCTGGGAAGCCGGGAGGGCGGATTTTAAAAGACAGAAAGGGCCTGCCGCCAGGTTTCTTCCCCGGAAAATTCTGCTGGGGATGGAGGATTCTGCGGGTGCGGACATGGAGGCGGCATTGGAAGCTGTCTCCGAATCGCAGGATACTCTTTCGGAAGCGGAACTTCTGGACAGGCTGGGAGAAGGGGCGCTTTTTCTGCTGGAGGGAGCCGGAGGGATAGGCAAGACATGGCTGCTCCATCGTCTTTGGGAGTCCGGAACGAAAGGCTATACTCTCCGGACAGCTGCGGTACTTTATATTTCCCTGAAGGAATATCAGGGGGCGGGCGAAGAACCGGCATATATCAGAAAATCGGTTCTTGGAAAGCTGGGCGCCCGGAGAGGGAGGAATGAAATCAGACAGATGCTGCGCGAGCTGGAACAGCTTTTCGCTTCTCAGGCGGACGGACGTGCAAAGGTCATTCTTCTTCTGGACGGGCTGAATGAGGCAGGCGACCGGCGGAGGCTGCTGCTGAAGGAGATCGAGGATCTGGGAGCGATGCCGGGCGTGTCGATTCTTGTCACGGACCGGACAGCCGAGGTGAAAAAATATGCTCTGAAAAAATTTCGGACCGCGAAACTCCTGCCCCTTGCAGAGGAGCTTGTCCGGGAGGAACTGGAATGTGCGGGATTTGAGTTTCCGGAGAATGTGCGGCTGCGGGAACTGCTCACAAATCCCATGATGCTTTTTCTTTACCGGGATGTTCTTCTGATGCAGAGGGAAAGCCATGACGACAGCGGCGCGGAAGAACGGATTACTACCGAGGTCAGTCTGACCGGACTTTATCTTGACCGACTGTGCCAGGTTCAGCTGCGGCTGTATTCCGGCGACGAGGCACAGCAGCTTCGCTGCCGTTATATTCTGGAACATCTTCTGCCGGATATCGCGGCTGAGATGTCGAAGAGGAACCGAACCATGCTGGAACCTGAACGGCTGTATGCCGTGACAGAGAAAAGCTACCGGAATCTCAGAAAGAAAGCATTTGGAAAGACATTTCCGGATTATATCGGAAAATCAAGGCTGATGCTCCGGGATATCTCGGATGCGAACGAATGGTTTGATTTCGCGGTTACGGAACAGCTGGAGAGCAGGCTCGGTCTGCTGGTGAAAAGCGGAAACGGCAGTTATGGGCTGCTGCACGATAATTTTCTGGAGTATCTGACCGCCGTGGCGGAAAAAAATCAGCATATTTATAGCGGCAGGCGCAGAAGAGTCTGGACTGTGCGGGGAACAGCCGCGGCAGCGGCAGCAGTATTTGCGGCAGCCGGAAGTGCGGCGGTATATTCTCATGTCAGGGACAGGACGGTTTTCCGCGTAAAGGATGAGAGACTGATTGGAGAGGCAGTCAGCTGTCTGAAAAACAATCTGGAAGTTTTAAGCAGTATAATCGTCGCGCAGAAAACGATGGTCGATATGGTATATCAGGCGGATATGCTGGAACACAGCGAGAACGGGCTTCGCTCTTATTCTCTTACGCGTTCCCAGTTTGAGAATACGAACGCGGCGGATGACAGAGAGGCTTTGAGCCAGAATGTGAGGGACGCGCTGCTCCGCGCAAATCCGGATTATCCGATGGAGTATGCGGATTATCTGTACAATGAACCGGTGAACATCGAGGTTATTACGAGTAAAGTATATCTCTGGTTTGACCAGGTGCTGTATGATATGCAGGATACGCTGGCCAGCCAGGAAGAAAAGAAAAAGATCATGGATGTGTATGACCAGTATCTGGAAGCTTATGCGGAATATATTTTTTATATAACGGATTATACGCTTTTGTGCATATCGCCGGAAGCGGCGGAAATGATACTGGACGGACATTCCTACCACTGGGCGGTTGACGTCTATTATATGAAGACCAGTATGAGCGGGCAGGAACCGCAGCACGTCCGGGATCTGATCAGGGATGCGGGGGTCCGCCTGCGGGAAGCGGAAAATACGATGAACGAGTATGGCTATGCGATCAGCTGGGGGGAAATTCTATGAGAAAGGCGGCCGTCATTTTTTTCGGCGTTGTTCTGGCAGCCGCGTGCATGGCTGTCGGTCTGAAAATAAAGGGGGAAGAGCGGTACAGGAGCATGGTGGATATTTACGCGGACATCATTCTTCCGATTGCGGAGGATGCCGAGCGGTATTACGATGCGCTTGACCTGACTGAGGCATATGTGACAGGACAGACGGACGTCGGGAGTATGCTGAAAGGCCTGGAAAAGGGAGAAGAAGAACTGCGCGGGATTCGGAACAGTCTTGCGGATTCAGAAGAAGAGGCGGTCAGGTGTCTGGCGAAAGCTGGTTTTGACAAAAAAGGTGCGCAGAAGATGGCGGAACGCCGCGCGGTGGGTCTGGAAGAATATATCTGGAGCCTGGAGTCTCTGCAGGACTATTTTCAGAATTTAGAGGAAAAGGATTTTACCAATTCCGATAAAATGTGCTGGAGCCGGACAGTGGATACGATCAAAGGGACTTCGCGCGGGCTGCGCTATTACGGGGATATCAATTACTGGTTTGCCGGAGAAAGTGAAGAACGGATGGAGTATGTTCTGGAAAAGATCGTCCGCAGGCTTCCTCCTCCCGCCGCGGAACCATTCGGGTGGGAGAAGGATCCTGTCATGGTTGACCAGAAGCTGGGAATATGCAGGGAATACAGGGAGTGTTATTATGAAATTGAATATCCTGTATCTGCACACGAGGATCTGGAAAAGGTACGCAGCGGGTATGAGCGCGCGGCTGCCCTGAAAGAAAAGCCCGTATATCCGGGAACCAGCTGGATGAACAGTCTGACGGAGGTCAGGAATCTGGCGGAAACGATGGCGTATTGGGAGGACGCGCTCAAGAGAAGAGAGACGTACGGGGATCTGTATTATGATGAGATGCTGGAAAATCAGTAAGAGAGGTTGTCTGCTGCATTTTCCTGTAGGGAAAGTGCCGGACAAGAAGAAGGTGCGGCAGGGAAAGGAACGGCGAGAGAAGCATGGAACGTGGATTGCCCGAGGGAGTTTTGCTGCTTTTTACCATTTTGATATGGGTTTTATATATTCTGATCCTGGTTTCCAGCCCCAGAAACAAAGTGAACCAGTGGTGCTGCATCTGCGGATGCTTTCTGGGGCTTGGGGTTTTGAAAGAATATCTCTATTACGGCGGTTTTCTGGCCGGAATGGAAGTTCATTTCTGGAAGCTCGAATATGCGGCGGATGAACTGACGAATTCTGTGATGACGGCGATGCTCTACTATCTGGCGATGCCCTGCGGGGTAATCTGCAGTTTTTATTTCAGCAGGCTGAACAGAAGATTTCCGCGCTGTTTTCCGTTTCTTTGCGCGGTGGTATTTCTGCCGGCCCTGGTATTCAGCGTCATATATCCGTGGTGGAAAGTCAGAGAAATCCCGGATGTGATTCCGCAGGCATATACAATTGTGGCCGTTTACAATCTTTCCTACGGTGTGCTGATGACAGTTCTGATTATCGGCACGCTGGTGAAGGAACGCAGAAGTTTTCTGTTTCGTCAGAGGCGGATTGTGTCAGTGCTGGGACTTCTGCCGCTCTGGTACTGGCTGATTACAATTTTTGTCTTCCGGCTTGCCGGGATTGACCGTTTTGATAAGGCCTGGCAGGGAAATGCCGTGATTATCTGCGGGCTGCTTGCTTATTATCTGTACCATCTGTTCCATGACGGGATATGGGGAATGCGTCTGAACAGGGAACATTTTGACTGGTCGGATGAGACGGAGCAGATTTCCCGCGACAACGGGTATATCTCCCATATGCTTAAGAATGAGATGTCAAAAATCAGGCTGAGTACGCATCTGATCCGCGAGGCAGGGAATGGGAATATAGGGGATGAGCTGGATATTATTGATCGGTCTGTTTCCCACATTGAAGAATATGTCCGCAGGAGCAACGAATATACGGGGAAGATCCATTTGGAGCCGGAGGATGTGGACATCTGTGAACTGATCCGTGAGACGGCAAAAGAGCAGACGACGGTATGGGGAGGAAAGGTGGAGTACGATCTTGATGACCGGTTTTCTGTTTTGTACTGCGATCCGTCGCATATGAAGGAGGTACTTGGAAATCTGATCTCCAACGCGCTGGATGCCATGGGAGATGATGGGATACTTACCCTTTCGTATAAAGCCTCGAAAAAAAGCGTTGCATTGATCTGCATTTCCGATACCGGATGCGGGATTGCAGGAAACGAGCTGGGACGTATTTTTGATCTGTATTATACCAGACATGCGGGATTTTCTCATTTTGGCATTGGTCTGTCTTACTGTCAGAATGTGATCCGGGCCCACAAAGGATACATTAACGTGAAAAGCAGTACGGATTCCCGGCAGCATGGGACAGAGTTTACCTTGTGCCTGCCGCGGGGATCGCAAAAGGAGGGGAAGAAGAATGGATTCGCAGATAAAGGTTCTGATCGTTGAGGACGATGCGGATTTTTCGTATCTGATCAGAAAGCTGCTGGAAAAACAGGGTGATATACAGATTGTTGGCTGCGCTGCCAATGAGGAAGAGGCAATGCAGAAGGTGAGGGAAGAACTTCCGGATATTGTACTGATGGATCTTCATCTCGGCACTTCTTCCACAGAGGGGATTCAGCTTTCCAGAAAAATAAAGATAGAGACGAATGCAAAGATCCTGATTTTTACAGGGCTGAACACGCCGGATATAATTATGAAAGCAGCCAGGGAGGCCCTGGCGTCGGGCTATATTTTCAAAGATCAGATGTCATTTCTGGTGGAGAATATCCGGGCCGTCGCAAGAGGGTATACGGCGCAGGAATATCTGATCGCGACATCAGCGCTCTCCTGCCTGTCGGAAGCCGAGATGTCTGTATTCCAGATCATGATGGGGAAGGAAAATGATCTTCAGTCGTCCATGAAAACAATCATGAATCAGAGGAGGACAATCCTGAAAAAGCTTGGGCTGGATAATCAAAAAGAACTGGAGCACGTGTTCCGTATGTTCCGGGAAAAATAACGTTATGGTTCCTCTCTGCAGTCAGCCGGATAAAAGATGCAGAGATATAAAAAGCAGGAGGTAAAATAACAAAAGGATACAGCAATACAGCCTTGCTGCTTCAAATCCAGAAAACAGGGAGGAACGGAAAATGAATTCTGTCATAAAAATATTGATTGTCGAAGATGCGCCCGCTTTTACAGCGCAACTGCAGGAACTGCTTGAAAAAGAGGAAGACTTTCAGATTGTCGGATACAGTTCCGGGGAAGAAGAGGAGACGCTGGAGATTGTCTGTAAAAAATCTCCGGACATTGTTCTGATAGATCTGCATTCAGGAGATTCCCCGCAGGATGGAATCCAGCTGTCCAGGAGACTGCGCAGAGAGACAGACGTAAAGACACTGCTCCTTCTGGAAGACCGCGATCCTGGACTGATTATAAGAGCGTTTCGGGAAGGTTTTGCGTCCATCTGTCTTTTCCGGAACCAGCAGTGTTCTCTCCTGACGGCGACTGTCCGCGTCCTTGCACAGGGGAGTACGGCACAGGAGTATATAAGCACGTTTCTTGCGATGGATTATCTGTCAAAAGCGGAGACATCCGTGTTCTGGCTCATGATGGGGCAGGATGTCGGACTCAAATCAGCCCCGAAAACAATAGCAAATCAGAAAAGAAGAGTGATGAGGAAACTTGGATTAAAAAATCAGGAAGAACTGTGCCATGTTTTCCGGCTGTTTCAGGAAGACGGGAAAGAAAAACATTGATGTAACAAACCCGGCAGGAAGTTGTCTGCAATCTTCCTGCCGGGATTAGAAAAATGCTGGTTTAACAGCGCTGTCTCATAGAAACAGATGGTATAAATTTATTTGCTGCCGCCCATCATGAAGTCGATCAATCTGGTGATATCTTCCGGCTCATGAGCAACGAGCTCCAGCTCCGGAATCTCAACATCCCCTTTGGAGAAGATCGTAGCAAGAGATACGTACTGGCTCAGCTTGGATTTCAGATTCAGACGGTCTCCCTCGCCTGTAATCAGCTCAACAGTACCTTTGCACTGGTCGACTACCTTGAAAAAACCCTCAATGTTCGAAATGTTTGTAATTTTCATTGACTGTTCTCCTTTCTGAAGTTCCCCCATAAATACAGATTAACGCGTTTTCAGACCTGATACAGCTTTCAAGCCTGTGTCTGAAATGATTTTCATGTTACCGTAGCTTTTTTCCTCTGTAGCCTTTGTTTCCTCGATTACGGCTTCACTATAAGCCGGAGGCCTGGAAAAATCAAGTACTTTTTTAAAATTCGTATAATTGGATGACGCACATAAAAAACGGGAATTAAAATTGTGCATGTTAACCACTGGAGAAAAGGGAGAGCAGGCCGTAAAAAAATCATGGAGCCGGTTCGTTTTGCAGGTATTCCCAAAATTTATGGGAACTTTTCCCATTAAGTTTCTGATATAATATACTTGAAAGTTAAAAGTTTGGCTCCGTTGCCGACCAAGACATGGAAAGTTCCTTCCTTATAAAAAGGTGTGTGTTCCTTCATGGCACGGAACCGGCAAGTATGGATGGAGTCTAGGTTCTAGGAGAAAGCACGGAAAAATCAAATATCGTGTTGCAGGCAACAAGGTATTTGATCCTCGCGGCATTCGGCAGATGTCTATGTGAGCACGTTCACTTGGCTCATTAACCACGGAAATGGAGCATGGAGTCATAGCAGACTGGCCGGAGCGTAAGGTCACGAATCACGGAAGTGATCCCCAGCCTGTTTGAGCGGAGTATCAGACCGGTGGTAAGGATGACAAACCGGCCAAAGGCAACCTTATGGGAGAAACAGGGTTCAAAATGGGAGAGAATATTTTCAATAAAATTTATCATAATCGTGGAAAACCACAGGATGGTAAACTCATATGCAGGATAACTCTTTTCGTAATTTATGTCTTTCTTAAGTGTGGGAACTAAAGAATACCATAGAACCATGCGGAAGGATTATTCTTTTATTGAAAACTTTCAACTCTCAAGCAGAGGTGGAAAAATGTTTATTGAAGCTGAGTTGGAAAGAAAAGAAGTTCAACGAGAGGTAGAGAAACTGCGTAAATCGACTAGGCGCACGATACTGGAGTCTGATATGGTCCTCCCGAGAAAGAAGGAAACAAAACTTTCTGGAACAGAAATGAAAACCAAGTTGACTGAGGCTGTAAATCACATAGAGCCAAACCGTATAGCTGAAGGTTTCTCACTCCGGGATCTTACGGATAGTGAGAAACAGAGACTCAGAAATATTGGTATGTCGAGTACTAATATCGATAGGTGCAAGATCGATGAGAGGGGTGTTTTTCATCTAGACTGCCGGAACAGCAACATGGAGGGTACGAGGCATCCGACAACAGGCGTTTCTTTTGAGCATAAGTTGATCAGTATCAAAGGTGTGATGGTTGAAGGCGTGTTCCCTAAGTTTCAGAGCATTGTGGAATTACGACTACCGGAAAGGTTATATCGTGCAACAGAGAGTGAACAATTCCGCTATCTCAATGCGCAGTTGCAGGAGGCAATCGAAAAAGACGTCTGGCTTTACGAAAGGTTTACGGAGCAGCAAATCAAGGTGATCAAGAACGGCAGAAACCCTGCTGGATTCACATGGCACCATAATGAGTCATGCGGCGTGATGCAACTTGTAGAAACTGCGAAACATGCCGCAACAGGACATACCGGCGGTGACTCTATTTGGTGTGGCCGCTAATTGAAAGGAGGACAGGTGTGAATAAGATTACATGGAATTTCACGGAGCCGTTGAGTTCAATGGATGTGCTTGACGTATTTGAGCACCGCTATTTGCATGAGATTCCGGATACGCTTAAATCTCTTATTCTGGAACATAATGGTGGATATCCAAATAAGGATGTATTTGACAAACCTCAGAAGGGCCTGTTTTTTTCAAATTTGCTTTCTTTTAATGAGGACAGTGTGGAAGGAGTGCATCTGTATCTGCCATCGTTTGAGAGCGAAGACGGGATTACCGCGCTTCCTTTTGCTACAGACGGATTCGGGAACTTGATCTGTGAGGTGGATGGTAAAATTTTTTTCTGGCGGCATGAGACTGAGGAACTTGACTTGGTAGCAGAATCTATTGACGAACTGTTGGATATGCTGCATAGCTAATTTGAGATTATCAGAAAAAATTTAAACAGTACATATCATTTATAATTATCAATAAAGTGTTGATATATTAGGCTTTTATAAAATATCAGATAGAAAGGAAGAATCTAATTATGAAAGAAGTCGAGAAAGCGAAAAAGATTATGGAGATTTCCAGGGATTTGGATAGCGCAAAGCGTGATTTGGAATCCAAGCGCAAACGTTTGGAAAGTGATATTCTGTTTGATCGTGATGTAACTTTGAGTTCTAACGATGTGAAATACGCTACCAGGAGGGTCGAGTCCTTGCAAAAAGAATTGGACAGACTTATGTAAAATGGATTACCCGTTTGCTGACAGCTTTTGAGCAAGAGGATTCTGCTTTGTATTTCTCGTTAAAATTTATTTTCTATAAACAATTACTTACTAATTAACAAGGAGGGTATTTCTATGAACGAAACACATATGGCTCGGATTGATATCACTTTCAGGAAATTGCATCAGGATGCAGTCGTGGCTTACAGGGGTATATACGATAGTATTTGGCAGCAGCTGAAGGATTCCAATAGCCGCGGCTTGAGCGGCGAAATTGCGCAGTTGGAGGCAAAAAAGCTGAACCAGGAGCTTCTTAGGTTGACGGACACCGTGAAGCAGGCGGCTATTTCCGAGATGATTGCCTGCGGATGCAAACAATACCTGACTCAAGCAGGGTGGACGGAAATTCAGCAGGTTGCTGGGCTGCCGCATACGGAACTCTGCAAGGTCAAAGTGGACACCATGAGTTCCGTCAGAAAAAAGAAGTCCGAGATTGATGCAAAACCTGCAACCAATAAGAGCAGAGAGCTCGAAGAACTGGCGCGGCAATATGGTGTTGCTGAAAAAGTCTTGGCGTGTATCGCAGGCCTTGGTGCCGCTGCGGTAGTAGTCAGCCTGTTTATCCCAGGGTGGTCTCTCCCGGTTAAGGTTTTGTGCGTAGGTGGCGTGACGGTTGCGGTCTTGAGCGCAGGTGGCGCGATTTATTGCGACAGTAAGAAAAAAGAGGCCATTTCAAAATTCGAGCATGTTGGGAAGCAGGCTGCCTCAAAAACACAGGATAGCGTACAGCTGGATTCCCTTGTTAAGCAGATTACGGACAGCCAGTACAAGCAAAACCTCAAGCTTTATGACACATGGCTGGAGGAGGTCAAACATGCACTTATCACTGAATGTGACAAGCTTTCCTCGATGTGACCACGGCAGGGAATATGGAGGTGGACGCATTGGATCTTATTATCGTAGATGGGGATTGCAGGAACTTGTGGACTTTGCCTGAACTGGAGCGCCTTATGGACGCGCAGCATGATACAATCTGGTTTTGCAAGGATGCTGTTTTGCGGGAGCACAAATATAATGTTGCGGCAGTAGCCCAGACTTCGATTGGTGCGTCTTTTGAAAAGGCAATCTTGGTGACGAGGTTGCAGAGCGGCGTGATGGGTTATCATAGACAGATGTTCCGCAACACTGTAGGGTGCAAGCGTTGGATGATCGTGATCGTCGGCCAAGTCAGTGATATCTATAAAGAGCAGTACTGCAACGAAATTAATTCTATCCTAGGGGAATCGGTGCGATATGAGGTCATTTTCGATAAATCGTCCGAGCTGAAGATTGCACTGGAAGCAAAGAGAGAAGTTGTGGATGGTCGCTCTTTCTGCGTCATTGCGACAAGATCAGATGCCCGATTTGCCGAGGACGTCCGGAAGACGTTAGAATCAGCTTATGCGGACTGGCGGTTCGAATGCCATGTCGGAATGGAAAAAGATGGTTACAAGCATGCGGATGTCATCCTGGTAATTGGCCGGAATGAGGAGGAATATGCTGTTCCGCCGGTAAAGGAAAATGCCAGCCGCGTTAGGATATGGCTCGAAGCACCCCGCGGCGGCAGGACACAGGAAGTTCATGTGATCGAGCGGATGAACCGGAATGGATGGAATTTAGGCAACCGACGTATCTGGAGCAGCTGTCTTGCAAACGAAATTCTGCTGCAGGAACTTGATAATGGCGAAATCAGCAAGGAAGCACTCTGCGCCGATGATCGATTCGTAATGTGGGATCGATATGGTCTACCGCTTCCCGCATGTGATTACGAATCAGCGGATCAGGCGGAAGTATTTCTTCGGCATCAGTGCTGCTTCCCTGGCCTGTTAAACAGCAAAAATGAAAAGGGGGAATTGTTGAATGCGATATGAGGACGCGCAGAGAAAGAAAGATGATACGGAAAAACTTCTGACTCCTGGTGCAAAGGGTCAGAAGGTTTCCGAAAATATAACGGAACAAAAGAACGTGGAACTTCCTGGACCCATGAAACAGGTCAGTGAAGATGCGGTAGATCAATTTCAGGTGGCTGTATATAACGCAGGCTCCAAAGCTTTGAGTATGCTGGATGCTGACGCACTGACGAAAGGCCTCGAAATTGATCGTCGGAAGGAGGTAAACGATACGCTCAAGCAATTGGGCGCTTTTCGCTACAACATCGGATTCGCCGGCCCTCAATCGTGCGGCAAATCATCGCTGATCAATGCTCTCATCCGATATCCGTTGATGCCAACCTGCAATCTGGCTACGACTTGCACTCCGGTGGAGCTGGTTTATGGCAAGGAAATACGAATCATCGTGAAGGATGAGGACCGTAAGGGGAAAATTGTATTCGATAGGAGATGCGGCGCTATATCGCAGACTGAGTTTGATAAGCTGATGGATTATGCCTGCAAGGTTATGCCTGTTGCGGTTATTGAGAATCTCCAATTTTTCTGCGATTCCAGTATCCTTACCCGGTTTAGGGATCTCAGGCAGCATATACATATGGATCGAAGCGCCCCACGGCAAGTCGCACTGCTGTTTTTAATTCTCTTTACAGTATATGCGCATCAGAACAACAAGGAATTGACCAAAGCTGAGCTGGAGCTGAACGATCTTCGGTTAAAGACACTGACGTATTTTGGAATCTGCCAGAGTACGATAAACTATTGCGTGGTTGTCCAATGGGACAATCCCATGCTGGCTTCTGGACTGATGATCACAGACCTGCCGGGCCTCGGATCTTCTGCTGAGGATAAGAAAGAGAGCGATGTTGTTATAAAGGGACACGACACGATCACAAAGGAAGCAGTTCTCCGAACCGATACGATGGCTTTCATGTCTGAGCCGCAGGTCATGGCCGACGCTGTTCCAGCGCTGGAGATAATGATTTCTAATGCCAACATCCTTGATGCTGTCAGCGTAGAGGAGCGGATCATACCTATTATGAACAAGGTGGACCAAATGTTGGGAGCACAAAAGGAAACCGCCATTAACATGATGTTGGGTATGATGCGCAACGCGGGTGTCAGCATGAATAACCGAAAGGTTTGGGAGACCAGTTCTTTATACGGTGAATACGCCTATGAGTGTCTTAACGTGAAGCAGTCATTTTACGTTCAGAGCAAGGTATTTAAGCTGGTGGAAGATGGTTACAGCAAGGACGAGATCGATGAGGAACTTCCTGGCATTATGCGCAAGATGAGACGGGGATATGAAAAATCCGGCGTGAACGAACTTAGGGAGTTTTTTCGTTCGGCTTTCATTGGAAGAGGGAAATACCAAAAGACATTTTCCACAGTTATTGCGTTGAGGGCACTTGCGTTGGACATGGTTACGCCGCTACGAATCGCAATAAACAGCAGTGCGGCACTAGCGGAGGTAAACGGGGATTTTGCGCGAGAAGCGTTGGGATATCTGAAAGAGGCCGCCATAATACCGCTGAATGACGCTCAGAAAACGGAACAGGTCATCAACAAGATGATAGATGAGCACATGGAGATTGTTGATCCGATGATTAGCGCTGCTACGATAAAATACGAGTCGATTCTTTCTGATGCGATAGATGATTATGTACAGCGTCTCCGGAATATCACAGATAAATTTGACCTGACCTACATAGGCCTCGGCAATCGCGCCCGCGTTGATAGCGGGCATCCAAACAACCATAAGCTTTATCAAAATTTGCTGGATGAAAGCAAAACCATCCATGTTGATTTGAAGGAAGTCAATAAAATCCATGCGAATGCATTGCGCTACTGCGGCGATGCCGTAACAGGAATTTATAAGAGCGCAAGGGACAGGCTAGTCACATTTCAGAAGGACTACCCCAGAATTATGAGGGATTGCATCGATGAATATAGAGGAAAGGCCGGCCCTGACGTTGTTGCTTTGATGGAGAGCCTGCTTCCTTCGCTCCAGCAGTATGTAGCGGCTAAAATCCTGGCGGCAGATGCTGCCATTCAGGGTCAACGATCCAGTTTCCAGAATGTTGCCAGTCAGCTTGCGTGTGAGATTGTAGCCCTCAATGATGAGTTTGTCTCAGTTTTACTCGGAATGGTTCAGGGGAAACTGGAAACGGTCGCGGGAGGCTGGTTCACTAAGAAGGATTTCCTGGTAGTCGATGGTGACAATGGCCTGAAGGCAACAATCAAGAAGCTTGGACTTACAAAAGCTGACCGGGATTATATCCGTGGGCTTGTCTCTGCGAAGGCTGCTAATGTCATTACGAATCCGCTTCGTGGATGGTATCAGACTGCCGCGAACGATGTCAATCAAATCATGACTTCGCTTACTTTAGAATTCGCTAATCAGTTTAATCTAATGCGAGAAAACTTGAAGGAGAAGACCAAAGATATGGAAGATGGTATCGAACAAGCCAAAGAAACCTTGGAAGTGCTCTGCGAGGTGTTCCGTCGGATGCAGAAAGATATCCAGCCGCATCTGGACTGCATACTGGAACTGGAAGGTATAGGAAACTCACCCTTGAAAGGAGACCTGTTCGAGGGGATGCTGGAAGCGCAGGGTGATGTAAATGGCTGATTACAAAAAGGATAAGGACCGGCTTCTCCTAGATCAATATCAGGAGAAGATTCGTTATATTATGGAGGATCGAACTTTCGATGATTCTTGGAATTGGGAAACCGTACTGAAGAAGTTCCATTACCGTCCCCCTGCAAAGCTCGGCATCCCTGAACCAGATCTTGAACAGGTTTATGAGAGGGCGGAGGCCCTTTTAAGGTTTCGGCCTGAGCTGGAATGCACACCGTTGGGTACAGCAATCTCGATTCGGAAGCTTGGCAAGCAGCCTGTGAAGCAGAAGGAACCGCAGCCTTATCCGCCTATGGTGATGGCCGCCCGGCGCGTCGGACGTATTCTCACGGCACATCCGGAGTCCGATATTGTCCTGCGTGCTGAATGCAGGATGGACGAATCTGGGACGCGGATGGACTTTCAAGTTGGTTCCAGTTCTCTCAGCGAGGAGGCGCTGGCTTCGATGATTCGGGGGGCCTATGGCCGGATCGAGTATGAACCAGCCCGTATTCAGGGGCCTTATGCTGTTACATGCTATGCGGAGGCTTCTGCTATTTCCCGCGATAAGCGTGTGTTCGAGCAACAGGAAAAAGACCCGACATCGGTGGAGTCCTGGATCACGACGCTCCTGTCCGCCATGGCGTGCGGACGGAATTACGCTGTAGAATTTCACTTCCACCCGCTGCTGGATTCTAGAGAAAAGGCTGAGATGGAGACTCTGGCTAGGAATATGGAGAAGGCGTATCGGGAATTGGCATTCTATAGTGAGGTGACCTGGAACAACGGCCTTAGCGGTGGCGGGAATATTTCGATGAAAATTTCTGCGTTGCATAACATTCTGCAGCAGCTCCATTTTTTCCGCAACGCTACGAAAGATGGTGTGCAGGCAGGGGAAAATTATTCTTTCAGTTATGGCGAAAGCAGCAAAAATGTAGATCAGCGTGCTATGAGATTGATGGCTGAACTGGAATGGCAGTTGATCCGGTTGCGCCAAATTAGGAATTCTGTCGGCTGGAATGTGATGATATCCGTTTCGGCTTCTGATGAGGAAACGCTTGACGCAGTCACGGCAATCGTATCCGGAGCCGCTGAAAGGGCAAACTTCAGCCTGAACTGGCGACAGAAGCCTTGCTGTGCTATGTTCGCATCCAGCCAGGATATTCTGCCACTCTTGACCTTTCCAACAGCTGAATTCGTGGGCTTCGAGTTTGTGGAGAACGAAGAATTTTCACTGTTTTCTCCTGAAATGGGAGAAGACGGACTGGGAATCGGGAATATTCTGTGGAACGGTGCTGAAATCTCCAGGTTTTGTCTCCCACGCCAAGCGCTGAACAGGCATGCATTCATTTGTGGTATGACGGGGGCGGGCAAGACGAATACTTTGTTTAAGATCATCGAAGAAATAGCAGCCCCGTTCTTGGTGATCGAGCCGGTAAAAGGGGAATACAGATCATTGCTAAGCAAGTATCCGGATATGCGGATATGGACCATGCGCACTTCAGATGTGACGATGGAGAACGTAGAAGTCCTGCAGCTTAACCCATTCTGGTTTCCAGAGGGCGCGAATCTTGCGTTTCATATCGATAGTATTAAGACGATCATATCCTCTGCATTTGATCTGAGTGCGGCGATGCCTAATATCGTAGAGCAGTGCCTGTACAATGTTTACCTGAAGGCAGGATGGAACATCGTCACCAATCGCAACGTATATCAGGATATTTTGCCCGAGACTTATCTTTACCCTACGTTCCAGGATTTTACCAATGAGGTGGCCGTTTATTTGGACAAAAGCGAATTCGGTGAGGAGGTTCTGGGGAACTACAAGGGCGCTTTGCTCTCTCGTCTTCGCTCCTTCACTAACGGCTCAAAAGGGGCCTTGCTTAATACGGCAAGGCATCCGGACTACGAAGTTATTATGAATGGATGCACCATCGTGGAACTGGAAGGGTTAGCGGATGATGCGGATAAATGTCTTGTAATGGGAACAATCCTCGTGCAGTATTACCAATATCTAAAGAGTCACTTCCACGATTCGGATAAGACAAAGAACCTCAAGCATATTATCGTGATTGAGGAGGCCCATCGCCTCTTCAAGAATGTCAAACCCCAAGGGAAAGGCGTAGAAGGCCCGGATCCTACGGGGCAGCTTGTGGAGAGCCTCAGCAACATTATGGCGGAAATCCGTGCTTTCGGAGAGGGAATGCTGATCGTGGATCAGAGTCCGACAAAAATTGCGGAAGATGTAATTAAGAATTCCGGCACAAAAATCATTCATAGGATCGACCATGGGGAAGATATCAAGTTGCTGCAGTCAGCTATGCTGATGCCGGAAAATACAGTTGGATTTTCCGCTCTCTCGCAAGGCGAAGCTCTAATCCGGTCTGATGCCATGATGCGTCCCTGCAAGGTGAAGATTTACCGTTCGGACATCAAGGAAAATTATTCTCTGGCGGATACGTTCCGAATCGGGGAACTCAGAGACTTCGCGATTAATGACGCATTCGTAGCAAATACCATTCTTCAGGATGGGGAGATATTCGACGCCATCAGGCTGGAACTGAAGCGGCTTTTCCGCTCGTTTGCTTGGATGAATTGGGATGAGTGGTATACAGTCATTAACGAATTCCTTCGCAGGGTCATTGGCATTTTGAAAGATCGGCGCATGTTCGATCGGCTGCAGGGACGTTTTCAGGTACTCCGGGAAATTGTCTCCGCTTCGGTTATGCGAATGTTCAGTGAGGATGGGACGAAAGCTTCCGGTCTTGTTCATATGTTCCTCATGCGTTTCTTGGACTTTTATGAAGATGGCAGGTTGAACCGCAAGGTTAAGACAGAAGCAATCGAGATGCTGAACGTTTATTTTCGTGATGTGCTATGCAGAGATATACTCTTTCCGAACGAGGAGAAACTGGAGGGGGATTCGGTTTTCGAGGAATTTTCCCAGTCCGTTGGCTTGGAGGATGATCTGGAACAATCTTATTTACTCTACAGTTTCCTCTGTACTGCGATGGAGGGCTCCGATGACATCACTGGGGTAGATATGCAGCATTTTCTGGAATTGAATACGCTACTTTCCTGGGAGTGCTATCTAAAGCATTACGGCAGTTTGGATGAACAGCTCCAAAAGTTGCTTCGCAGCGAGTCGTTTCTTATGTTGTTGCGTGGTTGATTATAAACAATGGGGGAGAGATAGCCTATGAAACAGAAATGTCCGAAAGAAATGTGGCCAAACGAAGTTGCTGAACATCTCCAGAGCGACGACTGGGAATCCTGCTATCAGACTGCTGAGCATTTTTACGCACAGGGAGTTTATCAGGAAGCATTTTCTTGGTACAAGAAGGCTTCTGTGTTGCCAGATTGCAATCCCATCATTTTCTTCGAGTTGGGATATCTTTTCCAACATGGCGAAGGCGTAGATTCGGATAATATTGAAGCACTCAAATGGTACGAAAAAGCAGCATCGTTAGACGTCCCGCAAGCGATGTATAACTTGGCGTACTTTTACCAAAATGGGATCGTAGTAGATCAAGATATCCAGAGGGCAGCACAGTTGTTACGGGATGCTACGTCGCTGATGGATCGGCTTCAGCTTGAACGTGACTCCTATGGTGTGTGGAAAGCAGAGTACGATGCGCAGCTTGCTGAGATTCAAAAAGAGGTGGAAGAGAAGAGGATTCATTCCGAAAATCTGGAATTGCGGAATCGTGAACTTGATATTGAGTTGTTGGCAGTCAAGCGGGAATGTCAGCGTCTGGAGCAAGAGGTAGCTCGGCACAAGCGTACCTTGGAGGAATCAGAAAAGTGGAAAGCGGAGTATGATGTGCAGCTTGTGGAGATTCAAAGAGGTGCGGAAGAGAAAAGGATTCGTTCCGAAAATCTGGAATTGCAGAATCGTGAACTTGATATTGAGTTGTTGGCGGTCAAGCAGGAATGTCAGCGTTTGGAGCAAGAAGCGGCTCAGTACAAGCGTGCCTTGAAGGAATCAGAAAAACAGTGTGGGATATTTGCGACTCGTACGGAATCAACTGAAGCCGCATTACGTAAGGAACAGGAAACGAGAAAGGAAGTTGAAGTGATGGCATCCACGCGTCAAACTCAAATGGAGGAATGGTTGCGCGCTTCCAATGAACTTATCACTAATCTAGTAAAGAAACATAATGAGAGTTTCGAGAGTGTGCAATCTTCCTACACAGTCCAGATTGACCGTCTTCAGCGGGCTTACGAAACCGATTTTACAGAATTGCAAAGAGCAAAAGAACAACTCGGTGGACAGAATGCGGATTTATCCAAAAAGTTAGACAGAAAAATATCGGAACTTAGTGTGTTGCAGGAGACGTTGCAGCAACTCCAGATGCAGCTTGAACAGGAGCAGAAAAAGAAAAGGTTTGCATTTATATTAGCTGGTATATTTGGAGTGCTGACTGTGATTCTTTTTATATGAAAGGAACCGTTTCCTCGGATTACTCATAGACCTAATATTTTATCTCCGGGATTGGGCTGGAAATGCGGATCAGATCCTGTGTCAGGACTCGCCTGCTGGCGAGTCCTGAATTTCAGTTTCAGCGTGTAAATTCTTCGATTACACAGTCATGCTGTTTACTTTTCTTATCGTAACTCAGACCGACCAGCAGGATTTTTCCAGTGTAGCCGGATACTGCCTGAATATACTTCTTTTCTTTGATCTGCCGCAGTGCCGTTTCCGCTTTTTTGTTCCATTTCAGTTCTACAAGAAGCGCAGGCATTTCATTAGTATATTCTGGTCTTGGCAGGAATACGTAATCTGCAAAGCCTCTTCCAGTGGGCATTTCACGGATTGGCATAAAATAATACTGCATGGCCGACAGATACGCGATAGTTAGAACACTGCTGAGCGAATTTTCATCATTATACTGAATTGAGGATATAAATTGATTGTGGATCTTTTCAATTCCATCCGCGACACTTTCTTCGTCCAAATCAAGTGTTGCCTCCAGCAAATCTTCGGATGCTCTCTCGAAACAGAGCAGTTCGTTCCATTTTTTCTTTTTTACTGCTTTTAAAAATTCCTGGCGGATTTCCTCATTGGGAATGAATGTCGTACATTTTTGTTCATCATATGCCAGATATCCCAAATGAATTAATAAGGTAAGTACATCGTCTTTATCCGCGAATGATATCATATCGTTCTGAAAAGTACTGACCTCGATCTCCACAGAACCGCCCGCAATCATCTGGATGACTGCTGTCTTCAGTCCGTCAAAGTCCATATTGATCAGAGGAAGGATGGATTCATAAGTTCCGGTCTGGGACCAGTAACTTTTGTACTGCCCCCAGAGCATGAGATTTACAACCGAATCCGGATTGTAGACATGCAGATTTCTCAGCCGATAACCGTCATACCAGTGCCTGACATCTTCAAAGTTTTGCTTATGTTTTATACAGAGTTCTTTCACTTCGTCTTCTGTAAAACCAAAATACGGCGCTAATATCTTTGCGTCCAGCATTGAAAATTCATAGAAATTATTTAATGCCGACTCGGTTTTCAGTTTTTTGATCGGCAGAATACCTGTCAGAAAGGCCAGATGAAGAAACCGGGTAGGTTCCGTTCCTTTAAACAGACCGCGAAGGAAATCAAGGTATTCTTTCTGCACTGCTGTGTTGGTTGCTTCCTCGCGGATCAGCGCATCCCACTCGTCAATAATAATGACAAATTTTTGTCCCGTCTGCTGTGTCACATCAGATAATATTTCTCCCAGTGTACTTTCCTGTGAAAAGGAAACCTGAGGAAATTCTGCCTGTAATTCCTCCAGAACTTTCTGTGTAATATAGGAAACAGTTTTTTCAGCGGCTTTGGCGCTCATAAAGCACCACTGTACATCAAAATGAATAACATTATATTTGTTAAGATGCTTTTTAAAGCTGTCATCTGCGCTGATTTTTCTTCCTGAAAAAAGCGGTTCGGAATCACAGCCCCTGCTGTAGTAGGCAGTGAGCATGTCAGCCGTGATGGATTTGCCAAACCGTCTGGGGCGGCTGTTGCAGATCATTGCCTGTTTCGTATCGATCACTTTGTTGGTATAACTTAGGAATCCTGTTTTATCTACATAAATTTCAGAGTTAAGAGCAACACAAAATGCGCTGTTATCTGGATTTAGAAATCTGCCCATGACATTCTCCTTAATTCCCGCAGGCGACAGGCCGATCGGCCAGACTTTCGGGGATACCTGATTTTTTAAAATTTACCGGTTTCAAAAGGCTACACTTATTGTATCAAAATATAATGATAAATACAATCCTTTTTGTTTCCTGCTTTTTCAAATAATCAGGAAAGCAGGCTATGCGGAAACAGAAAGCCCTATTGAACATTTCTGCCCGATAATGTATCATAGCAAGGAGAAAATGTAGTATAAATGATCAAAGAAAGGTGTGCAGATTATGAAGATCAGACTTCCGCTCGGAATTGACAATTTTAAGAAGTTAAGAGAAGCAGGATACTATTATGTGGATAAAACCGGTTTTATCGCGGAGCTTCTGAGAAATCCTCCGGAAGCCAGTCTGATCACCCGTCCGCGCAGGTTTGGAAAGACTCTGACGCTGAGCATGCTGGAAGATTTTTTTGATATCCGGCAGGACAGCAGGGGGCGTTTCCTGGGGTTGGAGATCATGCGGGAGCCAGAGTTGTGTGAACGCTGGATGAACCGGTGGCCGGTGTTGTTTCTTTCTTTTAAAAGTGTGGAGGGACTGGACTTTAAAGGGGCAGCAGGGATGATGGCGAATCTGCTGTCGGATCTGTGTATTTCTCATAAATATCTGGAGGAAAGTGAAAGGATTGATCCGGCGGACCGGAAATTTTTTGAAGATCTGAAAATAAAAAAAGCAGATACAGCGGATATTAAAAATGCGCTGTATGTTCTCATGCGTATGATGTACGCATGCTTTGGAAGACCGGTGATTCTGCTTGTCGATGAATATGATGTGCCGCTCGCGAAAGCGAACGAGTGCGGATACTATAAGGAGATGCTGGATCTGATCCGCGGGATGCTGGGGAAAGCGCTGAAAACGAATGAATATCTGAAATTTTCTGTTATTACGGGATGTCTGAAAATCGCGAAAGAGAGTATTTTTACGGGAATCAATCATCTGGTTGCGGATACGGTTACAGGGCAGCGTTTTGAAGAGTATTTTGGCTTTACGCAGAAAGATGTGGAAAAACTGCTGGGGGACTGTGGACTGACAGAATATAACCAGGTGATAAAGGACTGGTATGACGGATACCATTTTGGAGCGGTTGATGTATATTGTCCGTGGGATGTGCTGCGGTACAGCAATGATTTGATGGTGGATTCCGGGAAAAGACCGGAGGCTTACTGGGCAAATACCAGTGAGAACCGGATGATCCGGAACTTTATTCGCAGGGCAAATAAAAGTATCCGGCGGGAAATCGAACTGCTGATGGATGGCAGGACGATCAGCAAAGAGATCAGCGAAGAGCTCACTTATGCGGACATGGATGAAGATATAAACAATATATGGAGTATACTGCTTACAACGGGCTATCTGACACAGCAGGGGCAGAATGAAAATGGCAGTTACCGCCTTGTGATCCCCAACAAGGAGATCCACAAAATATTTGCAGATCAGATCATGCGCTGGTTCCAGGATGAAGCGCTGAAGAAGCCGGATGTTTTGGAGATGCTGTTTTCTTCTCTGCAAAACGGAGACGCGCGAGGGGTCAAAATGTCGTTTGATTCTCTGCTTGCGACAACGATCAGCATCCGTGATACGTATTCGCAAAAAGCAAAAAAGGAAAATTTTTATCATGGGATGCTTTTGGGACTTCTGAGAAGCAATGACAACTGGGTTGTGCAGTCCAATGCGGAGTCGGGAATCGGGTACTGTGATATACGGGTGGAGATTGAGGAAAGAGAAACGGGAATTATTATCGAAGTGAAATATGCGGAGAAGGATGCACTGGATTCCCACTGTGCAGAGGCCATGAGGCAGATTGAAGAAAAACAGTATGCGGCAGGACTGGCAGAAGATGGCATGAAAAAGATTTATCTGTATGGTATTGCCTGTTACAAAAAGCATTGTCAGGTGGTGTGCAGAAAATATTGTTCATAATGGCCGGGATGTGTTCAATATCCGGGCATTTTGTGAAGAATTTCCGCTGATAAGACTGTTTTCAAAATTGGTATACTGTTCTGATAAAACTGTTTTACAATAGAATTAAACGTAATTGACAATTGAAGCGTTCTTATACTATACTATACGAAATTACACGAGATGCAGAACATCCGCAGCGTTTATATATGGAAAAGAGGCAGACGCAGCCGGGAGATTTCTGGGAAACCGGAACCTTCGGCTGTATTTCTCTTATAGGATGTCTGCAAAAGCGGCCGGAATCCTGCGCGGGATCTGCGGCGAATCCTGAACAGCTGGAAAATGTTTTCTGAGACGAATCGGAAGTCCGCGTCATGATCCGGGAGAGGCCATTTGAGAGATGGCAGGAGAAAGGCCAGACGGCGAACGAGTATGTGAAGGAGGGGATGTGAAGTTGTCTGTAAAAAAGGCGGGAGAGGAACAAACGAAGAAAATTACGGTCAGCAATGTCCTGCTGGCTCTTATAGGAACACTTTTCATTTTCTGCGCTTCGGTGTATCTTGTGCTTAACATTCGTCAGATCTATTATTTCGACATAGACTTCCTGAAAATAGAGGAAGAAGTCGGTCTTGACGACTGGATTATACGGGAGAACTATGATATACTGATTAACTATAACCTGATTACGGGACAGGTCAGAGAATTGCAGCTCCCTTCTTTTCCAATGTCAGATACCGGGAAGGTCCATTTTGAGGAAGTACGCCGGATATTTTTTGGGATACAATATGCGGGTGCGGTCTGTCTGCTGTTGTTTGCAGCCGGATTCGCGCGCAAGGTTTGCCGGCGTGATTTCGAATGTCTGAGGCTGATGGCGCTTTTTTCTGTAGTGATTCCGCTGACGGTCGGTACTGCGATCGCCGTCAGCTGGCGAAAAGTCTTTGTAATATTCCATGAACTTGTTTTTCAAAATGATTACTGGATCTTTGATCCTGTTACGGATCCTGTTATCAATATACTGCCGGATGAGTTTTTCTTTCATTGCGCGGCAGCGATACTGTTGTTTATTTTGATCGGGAGTGCAGCGAGTGGTATTCTTTACAGGATGCTCACTCAGATAAGGAGGCGGAAATGAATCTTAAATTGATTCCCCAATATGAGTTACTGCAGCAGGAGTATATCGACGACATCCATGCCCAGGGATGTCTGCTTCGTCACAAAAAGAGCGGGGCCAGAGTGCTTGTGCTGCAAAATGATGACAATAATAAGGTCTTTAATATCGCGTTTCGAACGACTCCGAAAGACAGTACGGGTGTCGCCCATATCATGGAGCACAGTGTCCTCTGCGGGAGCCGGCTGTTTCCGGTTAAGGATCCGTTTGTCGAGCTGGTAAAGGGTTCGCTGAATACGTTTCTGAACGCGATGACTTATCCCGACAAGACCATGTATCCGGTGGCAAGCTGCAATGAGCGCGATTTCTGCAATCTGATGCATGTTTACCTGGACGCGGTCTTTTATCCGAATATTTACCAGAAGGAAGAGATTTTCAGGCAGGAAGGCTGGCATTATGAGCTGGAAAGTCCCGAAGATGAGATCATTTACAACGGCGTAGTCTACAATGAGATGAAGGGGGCGTTTTCCTCGCCGGAAGACGTGCTGGAACGGGAAATCCTGAATACGCTGTTCCCGGATACCACGTATGGCGTGGAGTCTGGCGGTGATCCGGTGCATATTCCGGAACTGACGTATGAAGCGTTCCTTGACTTCCACAGAAAATACTATCATCCTTCGAACAGCTATATTTACCTTTACGGCGATATGGATGCGGAGGAACGGCTTGCCTGGATGGACCGCGAATATCTCAGCCATTTTGAACAGAATGAGGTGGATTCCCGGATCAGCCTGCAGGAACCGTTTGAAGAAATGAGGGAGTTTGAGCGGGTGTATCCGGTGACGGAAGGGGATCCGCTTGAGGATAATACGTATCTGGCATGGAACGCGGTCATCGGCACGAGTCTGGATGTGGAGCTCTGCAATGCGTTTGCCGTTCTGGAATATGCGCTCGTATCCGCGCCGGGAGCCAGACTGAAGCAGGCGGTTCTTGACGCCGGCATCGGCAAGGATGTTATGGGCTCGTACGACAGCGGAACGCTGCAGCCGGTCTTCAGCCTGATCGCAAAGAATTCCAATAAGGAAGAAAAAGAACATTTCATGTCGGTGATCCGGGAGACGCTGCGGCAGATTGTCGAGGAGGGAATCGATGAGAAAGCGCTGCTCGCCGGGATCAACACGATGGAGTTTAAGTTCCGGGAGGCGGATTACGGCTCCTTCCCGAAGGGGCTGATCTACGGGATCGATGTGTTTGACAGCTGGCTCTACGATGAGAATCGTCCGTTTGACTATCTGGAACAGCTTCATGTCTACGAAACACTGAAGGAAAAGGTGGGAAGCCGCTATTATGAGGATCTGATCCGGAAATATCTGCTGGACAATCCGCATGAGACGCTGATCGTGGCGACCCCTGAGCGCGGGCTGACGGACCGGGAGGATGAGCGTGTCAGGGCGGAGCTTGCCGCATACAAGGAAAATCTTTCCCCGCAGCAGGTGAAAGAACTTGTGGACCGCACAAACGCGCTTCGCGCCTATCAGGATGCCCCGTCGTCAGAAGAGGATCTGAAGAAGATTCCGATGCTCGCGCGGGAGGACATTGAGAAGAAGGCTGCGCCTTACGCGAATAAGGAGATGCAGTGGAAGGGGACGACGGTCCTGCTTCACGATGTATTTACGAACGGGATTTCCTATATGAACCTGATGTTTGAGAGTAGCGATATCAGCGCGGAGGATCTTCCGTATCTTGGAATTCTGAAATCTGTGATCGGGATGGTGGACACGGAACACTACTCCTACAGTGATCTGAACAACGAGATTAACGGGAACAGCGGCGGGATCAATGCCGGCCTCTGGAATTTCCCGTTGCTGGAAGGAGAACGGGGAGTCCGGACGTTCTTCGGGATCCGGGCGAGAGTTTTGTACGACAAGATTCCGTTTGCCGTGGAGATGGCCCGGGAGATGCTTTTTGGATCTTCACTCGAGAGTGACCGGAGGCTGTACGAGATTCTGGCGCGGCAGAAATCCCGCCTTTCCATGCATTTAAGCTCTTCGGGGCATTCGACGGCGGCTGTGAGAGGTATGTCCTATTTCTCGGCGGTCAGCGCGTTCAACGACGCGGTCAGCGGAATCCGGTATTATAAATTTGTGGAAGATCTGGAACAGAATTTTGAGCAGAAGAAAGAGGAACTGCGCGCGGCGCTTCGCAGGCTGTGCGGACAGTTGCTCTGCAGGGAGAAGCTGCTGATCAGCGTCACGATGGACGAGGCGGGACTGATGGA
Source organism: uncultured Lachnospiraceae bacterium (assembly GCA_947588845.1). Classification (GTDB taxonomy): domain Bacteria; phylum Bacillota; class Clostridia; order Lachnospirales; family Lachnospiraceae; genus Choladousia. The sequence goes on from CANQAR010000014.1 coordinate 29,735, forward strand.
AGCGAGGGAGTGTATCGAGAAATTTATCGAGTCGATTCCATCCGGAGAATCTGATGCGGGAAGCTGCGGTGAAGAAGCGGCCGCAGCGGCAGCCAGTACAATCAACGAGGCGTTCACGACCGCGGGGCAGGTGCAGTATGTGGCCCGTACCGGCAACTTCCGGACGGCAGGCTATCCCTACACGGGGGCGCTGCGGATTCTCAAGGTGATCATGAGTTACGATTACCTCTGGATCAATATCCGCGTGAAGGGCGGAGCCTATGGCTGCATGAGCTCCTTCGGCAGAACCGGAGATTCCTACTTTGTATCATACCGCGATCCGCACCTTGTGCAGACGAACGAGGTCTACCAGGGGATACCGGAATATCTGGAGCAGTTCGATGTCTCGGAACGCGATATGACAAAGTATGTGATCGGCACGATCAGTGATCTTGACACGCCGCTGACACCTCAGACGCAGGGAAGCCGTTCTCTGAACGCCTGGATGAGCGGCATCACGGAGGAGATGATTCAGCGGGAGCGCGATGAGATTCTCGGCGCTGACCGGGATGCCATAAGGGCGCTCGCGCCTCTGGTACGCGCGGTGCTGGAGCAGCAGTATATCTGCGTGATCGGAAATGAGGCGAAGATCCGGAAACAGCCGGAGCTGTTCCAGAAGATCCTGCCGCTGATGAATTAGAGTGTTCCGGCAGCGGGGAAGATTTCTTCGCTGCCGATGAAGAGGAAAGGATGCCAGAGGGAGTCGGCGCGGCTGCAGTTCAGGGCCCGGGAGCTGCTGCCAGACTGGCATTCCGGAAAATCAGAATACAGAATTGGAAAATCAGAAGATTGCGGGAGATTATATGGATAACAGTACGGAGAACAGCAGATTTAAATCGGGATTTGTGACTCTGATCGGCAGACCGAACGTGGGAAAATCGACGCTGATGAATCATCTGATCGGACAGAAGATCGCGATCACGTCCAACAAGCCGCAGACGACCCGGAACAGGATTCAGACGGTCTATACCTCGAAGGAGGGACAGATTGTCTTCCTTGATACGCCGGGGATTCACAAGGCAAAGAACAAACTGGGAGAGTACATGGTCAATGTGGCGGAGCACACACTGAAGGAAGTCGACGTGGTGCTCTGGCTGGTAGAACCTTCTTCCTTTATCGGAAAAGGGGAACGCCATATCGCGGAACAGCTTTCCCGATCCGGCGTCCCGGTGATTCTTGTGATGAACAAGAAGGATACGGTGGATAAGGAAGCGCTGGCAGGATTTCTGGAAGCGTACAGGCCCCTGCTGGATTTTGCGGATATGATTCCGGTGTCCGCGCTGCGGGGACAGAATCTGGACGCCGTGATCCAGGCGATTTTCCGGTATCTGCCGTATGGTCCCCAGTATTACGACGACGACACGGTGACCGATCAGCCTCAGCGGCAGATTGCCGCGGAGCTGATTCGCGAGAAGGCGCTGCGCTGCCTGGAGGAGGAGATTCCTCACGGGATCGCGGTGGCGATCGATCAGATGAAGGAGCGGGAAGATGGTTCCCTGATCGATATCGACGCGACAATCATCTGTGAGAAAGAATCCCACAAAGGGATTATTATAGGAAAAGGCGGGACAATGCTCCGGCGCATCGGCAGCCAGGCCCGCCGCGAAATTGAGAAGATGATGGAGCAGCAGGTAAATCTGAAGCTTTGGGTAAAGGTAAAGAAGGACTGGCGCGACAGTGATTTCCTTCTGAAAAATTTCGGATATGACAAGAAAGAGATATAAGAGCAGCGCTTCGGGGGAAGTGAAGCTGACGGGAATGGTTTTGTCGGCCGCGCCTTTTGCGGAATCCGGAAAGCGTGTGGTGCTTCTTACACGGGAACGCGGAAAAATTGCCGCGTTTGCCCGGGGGGCGAGGAAGCCCACCAGCCGTCTTCTTGCGGCTACGACCCCGTTTGCGTTCGGCACGTTTAAAGTTTATGCCGGAAGGGATTCCTATACGCTGCTCGATGCGGAGATCACAAATTATTTTCAGGAGCTGAAAGAGGATTTCGCGGGAACCTGTTACGGAAGCTATTTTCTGGAGGTGGCGGATTATTACGCGAAAGAAAATCTGGAAGCCTCCGAACTGCTCAAACTGCTTTATGTGTCGCTGCGCGCCCTCTCAAATCCGCATCTGGAGAATGAGCTGGTGCGCAGTGTTTTTGAGATGAAAGCGATGCTGCTCGACGGGGAGTATCCCTATGAGACGGCGCAGGATATGAGTCTTCAGGAATCGACGCGGTATGCGCTTGCGTACGTGATGCAGGTTCCGATTCAGAAATTATATACGTTTACGCTGAAGCCGGAAATACTCAAAGAATTTCAGGAAGTGCAGGAGCGTATTATGAAAAGAAATATCGGGCGGGAATTTAAATCCATGGAAATCATAAGAACCTTGCCTGCGGAATGAACCTGTCTGAAGATTTCATAAAGAAATGGTTGAAAACCGTATTTTTTCTATGTATAATAAGCGGTACGGCAGAGGCGGGAACACGGGATCCGGGCTGTCTGCGGGGAAGCGTCGGACGGCCGGTACATCTGGCAGACGGCCGGAATCTTTTGTGCGTAGGTCCAGGCAGAGAAACCAGCTGCTGAAAGCAGCACCTGGTACGCGCGGCGAGAAGGAGGAAAAGCCGTCTCCAGCTCGACCGTATATGAAGTGGCAGGAGATTTCATGCCGGGCATTGCCCTGCGGCGCGGGGCATGACTGTTTGGAGGAAAAACATTGCGTACGGAAAAAATATGGAAAACTGCAGTGCTTGCGTCAGCGGCGGCACTGCTTACAGGGTGCCGGATGACAGGGGAGGAAGCGTGGGCCCCCAGAGAGGACGCCGCGATTTCCATCGACAGGAAGGGAAAGATCACGGAATATCTCTCTGAGGAGCTGAATCAGTCCTACTATGATTTCGAGGAACTGAAATCCATGCTTGACGGGGAAATAGCAGAGTACAACGCGGCGCGCGGAGCGGAGCGTGTGGCCGTGACACTGGCGGAGCAGGAGGACAGCCGGGCAAGGCTGGTTATTACCTATACGTCCGGAGAGGATTACGCTTCCTTTAATAATGTTGAGTTTTATTATGGTTCCATGATCAATGCGCAGCTTGAGGGTTATCTGTTCGGAGGGACTTTTAAGGAGATCAAGGACGGCGTTGTGGTCAGGGAGGAAATGGATGGAAGCGGGATCTTCCACGATATGTCGGATACGGTGGTCATTGTGCAGGGCCCCCTGGAGGTACAGGTTCCGGGTGATGTCTGTTTTGCGAGCAGCAACGCCGATGTGCTCCGTTCTGATGTGGTCGACGCGTCCGGTTCGGAGGAGGATGGGACAGTTTCCGTTCTCTCAGAAGAGGATCAGGAAGACCCGGACCGCGTGTATATCATATTTAAAGAGGATTAAGAGGAGGAGATGATTCATTATGGAGAAGACAATGGAAAAGATTGTTGCTCTCGCGAAAGGCAGAGGTTTTGTGTATCCCGGTTCCGAGATTTACGGCGGGCTTGCGAACACCTGGGACTACGGCAATCTTGGTGTTGAGCTTAAGAACAATGTAAAGAAAGCATGGTGGCAGAAATTTGTTACGGAGAATCCTTACAATGTCGGCGTTGACTGCGCGATTCTGATGAATCCACAGACCTGGGTGGCGTCCGGACATCTCGGCGGCTTTGCTGATCCGCTGATGGACTGCAAGGAATGTCATGAGCGCTTCCGCGCGGACAAGCTGATCGAGGATTACTGCAAGGAGCAGGGGATAGAGCTTCCGAAGCCGATCGATGCTTTTTCTCAGGAGGAGATGAAGAATTTTATCGAGGACAACAACATTCCATGTCCGACCTGCGGCAAACATAATTTCACGGATATCCGTCAGTTCAACCTCATGTTCAAGACCTTCCAGGGCGTGACCGAGGACGCGAAGAACACGGTTTATCTGAGACCGGAGACAGCGCAGGGTATTTTTGTCAATTTCAAGAATGTGCAGAGGACTTCCAGAAAGAAGCTGCCGTTCGGCATCGCGCAGATCGGCAAGTCTTTCCGCAATGAGATCACGCCGGGCAACTTTACGTTCCGCACGCGTGAGTTTGAGCAGATGGAACTGGAATTTTTCTGTGTGCCGGGCACAGACCTTGACTGGTTCAATTACTGGAGAAGCTTCTGCATCGACTGGCTGAAAGCGCTTGGCATGAAGGAAGAAGAGATGCGCGTGCGCGATCATACGCCGGAAGAACTCTGCTTCTACAGCAAGGGTACGACGGATATCGAGTTCCTCTTCCCGTTCGGCTGGGGCGAGCTCTGGGGTATCGCGGACCGCACCGATTACGACCTGACGCAGCATCAGACGGTGTCCGGCCAGGATATGACTTATTTTGACGATGAGAGAAAAGAGAAATATATTCCGTACGTGATCGAGCCGTCGCTCGGCGCGGACCGTGTTGTGCTCGCGTTCCTGTGCAGCGCGTACGACGAGGAGGAACTGGAGGGCGGAGATATGCGCACCGTGCTTCACTTCCATCCGGCGCTCGCTCCGGTAAAGGTCGGCGTGCTTCCGCTTTCCAAGAAGCTGAACGAGGGCGCGGAGAAGGTCTACACAATGCTCTCAAAATATTATAACTGCGAGTTTGACGACAGAGGAAACATCGGCAAGCGCTACAGAAGACAGGATGAGATTGGAACGCCGTTCTGCGTGACTTATGATTTCGATTCTGAAACGGATGGAGCGGTGACTGTGCGCGACCGTGACACGATGGCGCAGGAGCGCGTGAAGATTGAAGATCTGAAAGCGTATCTGGAGGAGAAGTTCCAGTTCTGATCTTTAGGTCTGTTCCGCAGGTCACAAAATAAATAATAACAGGCGCAAAACGCTCTGCGTTTTTATGCGGTTTGCGCCTTGAAGCGGCTGGAAATTTTTGTTATAATCTGGAAAGGTTGTTTACAGTTACTATAAGAGATCAGGAGGAGCTTAATTATGAAAGGTAATATTGTAGTAGGACAGTCCGGCGGACCGACGGCTGTCATCAATTCCAGTCTTGCAGGCGTGTTCAGCGCGGCGAAGGCACTGGGTGTAAAGAAGATTTATGGCATGCATCACGGCATTCAGGGTTTCCTGAATGAGGATCTGGTAGATATGAGCGAGTACGTAAAGGATGACAAGGATGTGGAGCTTCTCAAGAGAACTCCGTCTGCTTTCCTTGGCTCCTGCCGCTACAAGATGCCGAAGATCGAGGGCAACGAGGCTGTCTATGACAAAGTTTTCGAGATCATGGAGAAGTATGATATTGAGTGCCTGTTCTACATCGGCGGCAATGACTCCATGGATACGATCAAGATGCTGTCTGACTATGCGGCTCTGAAGGGCAAACCGCAGAGATTCATGGGCGTTCCGAAGACAATCGACAACGATCTTCCGATCACTGATCACTGCCCGGGCTACGGTTCCGCGGCAAAATATATCGCGACCTCCCTTAAGGAGATCATCCGCGACAACTCCAGCTTCGGCATCGAGAAGCCGACCATCCTGATCGTGGAGATCATGGGACGTCACGCAGGCTGGCTGACCGCGGCTGCAGCACTTTCCAGAGGTGAGGACTGCGAAGGTCCGGATATGATTTATCTGCCGGAGGCAGTTTTTGATATGGATGACTTCATGGCGAGGGTGAAGAAGCTTTCTGAGGAGAAGAGCTCCGTGGTCATCGCGGTTTCCGAGGGAATCAAGATCGCGGACGGCCGTTTCGTGTGCGAGCTCGGCAATGCTTCCGATTATGTGGACGCATTCGGCCACAAGCAGCTCTCCGGCTGCGGCGTTGTTCTCGCGAACAAGATCGCTGAGGCGTATGGTCTGAAGACCCGTGCAGTAGAGTTCTCCACACTGCAGAGAGCGGCTACACACATTGCATCCCTTCAGGATATCAACGAGGCGTTCAACGTAGGTTATCTTGCATGCCAGGCCGCGAACGACGGCAAGACAGGCATGATGATCACGATCGACGTCAAGGAGCGCGATCCGTATCAGGTTGGCTACAGCATCTATGATATCCACGCAATCGCGAACGTGGAGCGTGCGGTGCCGGCTGAATGGATCATCAACGACGGAACCGATGTCAGCGATGAGTATGTGAAGTATGCGCGTCCGCTGATTCTTGGCGAGCTGAATCCGCTGATGGTGAACGGAACACCGCAGCACCTTGTGCTGAACAAATCCACCTACAGAAAATAATCCGGAAACCGGAAAACGGCGCCCCGCATTGCGGGGCGTTTTTCCGCGAGTGTCACTGTTCACTCCGTGACCAGCAACAACGCTCCGCGATGCACAGAAATGGGAGAGTGAACTGTAACCCGCAAGTGCATTTTTTGCGTGCAATTTGAAGGATTTCCTTGACGGAATCTGGAAATATGTTACAATTAAGTGAAAGCTTTGAATATTATGTTAGGAGGCATGAAAAACATGGCAAACAAATGGGTGTATATGTTTACGGAAGGCAATGCCGGCATGAGGAATCTTCTCGGCGGCAAGGGCGCGAACCTTGCAGAGATGACGAATCTGGGTCTTCCGGTACCGCAGGGCTTTACGATCACGACGGAAGCCTGCACGCAGTACTATGAGGACGGCAAATGGATCAACGACGAGATCATGGGACAGGTTATGGAAGCTGTCGAGAAAATGGAAAAGATCACCGGAAAGAAATTCGGCGATATGGAGAATCCGCTTCTCGTATCCGTACGTTCCGGTGCAAGGGCATCCATGCCAGGTATGATGGACACGATCCTGAACCTCGGTTTGAATGAGGACGTCGTCAAGGTTCTGGCCGAGAAGTCCGGCAACCCGCGCTGGGCATGGGACTGCTACCGCAGATTTATCCAGATGTTCTCAGACGTTGTCATGGAAGTGGGCAAGAAGTATTTCGAAGAGCTGATCGACAAGATGAAAGCTGAGAAGGGCGTGCAGCAGGACGTTGAGCTGACTGCTGACGACCTGAAAGAGCTTGCAAATCAGTTCAAGGCTGAGTACAAGGACAAGATCGGCAAAGATTTCCCGACCGATCCGAAGGATCAGCTGATCGAGGCGATTAAGGCCGTGTTCCGTTCCTGGGACAACCCGCGTGCAAACGTATACCGCCGCGACAACGATATCCCGTATTCCTGGGGTACCGCGGTCAACGTACAGATGATGGCGTTCGGAAACATGGGCGATACCTCCGGCACGGGCGTTGCGTTCACGCGTGACCCGGCGACCGGTGAGAAGCACCTGATGGGCGAGTTCCTGATGAACGCGCAGGGCGAGGATGTTGTGGCAGGTGTCCGCACCCCGCAGAAGATCGACCAGCTGATGGAAGTCATGCCGGAAGTGTACGATCAGTTTGTAAACATCTGCAAGATCCTTGAGGATCATTATCATGACATGCAGGATATGGAGTTCACGATCGAGGACAAGCATCTCTACATGCTCCAGACCCGTAACGGCAAGAGAACCGCGAAGGCAGCTCTGAAGATCGCGATCGACCTCGTGGCAGAGGGCAGGATCACGGAGAAGCAGGCTGTGGCGATGATTGACCCGAGAAACCTTGACTCTCTGCTTCATCCGCAGTTTGACGCGCAGGCCCTGAAAGAGGCGAAGCCGGTCGCGAAGGCGCTCGGAGCATCCCCGGGAGCTGCATGCGGAAGAATCGTGTTCACGGCTGAGGACGCGAAGATGTGGGGTCAGAAGGGCAAGAAGGTCGTGCTGGTACGTCTTGAGACCTCCCCGGAGGATATCGAGGGAATGAAGAACGCGCAGGGTATCCTGACTGTCCGCGGCGGTATGACGAGCCACGCTGCCGTTGTAGCCCGTGGTATGGGACGCTGCTGCGTATCCGGCTGCGGCGACATCATCATGGATGAGGAGAACAAGAAGTTCACGCTCGCAGGCAAGGAGTATCATGAAGGAGATTTCATCTCACTCGACGGCTCCACAGGAAATATTTACGATGGAAAGATTCCGACCGTTGACGCGACGATCGCCGGAGAGTTTGGCACGATCATGGAGTGGGCGGACAAATACAGAAGGATGAAGGTCAGAACGAACGCGGATACGCCGGCAGACGCGAAGAGAGCACATGAGCTCGGCGCTGAGGGCATCGGTCTCTGCCGTACGGAGCATATGTTCTTCGAGGGCAACCGTATCGACGCATTCCGTGAGATGATCTGCTCCGAGACAGTGGAAGAGAGAGAGAAAGCGCTTGAGAAGATCCTTCCGGAACAGCAGAGCGACTTCGAGGCGCTGTATGAGGCGCTTGAGGGAGATCCGGTGACGATCCGTTTCCTGGATCCGCCTCTTCACGAGTTCGTGCCGACCGAGGAGGAAGACATCCGCAAGCTGGCGTTCGCGCAGGACAAGAGCGTGGAAACGATCAAAGCGATCATCGACTCTCTGCATGAGTTCAACCCGATGCTCGGACACCGCGGCTGCCGTCTGCTTGTCACTTATCCGGAAATTGCGAAGATGCAGACACAGGCTGTCATCCGCTCCGCAATCAACGTGAAGAAGAGACATCCGGACTGGAACATCTGCCCGGAGATCATGATTCCGCTCATTGGAGATATCAAGGAGCTGGTATTTGTCAAGAAGATCGTCGTCGCCACAGCTGACGCTGAGATTGAGGCGGCAGGCTCCGACCTGAAGTACCAGGTAGGTACGATGATTGAGATCCCGCGTGCTGCCCTGACAGCGGACGAGATCGCGAAAGAGGCTGACTTCTTCTGCTTCGGAACGAACGACCTGACACAGATGTGCTACGGTTTCTCGCGCGACGACTCCAGCAAGTTCCTGAACGCTTACTTCGACGCGAAGATCCTCGAGAACGACCCGTTTGCGAAGCTCGACCAGTCAGGCGTAGGAAAACTGATGGATACGGCAATCAAGCTCGGCAAGCCGGTGAACCCGAACCTTCATATCGGTATCTGCGGCGAGCACGGCGGCGATCCGTCATCCGTAGAGTTCTGCCATAAGCTCGGACTTGACTATGTATCCTGCTCACCGTTCCGTGTTCCGATCGCGAGACTCGCGGCGGCACAGGCGGCTATCGCTGATGGAGAATAATAAAAGAATGCAGGCGAGTTTTGAATGAATTATGTGGGGGAAAGTGGTTACGCTTTCCCCCGTTTGCCGTTTACTATAGCAAACGTCAAAAATATTTGCCGTTTGCTGTAAACCCTCCGGGGGCGCTGAATGTCCAGTGGACATTCGTCCAGTGCCGGTTCTGAGTGCCGGTGGCACTCGTTTAGAACCGACCGGAACGGAGTGAAGACCCGGAACGGAGTGGAGGTGCGCACGAATTTGAAGCGGAAAATGCCGCTTGAGCGGCACAAATTCGGCGCAGGGAACGAGCAAAACGAAAATCGTTTTGTCGTTCCCCATAAAAAGGTGAAGATTGAATGAATATTTTGATTGTGGAGGATGATTCTGCCGTCCGGCAGGAATTAAAACAGCTTCTGGAAAACGCGTTGTATGCGGTGACTGTGCTGTCCGAATTTGAGAAACCGGAGGAAGATATTCTGAAAACGCGGCCGGATCTCGTGCTGCTGGATGTGAACCTGCCGGGAAGATCCGGTTTCGACGTATGTCAGAAGGTCCGGGCAGTGTCGGACGTGCCGGTCATTTTTGTGACTGGCCGGGCGGATTCCATGGATGAGCTGAACGGAATGTTAAAAGGCGGGGACGACTACGTGACAAAACCGTTCAATCCTCCGGTGTTGCTGGCTCATATCGCGGCGGTTCTGAAGCGGAGCAGAAAAACCGCCGCGGAAGAAACCAGATTCCTCTATAAAGACGTGGAGCTGGATATGGCCTGCGGATGCGTCCGATATCAGGGGAAGCAGGCGGATTTATCGAAAAACGAGCTGAAGATTCTCTGTTATCTGTTCCGGCATAAAGGGGAAATTGTTCCGCGAATCGATCTGATCGAATATCTGTGGGATCAGCGGATTTTTATTGATGACAATGCGCTCAGCGTCAATGTTGCCCGGCTTCGAAGCAGACTGGAGGAAATTGGAATTCATGATTTTATTGCGACAAAGCGCGGGATGGGATATCGGATATGAGCGTGACGGAGTTTATAAAGGACAAAATTTTATTGATTTTTCTGCATATAGGCTGCATGGTTCTCCTGGCAGCCTTTTTGCGTCTGACCGGATATCAGCGGGATTACTGCACGCTTATTCTGATCTGCTGGTGTCTGATTCTTGCGGTCTGGCTGTCGGTACAGTTCTTTTTGCGGAGAGAGTATTTCCGGAAGATGGAAGCGGTTATGGACAGGCTGGATCAGAGATATCTGCTGGGAGAGCTTATGCCGCAGTCTTTCCGGCTGGAGGACCGGCTGTACCGTGCCCTGATCCGCAGTTCCAATAAAGCTGTGATTGAGCGGCTCCGCCATATGGAGGATGAACAGAGAGAATACAGGGAATACATGGAAAGCTGGGTGCATGAAGTCAAGGCGCCCATTACGGGGATTGCGCTGTACTGTGAAAATCACAGGGATGCGGGGAGCAGATATATCGCGGCGGAGAACCGGAAGATAGAAAATTATGTGGAGATGGTGCTGTACTATGCCCGCTCGGATGAAGTCTATAAAGATTATATGATCGCGGAAACCGATCTTCAGGAAATTGTGGAAGAGGCGCTGATGAAAAACAAGTATTATCTAATCCAGCGCGGCATACGGGCTGAGGCGGACTGCCCGGATCAGGTATTTACAGATAAAAAGTGGATCGAATTTATTTTAAACCAGCTTTTGCTGAACAGCGCAAAATATTCCAGAGAAAAGAATGCGTATATCAAAATCTCTACGGAACGTCTGGATCGGGGAGTTTTGCTGAAAGTGAAAGATAACGGCATTGGGATCCCAGGCGAAGAACTGCCCCGGATTTTTGAGAAGGGTTTTACCGGGACAAATGGAAGAGATACGGAGAGGTCAACGGGAATGGGCTTGTATCTGTGCCGCAAACTCTGCGGAAAACTGGGGATCGGAATCCGGGCAGTGTCCAGGGAAGGAGAAGGAACAGAAGTGATTCTGGAATTTCCCGTCAGTTCCCACTTTTCAGATTTTCGTGGCTGAATTGGAAAGTCTTTGGTTACAAGCTGATATTTCGGAGTGAACAGTAACAGTCTTTCAAAATTGTAAGATTCAGGAAAGGGAATTCAATACAAAACGGATGGATATTCTGCTATAGTAAGTGCAGAACCGTAGTTCACGATTTGCTGACTCGGCAGAGAGCTGCCGGTTATGGAATGAAACGGGCACAACCCGCGTCCTGCGGCGGACCTGGATGGGAGAGGAGTGAATAAGATGCAGGATATCATTCGTGTCTGTGACATAGAAAAATATTACGGAAATGGGAGCCGTGTGACCAAAGCAGTTGACAGGGTGAGTTTTACAGTGGAAAAGGGAGAGTTCATTGGAGTGATGGGCGCTTCCGGATCCGGTAAAACCACCCTTTTAAATGTGCTGTCGACGATCGATACGGTGACATCGGGACATATCTATTACGGGGATGTGGATATCACAGAGCTATCGGAAGATCAGCTGTCCGATTTCCGCAGGAAGAATCTGGGATTTGTATTTCAGGATTATAATCTGCTGGATACGCTGACCATGGAAGAAAATATCATGCTTGCAATGACAATGCGCAGAAAAGACAGGGAGGAGATACAGGAGCGGTGCGAGGAGCTGCTGTCTCTTCTGGATATCACAGAGATCAGGGATCAGTTTCCCTATCAGGTGTCCGGAGGGCAGAAACAGCGGTGCGCCTGCGCGAGGGCGATGGCGAATCATCCGCAGCTTCTTCTCGCGGATGAGCCGACCGGGGCTCTGGATTCCCGGTCCGCACAGATTCTGCTGCAGACCTTTACGGACATGAACCGCAGGATGGGAGCCACCATTTTCATGGTGACCCATGATGCGTTTTCGGCAAGCTACTGCGGGAGGATTCTGTTTCTGAAGGATGGGAAGATTTTTCATGAGCTGGTCCGAGGGGAACGGAAACGCCGTGATTTCCTGAATGAGATTCTGGATGTGCTTTCTCTGACAGGAGGTGAGCTCTCCGATGAAAAATAAGCTGGCTTTTCGGAATGTAAAACGTTCCGCCAGGGACTATCTGATCTATTTTCTGACCATGACGGTGGTCGCGGCCCTGATGTTTTCCTTCAATACCCTGATATTTTCCGAAGATGTGCAGAATATGTTCGAAACTGCCGCAATGATGGCGGTCATGACAGGAGCGGCGACAGTTTTTATTGTTCTGATCGTGGCCTGGCTGACCAGTTACATGGTGCGTTTTATACTGGAAAAGAGAAGTCGGGAATTCGGGATCTATCTGCTGATCGGGATGAAGAAAAAGGAAATTGCGGGCTTATACATACAGGAGAATCTTTTTCTGGGAACCGGGGCGTTTGTGCTGGGAATGGCTTTGGGACTTCTGCTTCAGCAGATTCTGCTGGCTGTTTTTTACGGCATGGTTCAGATGAACTATCATTTGCATCTGGAACTTAACCGCTCCTGCATTCTGATGACGGCGTCCTGCTATGGAGGCTGCTATTTTCTGGCGCTGTTCGGATGCAGAAGAAAATTTAAGAAGATGAGTATCCGCGACCTGATGGACAGCCAGAAGAAAAATGAGGAAGTCCGGGGAAAACATGAAAAAGCAAAACGCCTGCTGCTGCCTTTCTCTCTTCTGTTTTTTGCCATTTTTGGTGTGTTCCTGTTCTGCTGGAAAAACTGGAATGTCGGGATCGTGCTGCTGTTTCTGACCGGCCTGGTATTGACGATCTACCTGTTCTATACCGGGATTGCCGCATGGATATCCTACTATGTCAGGAAAAAGGGAAAGGCTGTGTACCGGGGAGATGCGCTGTTTCTCCTGCGCCAGTTTTCCTCGAAAGTGAGGACGATGAGCTTTACCATGGGGACGCTGTCGGCGCTGTTTACACTGGCGCTGCTTGGAAGCACCGTTGCGCTGATGTTTAATCATTTTCAGGATGAGATCCTGGTGAATAAATTTCCCTTTGACGTGCAGGTATACAGCAGCAATGCAGAGGATGACTTCCGTCAGGAGATCAGCCTGCTGAAAAAGAAAACACAGGTGAAGGAGACATTTATCTATCAGATTTATGAAAACGGGACAAATCAGGTGAATGCCTGGCTGTATACGCATCTGAGGGTATTCGGTTCGGATTATCTGAAAAAGGACGGTACGCCGAACTGGAAGAAGATCAGCAGAAATGCCGAGATGGTGTACTGCAATTATGATACATATATGAAGCTTTCTGACTATAATCATCTCCGCCGGATGCTGGGGCTGCCGGAAATTGTTCTGGGGGAAGGGGAATACGCGATCCATATAAAAGAGAGGGTGCTGAAGGAGACAGGCGATTTCTCGGCGGAACTGAACATAGAGGGAAAAGATGGTCCGCTTGCCTTTGCGGGGTATCACACGGAGAGCTTTTCGCAGGATGGGCACAATGGAGGGGACTATGTGATCGTGGTGCCGGATTCCGTCATTGACGGAGAAATGAGCGAAACGGCGGCTGGGAGAACGGCAGAAAATGAGCAGAGCAGACCGGATTCAGTCATTGACGGAGAAGTGAGCAAAACGACGGTTGGGAGAACGGATGAAAATGAGCAGAGCAGACCGGGTTTTGTCATTGATGGGGAAGAAAGCGAAAAAGCAGATGGGCGAACAGCTGAAAATGTGCAGAGCAGGCTGAATTCTGTCACCGACGGAACAAGCGGGGCAAAGGAAATGCGCCCGTACTATTCGGAGCTTGCTGCAGATCTGGAAGGAGCCGCGCCCGCAGGACTGCAGAACAAACTGGACAATCTTGAGACAGATCCCAAAAAGATAAACTCGCAGGGACATGTAAAGACGGAAGCGGCGGATGACTACGACTGGGAAGAAGAGAATCGGGGCAATTCCTGCTGCGGTTCTGATACCATCGTGGTTTTTGTCGCAAAGAATCTTGTGAGGGATAATCTGATCCCGGAACTCAAGGGCATCCTGTTATCCCTTATATTTCCGCTGTTTTATGTGGGGCTGGTATTTTTCTGCGTAGCGCTGACTGTGCTTTCCGTGCAGCAGCTTGGCGATTCATCAAAATACCGTTTTCGTTACCGGGTGCTTTCTCAGATGGGCTGCAGCCGGAAGGAGATCTCCCGGATTATTTTGAAACAGCTTTTGGGGTATTATATGTGTCCGGCGCTGGAAGCGCTGGCGGTCAGCGGAGTGATCTCCATCTATGCCGGCGGCAGGTTCAATTTTTACACGGGAACGCATACGCCGGCAGCAGGTTATTTCTTGATATCGGCGTCATTGTTTTTTGGAATTTATGTCGCGTATTTTTCAGTTACCTGTGTCGGCTTCAGGAGAAATATAGAAAGAAAAGACTGAAAGGAGAGTGTTGTGATGAAAAAGACAACAGCAGTTTTACTGATCATGGTTATGGTTTTCTGTCTGGCAGGTGGAGGAGTGACCGCATATGGAAAAGAGAAAAAAGTTTATAGACAGAAAAAGAAAGAGCTGAATTATGAGGGAGAGGAGATAAAAGCAGACCTGAGACATGTGGATCTTATTGTCCGTCCGTCAAAAGACGACGGATTTTATCTGAAATATGACGTCAGCAGTAAAAAGGGAAAAAATCCTCTGCTTGTCAGTACAAAGGACGGGGTGCTCTCTCTGAAAGAAAAAAACGCGGGAGCGGCATCCTGGTACAAAGGAATATCCATTGAAGGAATCAAAATGATCACAGAAAAGGGAGGATACAAAAATGTTGTGACCCTGTATGTCCCAGCCGACAGGCAGATAAACTTTACGGCGGATCTGAGGGACGGAGATCTGGAGCTTCAGGGAATCCAGATAAAATCAGCGGACATTACCATGAAGGACGGGGATCTGGAGATTCAGGGAGGCCAGATAAAGTCGGCGGACATTACCATGAAGGATGGAGATCTGGAGCTGTCGGACATGACGATACAGGGAGGAACAGTCACGGCCGGCGACGGCGATATCGAGGCGGAAAACACAGAATTGTTCCGGAATGTGCAGATACAGTCAGGAGATGGAGATATTTCCCTGGAACTGGGACCGTCCTGCCGGGATACACTTTCCATATCTGCCGATACGGAAATGGATCTGGAAGTTTCGAAGGAACTGGGTGGAGAACTCTTCAGAAAAGGGGAAAGGATATCGTACAGGCGGACTGTGGAGGGATCAGAAGACCGGCTGACAGTACGGTCCGAAGATGGAGACATTACGTTACTGGGCACGGAGTGAACAGTGATGACATCACGATAGAGTAGAATTGGCGTTGACATCCGGCGGAGATAAATTTAAAATAAAAGAAGAGATTCAGACTTGTTGAGAACAGATAAATAAATTTACAGACAGTTGATAATAAACTAAAAGTGATTTATAATATGCATTATCAGATGAGGCATAACTATCTGATAATGACCGGAAGGGGAGCAGCAGAGCAAGCCGGACGGGGAAGGAGGTCTAATGAAAAATATGAATATGGCAGAAGCGTCAAGAATTATTCTGGGATTAAGAGCGGCGGGCTGGGATGAAAAATCGATCAATGATTTTATTCTCTGGGTTGAAACGGGAGAAGAGCAGTATAAGCCGTCAGCTAAGGAAAAGGCGGAGTAATTCTGTCAGAAAGTAGAAGAGAAGGGAGAAAATGTCTCCCGTAAAAAATTTTGCCGGGAAAATGTTTCCCGGCAGAATTTTTTCACAGACGGTCTTTCAGGATATTCGTGAGCAGCTCCAGCAGCTTTTCCACGTCGATCGGTTTGGCGATATGCGCGTTCATGCCGCACTCGAGCGCGCGCTTGCGGTCCTCCTCGAATGCGTTAGCGGTCATGGCGACGATGGGAATGTTTGCCAGATCCGGGTTTTCCAATGCGCGGATCGCTTTTGTGGCATCGTAGCCGTTCATCTGCGGCATCTGGATATCCATGAGGATCAGCGAGTAATATCCTGGTTCAGAATTTTTTACCTTTTCCACGGCGATATTACCGTCCTCTGCCGTTTCCACGACAAAACCGCTGTCGGAGAGCAGTTCTTCCGCAATTTCACGGTTCAGTTCGTTGTCCTCGGTCAGCAGCAGGCGTGCGCCTTTCAGGTGATCTGCCAGATCGGGAACAGGATTATATTCCTGCGTCTGAAGATTGTCGCTGGTGGCGGCGATCAGGATATCCCGGAGCTCCGAGAGGAAGATTGGTTTGTTGCAGAATGCGGTCACGCCGGCTTCGCGGGCTTCGTCTTCAAAAGAAGTCCAGTCGTAGGCGGTGACGATGATGATGGGCGCGCTGTCGCCCACAATCGCGCGGATCTGCCGGACTACCTCAAGGCCGCCAAGGTCAGGCAGGAACCAGTCTATGATATAGGCGTGGTACTCGTCTCCCAGCTCGTATGCCTGTTTTGCGTGCAGGACGGCTTCCTTGCCGTGCAGAACCCACTCGGAACGCATGCCGATCTGCCGGAGCATTCTGGTGACACTGTCGCAGGTGGAGAAGCTGTCGTCCACGACGAGGGCGTGCAGCCCCTGCAGTTCTTTGATGACTTCCACATTCTGCGGCTCGGACTGGAGACGGAAATCAAGGTTGATGATAAATTCCGTTCCTTTGCCCTGCTCGGTTTTCAGCTCGATCGTGCCGCCCATGGTATCGATGATGTTCTTGGTGATGGCCATACCGAGGCCGGTACCCTGAATACCGCTGGCGGTGGAAGTGCGCTCCCGCTCAAAAGGCTCGAAAATATGTTTGGAAAATTCCTGGCTCATGCCGATTCCCGTGTCTTTGACGCGGATCTCGTAGGAACCGTAGCCTTTTGGCGCGCGGGGTTTCTGGCGGATCGTCAGCGCCACGGTGCCGCCGGAGGGCGTAAATTTGATTGCGTTTGAAAGAAGGTTCAGCAGTACCTGGTTTACGTGGAGTTTGTCGCAGTAAATATTCTCGTCGATGACGTCCACGGTGTCCATGAAAAAGTTAAGCTGCTTGGAATGCATCTGCGTCTGGATGATATTGCGCATGTCGCGGAAAATATCCGAGATGGAGCATTCTTTTTCCTCGATGTTCAGCTTGCCGGACTCAATGCGGCTCATGTCGAGGATATCATTGATCAGGGAGAGCAGGTGATTGCTGGAAGAGAGAATCTTCTTCAGGTATTCCTGCATGCGCTCCTTATTGTCCAGATTGGCCTGGGCGAGTGTCGCGAAGCCGATAATAGCGTTCATCGGCGTGCGGATGTCATGGGACATGTTGGAGAGGAAGGTGCTCTTGGCCCGGTCCGCAGCTTCGGCTTTCTGCAGTTTTTCGGCCAGAACAGCCTGTTCTACAGCCATATTCATCGCCTGCTTTGCGTTGCGGCTGACCCACCAGTAATACAGCACGACAACGATGGCCATCAGCAGCCCCAGCCAGAAGCAGACGCGCTGAACGGCAAAAACGCTGGCAAACGCCTCTTTTTCCGGGATGGATACGGCGATGGACCACTGATTGATGTCGGCGGGAGAATAGTACATGTATTCCCAGTCATCCGTGTTGGGCGAGCGGAAAATTACATAGTTGGTACCCAGGCTGAGCAGATCTTCCGTATATTCATCCCATGTCAGAGAGCCTTTAGTCCTTCTGGGGGATTTGTCAGAAGAAAAATCGGAAATATTTCCCAGCCCGTCATGCCAGGTGTCGAGGATGAAATCGCCGGATTTTGTATCGATGATGTAAATGCTGGCACTGGCGTTATAAATATTATCGATGTTCAGGCTCTGCTGAAGCGTGTCCAGCCGGGTGACGCCGTAGAGCAGAGCGGCGGTCTGACCGTCCTGGATGATGGGCACGTAATGCCGCAGGACGGGAGCGCCGGTGGAAAGACCGTATTCCCGATTGGAAAGATGTTCGCCCAGAGGCGCTTCCTTTGCGAAGGAAATATCATTGTTGTCCCCGGAGTCAGTGACGCTGCCGTTTGGCGAGAGAATCCGGTCGTCCGGCAGAAGGACTTGCACCTGCATGGTTTCAAGCAGGGGAGCGGTGGTTTCCATAATAGATAGCGTGGCGTCAATGTCAAAATTGTCTGCCTGGGAGATAATGCTGGCCGTGGCATTCAGAATGTGACTGTCCCGCTCAAGCTTGGATGTAACTTCCTCTGTAACCGTTTTGACGCCTTCTTCCAGGCGGCTCAGTGAGCGGTCCCGGAGTACCGAGGTGATCTTAAAGTATGCGGAAAGCAGAAGTACGATAATGGTGGCGATCACGATTCCGGTGGCTGTCAGGCTTTTGTCTTTTTTGATAATTTTTTCCTTTGCAGCGGTATTTTCCATTTGTGCTGTTCTCCTTTCGGAAAAATAATATTTTGGCACTTCGTTTTAAGTTTTTTCCATTTTGTTTTAGCTGATTTCAGTCTTCGCTTTGCTGTGACCGTGAAGTCAGATAATTAATTTTAACACAGGATGTGCTGTTTTACTATATAAAAATAGCAGGACCGATGACAGAATTTTCGTTTGACAAAGTCATGATAGTGATTCGACCGGGATGTTGCGTATTTTGAGATATGGTGTATAATTTACGGGCAGGAAAAGCAAATGCAGATATGGCCGTCAGAGATAAACAGGTCTGTAAAAATGGAGG
>CANQAR010000015.1 GCA_947588845.1 uncultured Lachnospiraceae bacterium
ACAGAGATACCACTCCTGGGGAGATTATCTCATACTTTCCCCAGGATGAAAAACCGTCAGGTTATTCATCGCTTACGGAGCTTATTCATTAGTGACAGATGATACGAAGCAGGGCGGCCCATATATGTCATTGCTGCAGTTTGAGGACGATGTTATGCCATTTACCTTTGCAGATGTTCTGATTTTGAGATATTTACTGGGTACAGCAGATGAAAATCAAACCGTGAAGGATTTTAATGCTATCAATGATGCTTCAGATTTGAATTGGATATTTAGGAGTCAGGTGACAAAATTTATTAAAAGGTTTTTTAAAGATCCATACCGAGATGAAGATACGAAATGGATTAAGAAACTTGCCAGTGAAAATAATATAAATATCAAAGAAAAACTAAAAACATTAAGCAAATTATTATGACAAACCAGAACGTACCCATAGCGCAAAAAAACAGCCAGCGCTTTTAGACGCTGGCTGAACAGGACGGGCTTATCGAAGGTCTTCGTTTTTCATGATTCTTCGATTACCTGGATTTCCAGGTAATCGAAATCAATGGCGTCGATAAAGTTGTCCTGATGGAATCTGGCTTTGCTGTGACGTTTGAATTCGGATACTGTCGCGTCAAGCCAGATCGGTTTGCTCAGGTCAAACTCATAGCAGATCTGGTCAAGAGCGTGGAAAATCTTGTGTGTTCTTGTATCGCTGCTGTCGTCCTCGATCACGGTGTCCCGGATCATACGGTTGTCCTTCCAGAGTTTTCCCCACAAACGAAACATAATTTTTCCTCCTTATCCCTGCGCTCTCCACTCCGTTTTGGGTCTTCACTTCGTTTCAGTCGATTCTAAACGAGTGCTGCTGGCACTCAGAACCGGTGCTAAATGCGCGTCACTGGCGCGCAGCACTCCAGCTGATCTATCTGAAACGCTCTCGTTCCAAGAGAAAAGCCGCTGCGCATTTGCTGCCGACAGGCCGATCCGGGAGCGCGGATCTCTAGGAATGCATTTCTCTCTCAAATTTCAGAATCTCCCGGTAAATACGCGCGCAGTTGTTGAAGTCGCTGAACGCGAAGAAATTATCCGCGCGTTTCCTGTATTCTTCTTTTGTCCGGCAGCCGCCCTGGATGTATTCGCACAGGCAGTCGATCAGCTGACTGTGGCTGGTGCAGATGGGGCCGAAGCCCATTGTCTCGTAGTCGAGTCCGCTGTCGTGGTAGTGGGGCGGGAGCTCGTCCGGATGGTAGTAGACGAGCGGCTTGCGCTGGTACGCGAAATCGTACTGCACGCCGGAGTAGTCTGTCACCATCAGGCTGGATTCGGTCAGGATCTGTTCGTAATTCATGTCCCCGGTAGCCTGGACCAGCTCGACGTAGTCGTTTCGGTCGTAGTCGTCGATCTGCGCGCTCATGGCCGGATGCAGCAGGAAAACGATTCGGTAACCGTATTTCTTTGCGCACGCGATCAGCTTCGGGTCGTTGATCAGGGAGTTGTAGATCCTGAAATAAGCGGTATTCCGGAATGTATTGTTGTGGTCGTTGTGCATGCCCACTCCCTTGACCTGCACGACGTTTTTCCGCCAGGTCGGAGTGATCAGGATCTGCTTCTGCTCTTTGTCTTTCAGGCCGTCGTAGCGCGCCAGTCCGGTCATCTTCAGCATCTCAGGTTCATAGCCGTAGACTGGCTGAGCAATGTTGTCAAGTTCAACCGGGGACGCGCAGCAGTACAGCTTTGTATTCGCGTACAGCCGGTTCTGGAAGGACGCGATGTTCTGTACGGAAAGGCCGTGCTGGATGCAGATGTTGTCGGCATGAAACAGGTTTCTGAAATATTTCTGCCGGGAACCGGAAAGTCCGATGAAGGAAGGCGTCCCGGCGTGGGTAGCCAGAATGGCTTCCGCGTACAGGCAGATCAGGCGGCATTTCCAGGAATTGGCGTAAAGAATTTTCCCTGGATATTTCTTTTTCAGCCGCTGGCAGTCGATGGCGTCTTTGTTGATCACGTAGTAACAGTCGATACCGTCATTCTGTTTCTGACAATACTGGAACATGTACTCTCCGTTGTCTCCGGCTTTGTAGAGTTTGTCGAAGGCGACCCAGATCCGCTTCTTTTTGTAGTGAGGACGCAGAATCCAGTAAAGCAGCCGCAGCGGCACACAGGTGAGAGTCAGTTTAATATTTTTCTGAATCATAAGAACGGCGAGGAACATTACTTCCTGCCAGAAGAGCCGCCCTTTTGAGTTTTCCCTGACATACAGCGCTTTATCCTTCCGGGTCAGCATGTATTTTTCATCCGCGAACAGCCAGTAGGATTTCTGGGAATACCAGAGAAGCCTGGAGTTGAGGGTGGAAAAGCCGAGCAGAAGGCGGACCTGCGTCTTTTTGTACTTTACGTAGAAGGCGAGTCCCTTCCCGGTGCCGCACAGATCCCTGATCGGGATTTCGAGATGAATCCCGTATTTTCTGGCATATGTGACTCCGAAGCACTGCAAAAGGTCATAGACTTCCGTCCGGGCAGCAGGCAGCTTCCGGTAAATCTTGTTGTCCTGAATCAGCGCGCCGAATACTTCAAACGGCTCATCGCCAAGGAATGCGGCCCCTTCGTAGAAGCCGTCGATCTCCAGTTTCCCGTCTTTGTAGTCGATGACTTTCACGTCAAACGGAGACTTGTGCAGATCTCCGACAATAACGGGAGCGTCAGGATCTCTGCTGTCAGCCTCCGTGTTTTCCGGAGAAATTCCGGAATCGTTTGCCCGGAAATCTACAGGACTGCCGTCTGAGTTCAAGAAGCAGCACTGTACAATGCCTTCCTCTTCGAGGAATGATATGCTGCGGCCCGTGAACGCCGCTTTCCCCGCAAGCAGCCGGAGCCGGAGCGCGCGCGGCAGCGGTCTCCAGAAAGGGATGCGGTAATTGAAGATAATTTCGTTGTCAACATGTGCGAGCATCTGACAGCACAGATCAAAAAATGTCTCATATTCCGAAGCGTTGAGCATGAATTTGTCGCGTCCGGAGAGATTGCATTTATATTTGCAGCAGATCAGGTAGTAAGCGGCCCTCTGAAGATACTCGGGGACAGTCCCTTCATGTCTGGCGCTCAGCTCATCCAGAAACGGAATGAGAAAGCTTCTTACGGAATCCTCATACCACCAGCGTTTTGTGGAGAGACTTGTCGCAAATGCCATGTTTTCAAGAGGCTCGCGGTAATAATACGTATGTTTGTCAGTGTAGAAGAATTTTCCGTCGTTTTTGTCGGTCAGCCGGAGGATCATTTCCAGGCAGGCTTCTTCGTGAAGATTTTCCCGGAAGCGCAGATCCGCGAGAAATTCACGACGGATAAGGAAAGCCTGGAGGATCGTAAGCACATCGTTCGGCTCCAGATTGGCGTCCTTTGGACCGGGAAGGGACGGCTTCATCGCATATATGCCCGATTTCCGGCTGGGATTAAGATATTCCGGGCAAACGGCAAGCAGAGGTTCTGTGTCCGCTTCGGGCAGCGCGAGCAGCGCGCCGTACGCCCCTTCAGAAAAGAAGGAGGAAGCAAGCAGGAAGGAGACAAATTCTCCTTCCGCCTCCTCAAGTCCGCGGTTGTAGGCGGCGCCGATTTCCATTCCCGCGACGTCTACCGGCTGAAACGGGATATCCAGGAGATCCGCGGCGCACCGAACGGCGTCATCCGCGGCGGTACCCGGATTCAGAAAAAGAATCTGGTGGGAATCCGGTTCCATATTGGACTGTCCGCGGCAGATGCTCCGGATGCAGTCCTGTATTTTTTCTGTATCGCCTGTATCAAAGTACAGGAGTGTTGTTAAACGTATACTCATTTCTTTTTACCTCGAATTAATTTCCGCGGGCGGTGGACTCTCACCCGCCTGCGTGTGACCGGCGGCTGCGGATTTTTTCCCGTTTTCTCCGATGGGACGGCCCCACTCATCTGTGTGTGACCGGAAGCCGCGGATTTTGCCTGTTTCCCTCAGTGAGAGAGAATCCTCACCCGCCTGCATGTGACCGGCGGTCACGGTTCTTCTCATGCTCGAGCATGACCTTGTAGATACGTTCGCAGTTGTTGTGATCGTTGAAAGCGAAGAAATCATCTGCGCGCGCCCGGTACTTGTCCGGCATCCGGCATTCATTTTTCATGTAGCTGCACAGAACGTTGATCAGCTCGTCGTTTGTATGGCAGATCTCGCCGAAGCCCATCGTCTCGTAGAAGAAGGTGCCTTCCTCATAGTGCTGAGGGATACTCTCATGGTGCAGGTATACGACCGGCTTGCGCATGTACGCGAAGTCGAACTGCACGCCGGAGAAATCGGTCACCATCAGGGCGGATTCGCAGAAGAGCTTTTCATAGCTCATGTCTCCGATTGCGGAGATAAGTTCCACGGAATCATTCTGGTCAAAATCTTCGTACTGAGGGCTGACGATCGGGTGCAGCACGTACTTGATGCGGTACCCGTATTTTCTGGCGGCTTCAAGCAGGCGCGGATCGTTGATCAGGCTGTTGTATACCTGGAAGTAGCTTGTCTCCTTGAAATTCGGGTTGTAGGTGCGGGAAACTCCCTCGTTGCGCGTGACCGGGAGCGCGGAATTCATTCTCCAGGTCGGAGAGAGAAGAATCACTTTTTCCGCGCGGTCCTTCAGACCGTCGTACCGGGGAACGCCTGTCAGCTTCAGCGCGTCGTATCCCACATAGTCGTACACCGGCTTGGAGAGATTCTCAATCTCATATTTGGATGCGCAGAAGTACAGCTTCGTGTTGTCACGGAGTCTCTGCTGTGCGAGCGCAATCTTCTGGACGGACATTCCGTGCTGCACACAGGCGACGTCAAAATGGACGATTCCGCGGATCATGCGGGAGCGTTCGACTTTGAAGTCATTGAAGGCGAAGACGGTGGAGTTGGATGCGATCACCATGTTCGCGTTCAGGAAGACGAGCCGGTGTTTGAGGCTTCCGCGCACCAGAGGACGGCAGCCTTCTTTTCTCATCCGCGCGTAGTCGGCGGAATTTTTGTCGAGCAGATAATATTTTTTGATCCCGTCGTGCTGCTTTGCGGCATAGCGGTAAATATATTCGGAAGAATCTCCGCCTTTGTAGATCTTATCCATGAACAGCCACAGCTTTTTGCGGGAAAAGTAAGGGCTGAGCAGGAAATTCAGAATCCTCAGCGAAAGCAGCTTTTTATGGGAGGAATCCCCCTTCCGTAAAACTTCCATGCAGAAACGGATCTCCTTGTAAAGCGTTTTGAGAGGAGTCCGTTTGACAATGTGGATGCCGTCTTTCTTCCAGTAGGAAAAGTATTTGTCGAAAGCCCAGTAAGCGTAGGCGTACTGTCCGGTCAGTCTGCTGTGCTGTGTCTGGAAGCCGCATCTCATGAAATATTCATAGCCGTCCGCTTCCAGGAAAAACTGCAGAACGCAGCCGGGAGAAACCTTATCCGGCATCGGGATTGACACGTGGAAGGTCCGCATGCGGGCGTACGTGACGCCGAAACACTTGAGCAGAGAGAACCGTTTGTTGTACTGAACCGGGTATTTTTCCCCGTTGAACCGGACATAGAACGAGATATCCTCGTCCCGGAACAGATCCTGGAATTCTCCGTCGATTTCCAGCCGCCCGTCTTTGTAGTCCATTACCATGATACCCACGTACAGATTCTGATATTCTGTGAGCAGACAGTCGTCAAATTTCAGGAGAAAATTCTTTTTTGAGCAGATCAGATCCGGATACAGGGAGTAGTTCCGTTTTTTGATACGCACATCGAGCATTCGCAGCCTTACGTCCGCCATGACCAGCTTTGAATCATTTGACAGCAGATTTTTCATGCTGACGTACTCCAGGACATCGGAGAGAAGGTCGATATAGCTGAAAACTTCATCCCGTTCCAGAACGTGCCGGTTGCGGTTGTTGATGTTTGCCCGGAACCTTATGTGGATCATGTAAATGGTCATGAACTGAAGAATCCTTGGAAGATGCTCCGGCATCGATTCCTGCTCCCGGAGCAGGGGAAGGAGAAATTCTTCAAAGGGTTTGCGGTACCAGTCTTTTTCCATGCTTACGGAGGTGAAGCCAATGTCGTATTCTTTCGGATAATGGTACTTGATGGCGACGGAACACATGTGCAGAAAGGTCGGATACTTTTCCAGAAGATGCAGAATGATCCGCTTCTCCGCCTCGCAGGAGGACGCATACAGAGAGGCGGCTTCCCTGAGGTCTTCTGTACGGAAGATAGTCCCGTGCAGGTCGAGCGGAAAGATGGAAGGAAGCTTCGCCGTCTTTATTGTGAAGGTTTTTGCGATCTTCAGGGATCCGTATTCGATTTCTTTTTTGTATCCTCTCATTGTGAGAGCAGGCATTCCGAACGCCGCGTCGTCCTTCATCCTCTCGATCATGGTCTGAAGAAGAGGTTCCTTGAAGTAGTCCCCTTCATCAAGCATGATCACATAACGTCCTTCGGCCTGTTCCAGAAGCTTCAGAGAATTTTTCCGCGGAGAAAGATGGTCCGTCTCGTGAACTTTGATTACCTGAATCCTGTCCGTGGACAGGGTTTGTTCCGGAAAGTCGGGAATTTCCGTGACATCCGGGTCATGGCTGGCGTATAAAACGGTTACGTCATATTGATTCATAAGTGAGAGCTCCTTATATTGGAATGAGATAAGCAAATCATAAGAGACAAGTTTTGCAGGCTGCCGTTAAAGCAGCCTGTTCGAAATATTTTTAACTTTTCCGGCGACCGTCGAGGAAATGCCAAGGTTTTTGCTGCCGGATCCGGAGACTGTATTTCCCTGTACAGTCGTGCTGCCGCACCAGACGCCGATGCCGTAGATACCGGAATTTAGAACCTTGTTGCTCTTTATGAGCGTGCCTTCACTCCGCTCTTTGACGCCAATGCCGTATTTGGCGGCTCCGGAAACGGTGTTTCCCTGTACGAGCGTCTTCGGACAGTTGTCGCTGAGGATGATGCCGCACATCTGGTTTGCCACAGTAGTCTTTTTGTTTGTGATCCGGTTGCTGAGGATCTTGTTGCCCGGACTGTCCTGCATGCGGATGCCGTCGCCGAGACCGCCTCCGTTTGCTCTGTTCAAAATGTTGCAGTTGATGATATTGCCGCTCACCTGAGAACTGCCTGTCCCCTGAAGCCAGATGCCGTAGCCCAGGCAGGGGAGGGAGATCGTGTTGCTCTTGACGGTAAGGCCGTAAGCACGGTAATCGCCCGCCGGCACTTTGTTTGTTCCCGAGACGCCTGTCAGATATTCTCCGTAAATGGAAATGCCGAACGCGACATTCTGGTAGCTGCTGTATTTCAGGGAGATGGCGTTGCCGGTAATCTGCGTCTTCGAATTCTTGACGATTTTGACTTTTCCGTTCAGCGGCGGATAGTAGTTGTTGTAATTCTGGATCATGGAACGGAACGCAATGCCGCAGCCGCAGTTTATAATTTTGTTTTTGCTGACTTTTGCCGACCGGTAATTTGTCATGACAATGGCATATCCTTCAATGTTGCTGAAGGCATTGTTTGAGAAGTTCACATTGGTAAAGTAGGAGCCGGCTACGCCGCTGTGCGTGCCAAGTCCCCGCTGCAGATTCTGGAACGTGCAGCCGGTGACCGTGAGATCCCTGCACGGCGTATCGTCGAATTTCCCGTAATTGGCAAAATGTCCTTCCGTGTGCATGACGTCAAACTGAAGAGCCTCGATATTCTGGTGGCTCCCTTTGACGCCGTAAAAACCGCTGAACGTACAGCCGGTAACCGTGACTTTTCTGCAGGCTGCCATCTCGATGTGATGACTGTCTTTTACATCTTTGAACGTCACATTTTTGAGCGTGAGATTCTGGCCGTGAGCGGCCCGCATAATGCCGCCGTCCGTCTTGTTCCCGTCCCAGGTCCCGCCTTCAAGGGTGATGTTTTTAAATCCCGCATAGCCGCTGGCCTGGTCGATATCTCCGGTTATTCCGACACGGAGCATGGTGAAATCTTCCATTGTCCCGCGGGTCAGCGTCACGTCCTTCATGCGCAGCGTCGTGTTGCTGTAAATATACACGGTTCTCCCGATCGTGTAGTTTCCGCTGGGAATGGCAATAACATATTTTCCTTTGGGATTGTCCCGCGCCAGATTAAAGGCAGTCTGGAGCTCTGCCGTAATGTCGCTGCCGGACTCCACTTTGAGGGTGAAATTCGTTTTGGCGGACGCTTTGACCGGGCAGCAGAACTGAGTCAGGATTATGGCTGCCAGAAACATGGCCGCGCAGAGTTTTGCCCCTTTTAGAACTTTCATAATGATATCCTCCCCGCTTTGATCGTATTCCAGACGATTTTAACATAGCGGAAATGAAACTGTCAACGTCCCGAGCGATCCGGAAATCCCGATTTTAAAATCCTGGTATTGTAATTTTCGGGTGATTGAATTAAGATGATGATGTTGGGGTCAAAAGGTACTTCAATCCAGAAACAGCTGAGGGAAAGGGGAGGAAGGAATGAGGAGACACGGCGTTTGGCATTTTTTTCTCGATCTGCTGGTCATACTGGCGGCAGTGGTGATCCTCCTGTCAGCGACACCGGCGGGGGAGATGGTTGAGAGGGTAAAATACGCGTGGAACGACGGCGGAACTGCAGTCTGGGAGGAGGCCGCCATCAAAGAGGGGATCAATTCTGAGGTGGAGGAATACTATTATGAAAATCTTCCGGAAGAGTTTCATGAAACTTACCGGGAGATCTATGTGCATATCATGAGAAATGAGGATTCCGGCCCTTTGTATTCGGAGACAGGGGTCGATGATTTCTGGAGGACCTATTACGCGGTGCTGGCGGATCATCCGGAGATTTTCTGGATCGATACGAGCGCTCAGATTCAGGAATCGGGGCTGACCAGAACGGTAGTCAGTTATGATTTTGATACGACGATTCCGAAGGAAAACCGCGCGGATATGAAGGAGCGGATCCAGAGCGCCGCGGACGACTGCATCAGGCAGATTTCGGCAGATATGTCAGATTATGAGAAGATAAAATTCGTCTACGAGTATATCATAGACAGGACAGAGTACGATTCCTCCGGGGAGGACAACCAGAATATCCAGAGCGTACTGCTGAACCGGCGCTCCGTGTGCGCGGGATATTCGAAGGCGTTCCAGTACATTCTGAACCGGATGGGACTGTTTTGTACCTATATTACAGGGACGATCAAGAACGACGGGGATCATGGCTGGAGCATGGTAAGGATCGACGGCCAGTACTATTATGTGGATGTGACATGGGGAGACCCTGTTTTTGCGAATCAGGTGGACGGGGCCGCCAGCCACGCCATGAATTATAACTATCTGTGCTGTACGGAGACGGATCTCTTCAGGACGCATACGCCGGACGGGTCAATTCCGCTTCCGTCCTGCACGGCGGACAATTACAACTATTACATGATGAACGACATGTACTATGAAACCTTTGATTATGATACGATTTACAGCAGGATAATGGAGTCGGTCTGGGCCGGCGAGGAAAATATCGTCATGAAATTCGGATCCGGCGACGCATACGAGCAGGCAAAGTATGAGCTGTTTGAGGGAAGCCTGCTGAGCGACGCGGGACAGTATCTGATGGAGATCAACGGGGTCAGTCAGTGGAATTACCGGTACAATACCGACGAAGGGTTCAGACTGATTACCATATACTGGCGCTGATGAACGGCAGGGGTATAAAAGACAAAACAATCTGTGGCATCATGGGGGCAAAATACTTTTTGACCCCGGCATTATATTATTTTTATTATGTAAGGGAGGATATTTTTATGGAATTCAGGACAAAGGGCGTCTGCTCAAGCAAGATCATTGTGGAACTGGATGGGGATACAATCCGGCGTGTGGAGTTTGTCGGAGGCTGCTCGGGCAACACGCAGGGAGTGGCGAAGCTTGCGCAGGGGATGAAGGTACAGGACGCGATCGCGCGTCTCGAGGGGATCCGCTGCGGAGTCCGTCCGACATCCTGTCCGGATCAGCTTGCGCAGGCGCTCAAGAAAGCGGCAGCGCAGAACGCTTAGGAAGGAACAGAACATGAGCAGAACAGGAATTATCGGGGCGATGGAGATCGAGGTGGCGAGCCTGAAGGAAAGCATGGAGATCACGCGCGTCGTCAAAAAAGCGGGGATGGAATTCTGTGAGGGACTGCTGGACAAAAAGCCTGTGGTCGTGGTGCGCAGCGGGATCGGCAAAGTGAACGCCGCCGTGTGTACGCAGATTCTTGCGGATGATTTTCAGGTGGATTATGTGATCAATACGGGAATCGCGGGCTCTCTCAACGCGGAGATCAATATCGGGGATATTGTGATCTCAAAAGATGTGGTGCATCATGATATGGATGCCGTGAATTTTGGGTATCCGCCGGGACAGATCCCGCAGATGGACGTGTTTTCTTTTGAGGCGGATGAAAAACTTGCGGATCTTGCCGAGGCGGTATGCCGCGAGGTGAATCCGGAGATAGCGGTCTTCCGGGGAAGGATTGTCAGCGGCGACCAGTTTGTGGCGGAGAAAACGGTAAAAGAGCGGATTGTTTCCATGTTCGGCGGGTACTGTACGGAGATGGAGGGCGCGGCGATCGCGCAGACTGCTTACCTGAACCGGATACCGTTTGTGATCCTGCGTGCGATCTCGGACAAGGCCGATGACAGCGCGGTGATGGATTATCCGACATTCGAACGCAGGGCGGCGGAGCACTGTGTGAAGCTGGTGGAAGGGCTGATCAGCCGGATTGACTGAGCAAAGAGATGCCGCCGGCAGGAAAGAAAGCAGGGAAAATTGAAAACCCGCTCGCAAATCTTGCGCGCGGGTTTCGGGTCTTATGCGCAGGTCCGGAAATGCGTTACTGGTTCACTCCGGGACCAGCAACAATGCTCCGCGATACAGAAAACCCTCCACTGGAGGCTTTTCTGCATACTAAGGTATGCACAGAAATGCCACTTTCGTGGCATTTTGCGCGGGAAGTAAGCTGTAAGACATACTTGTATGTCTGTTAGCGAACGCCGTCAACCATGGAATGAACAAAGAGAATTCCATGGTCTGCGCCTCAGATCTTGGGATTTCCGGACATTTTGTCCGAAAATCACCTCGAGCTCGGTGGGGAAGTGAACTGTAACGGAAATGCCCCTCTATTTTGAGGTCTGTCCCAGTTTTTTTACCTGAACAAGCGCTTTGTTCACGGCAGGGATAGACAGTATTATAATAGTAAGAACACCTTCAGAAAAGATATAGGCGCCATTATAAGCCAGGGAATAAGGCACGGCGCCCCAGCCTTCCCACGCATATTCTCCGAAGAAAATCCAGCCCGAAAGGAACGCGAAGAAATAGCGGCCGATAATTCCGAGGATGTATCCCTTGATCAGTCCGTTTTTCGATTTGCAGAAGAATCCGGACAGGCCGAGCGCTCCGAACGCGAGCGGATAATCCACGAGAACCTGGAGCGGAAAATAAATGTAAGGTTCAATGATAAACTGAAGGATGCCGTAGGCCATACCGGTCAGGATGCCGGTGGCCGGACCGTACATATAGCCGATCAGGCAGATGAACAGCATACTGAACAGGGTGATGGAGCCTCCGAACGGAAACGAGTAGAGCTTGATCATCGATGTGACCATCGCGAGCGCGATCGCCGCCGCGCAGAAAGTCAGTTCTTTCACAGAGAATTTTCTGTTTTTTCCAGTCTTTTTCACAAGGGCCGCCGCGCCCATCAGAACAAGCACCAGCAGCAGGACGGAGATCCCGTAGCCGAGTTTGCTGAGAACCAGTTCTCCGTCAATTTCGTTTACAAACAGATTCATAAGATTCCTCCTTTGTCTTTTGCGGCATTTCGTGCCGCAGTCCCGGAATTTTCGTGCGGATCACCCGAAAATCATTTCAAAAGATACGGCCGTATGGACGGCAGTTTTCAGGATTCTTTCAGGCCTTCCGGATAAAAATGCATGAAAGAAAGGCCGATTTTCAGATTATATATAGCAAAGTGTTGCATAAATGTCAAGAAATTGTCGAACGATTTTGCTTTCCAAACAAAAAAATTGCGGCTATAATGGCGGTACTTGAGCGAGGGCATCAGAATGGCGCCGCTGCGGATGCAAATCTGTCCTGTTTCGGGAGTGCCGCACTCAGATTAAATTTTTAAGGGGGAATCCATATGTTGCGTTTCATCATGGACCGGAATTTGTTGCTTTATGTTTTGGCAGCCGCATGCGCAGTCGGCGTGATCAGCCAGCTTATCCTGAAACAGCTCTACGCGAGACTGATGAGGAGCACAAGAAATACAGGGGAACCGGCGAGCGGCTTTCTGCAGCAGCTCCGGCAGAGATTTCAGTACTGTACGCATCTGAACAGTAAGGTGGGCAATGTGAGGGCTTTGATTCAGAGAAGCGTGATGGACTACCGCTTCTGGAAATTATCGCTGCATCAGTGGAGGCGTATCGGCGTGCAGTGTCTGGTGGTAAGTCTGCTGTGTTCGTTCGCGGGAACGGCTCTGATCATGAGAGAGGGAGGAAACTTTCTGGCAGGCAGCGTGTATCTCTGGATGGGAGCGCTTGCGGTCGTTTTGACCGCGGCGGCATATGGAATCGCCGACACAGGGTACGCGGAAGAATGTCTGGAGATAAGGCTGACGGATTATCTGGAGAACAGCGGAGCCGTTGGCGGCTGTGGCGCGGAGGACGGCGTGCCTGAGGGAAGCCAAAGTGGGGAAGGAGCGAAAGGGCGCGGACTGATCGCCTCGCCGGCCGTTGTGCCGGTGGCAAGGGGAAGAAAGGGCAGGCGGAAGGCGAGGGCGGAGCTTGCTGAGCAGACGGCCCGCGCCCAGAAGGAGAAGCGTGAGCTGAAGGAGAGTCTGGCCAGGGTCAAGGCAGGCGCACAGGAGGCGGCCGCGGAGAAGGAGCAGGAGTCGGACAAGGAACGCGGCGCAGAGCTGCTGCGCCAGATGGACGCAAAAGAACAGGAACGTATCGTGAGAGAGGTGCTGAAGGAGTTTCTGTCATGAGGAGATCGCAGAAAATGGCCTGTCGTAAGCCGCGGATTTTATCCGGCACCGGCGGCATTTTTTTACCAGTTAGGCTTGCGAAATCTATATGGATTTGATAAAATATACCGGAACCAGCCGGAAATTTCCGGGAAGTGCGCGTACTTCCCGAAAATCCGGCAAAAGAAAGGCGTGCGGCGCAAAATTTTCTCCGCCGCAGGCTGCATGACCGCCCGGCGCGCGGTTATCAGAATAACATTCAGGATAAGGAGATGTGGTTATGGGAAACAAAGTAACATTTGACTATGGGAAAGCGGCCTGCTTTGTCGGGAGCAATGAAGTGGAGTATATGAAAAAGATCGCTCTTGACGCGAAAGAGCTGCTGCTGTCAGGGACCGGAGCCGGAAATGATTTTCTCGGCTGGGTTGACCTTCCGGTAAATTATGACAAGGAAGAGTTTGCCCGCATTAAAAAGGCGGCCGCAAAGATTCAGGGCGACAGCGAAGTGCTTCTGGTTATCGGCATCGGCGGTTCCTATCTTGGAGCAAGGGCTGCGATCGAATTCCTTCGCCACAGCTTCTACAACAATCTTTCAAAAGAGCTTCGCGGAACTCCTGAGATTTATTTTGTCGGCAACAGCATCAGCAGCACATATGTGCAGCATCTGATCGATGTGATCGGAGACAGAGACTTCTCCGTGAACGTTATCTCCAAATCAGGCACGACGACGGAGCCGGCGATCGCGTTCCGTATCTTCAAGGCAATGCTTGAGAAGAAGTACGGCAAGGAAGAGGCCGCGAAGAGAATCTACGCTACGACGGACAAGGCAAGAGGAGCCCTGAAGAAACTTGCGACGGAGGAAGGCTACGAGACCTTCGTTGTTCCGGACAACGTAGGCGGCCGTTTCTCTGTTCTGACCGCGGTAGGTCTTCTCGCGATCGCTGTCAGCGGAGCGGATATCGACAAGCTGATGGAGGGCGCCGCTTCCGGAAGAAAGCGCGCGCTGGAAGCAGATTTTGAGGAAAATGACGCGCTCCTCTACGCGGCGCTCCGCAACATCCTGCACAGAAAAGGCAAGAGCGTTGAGGTTCTGGCGAACTACGAACCGAGCATGCATTACGTTTCCGAGTGGTGGAAGCAGCTTTACGGCGAGAGTGAAGGAAAAGACCAGAAGGGAATCTTCCCGGCATCGGTGGATCTGACGACGGATCTCCATTCCATGGGTCAGTTTATCCAGGACGGCAGCCGTATCATCTTTGAGACAGTTCTGAATGTCGAGGAGCCGAAGTGCGAGGTTTCGATCGGAGAGGAGCCGGTGGATCTTGACGGACTGAATTATCTGGCAGGAAAGACCATGGATTTTGTAAACAAGAACGCGATGAACGGGACGATTCTCGCGCATACCGACGGCAATGTTCCGAACCTCGTGGTCAATATCCCGAAGCAGGATGAGTTCTTCCTCGGAGAGCTGTTCTATTTCTTCGAGTTCGCGTGCGGCATCAGCGGATATATTCTGGGCGTGAATCCGTTCAATCAGCCGGGCGTGGAGAGCTACAAGCGCAACATGTTCGCGCTTCTTGGAAAGCCGGGATATGAAAAAGAGAGGGAAGAGCTGCTGAAGAGGCTGTAAAACAAAGAAAAGATCGTGACAAAGAGGTCATGGGGCCGGAAGACGTTCCGGCTCCATGCTGTGCACAGGTCCAGGCAGGGAAGCCGGCTGCTGAGGCAGCACCTGGGCCGCGCGGCGGGCAGGAGGGAAAACCGGTTCCTGCCTGATTGAAGACAAAGGGAAGAATGCGCCTGCACATGCCGCGGCAGCAGGCGGAGAAAGCTTCGAATTGTCTGTGTGAAGGAAAAGGAGGGATTCGGATGAAGATTGTATTTCTGGAGGCGGACAATCTGGGTCCGGATATGGTGTTTGACAGGTTTTCCGAGCTGGGAGAAGTGACGATCTACGGACAGACGCCGGATGAGCTGATCGCGGAGCGCATCGGGGATGCGGATGCGATTCTGGTCAATAAGCTTCCAATGTGGGAGTCCACACTGAAGGATGCGTCAAATCTCCGGTATATCGGCATAACGGCGACCGGCACGAATAATGTCGACTTTGCGTATACGAACACGCGGGGGATCTGCGTCACGAATGTCGCAGGCTATTCAACCGATGTGGTTGCGCAGCATACATTCGCGATGGCGCTGTATCTGCTGGAGCACCTGCGCTACTATGATGAGTATGTCCGCTCGGGCGCTTACACGAAGAGCGACTCCTTCTGCCATATGGGAAGGACGTTTCATGAGCTGACAGGAAAGACCTGGGGGATCATCGGGCTCGGGGCGATTGGGAAGAGAGTTGCCCGGATCGCGGAAGCTTTCGGCTGCCAGGTGATCTACAGTTCCCCGTCGGGAAGGAACAAGGACAGTCTGTACCGCCGGGTGGATACCGATACGCTCCTTGCGGAGTCGGATATCGTATCCGTACATACACCTCTGACAGAGGGGACGCGTCATATGATGAATTATGACGCATTTTGCAAAATGAAAAAGACAGCCATCTTTCTCAATGCGGCGCGCGGCCCCATTGTGGAGGAAGCCGGACTGAGAAAAGCGCTGGAAGAAGAGAGAATTGCGGCAGCCGGGCTGGATGTGCTGGAGCAGGAGCCCATGCTGGAAGATTCTCCTCTGCGGGCGCTGAGCGGCTGTGAGCGTCTGCTGATTACGCCTCATATGGCGTGGGCGGCCGTGGAGACAAGGAAACGCCTGCTGGATGAGGTCTGGATGAATCTTGATGCATTTAGGAATGGGGTAGAAAGAAACATATGCCGTGGATAGATAAATTCTTAAAGAGGAAAGGGACAGGAGAAAAAGGGGCAGAGGAGTTTGCGGAGGGAAATACGGAATCTGCGTCTGAAAACAAAGAGAACCTGACGGCGGAAGCCGTATCCGAAGGCGGAGAGAATCCGGCGGAAAGTACGGCAGACCGCAGGAGAGAAATTCTGCTGATGTGTGGGAAATGTCTGGTAGTGGCGGCGACGCTGGGCTTTCTTGCCTGGTATCTCAGGATGTCGTCTTACTATAAAATACCGGAAGAACATAAGACGCTGTTCACGAACAGCAGGACTTATTTCATGCTGTTTCTGTGCGCGGTTATTTTTACGCTGGTTGTGACGCCGAACCGTCTGTCCGAACGGGTCAACCGTCTGCTGGGCTGGATCTGGTTTCTGGTGTCTCCGTTTGTCATTTATTTTACACTGTTTCATATGGATTCTGCGAGATTTCATATCGTATTTGCAGATCTGGAAAAAATCGCGGTATATTTTACATTTATTTTTCTGTATCTTGTATTGTTTCTGCTGCTGCTTATACTGGGGAGCGTCCGCTGGCCGGTCGCGATCGTCTCAGTCGCGGTCATGATCCTTGCGGTCGTGAACTGGTTTGTTGTGGACTTCCGCGGGCAGGCGATTTCCGCGGCGGATCTGTTTTCCATTCAGGAGGCGGCCACTGTCGCGGGAGGGTTCGAGTACGACATTGACTGGTACGTATTCTCGGAAGTGTTTCTGGTGTTTGCAGCCTGCGTGGTCAGCTTTAAGATCAGAAAGTTTCAGGCGCTCAAACCGGCTCCGAGACTGGCGATCCTGGGCGTCTGGCTGATCATAACCGGCGGATATTACCATATCTGCTGCAGAACATCATTCCTGGAAGATCATGATATCCGCTCGCAGGGTTTCACCCATCAGCTCCGATACAAGCAGTTTGACATGCTGTTTACGACGTTGTGCACCTGTTTCTATCTGGCGGCCGATAAACCGGATGGATATTCTCTGGAAAAGGTACAGGAGATTGCCGCGGCGTATGTGGAGCAGGATGAGGAAGAGTCCGGAGATGGGCTGGATCCCGTCAGGGAAGCCGATGCGTCCGGAACAACGGCTCTGAATGGAGCAGCGACGTCTGCGGAAGGAGATGCCGGAGCTGGTACGACGTCTTCTGGCGGAACAGGAAACTCTGCCGGGACAACGGCTCTGAATGGAGCAGCGACGTCTGCGGCAGGAAATGACGGAGCTGGTACGACATCTTCTGACGGAACGTCATCTGCCAGCGGAAGCAGCGCGCTGTCTGCGTGGAACAGCGCCAGGATCTCAATCGCGGAAGGCAGTACCGGGAAAGCCACGGCGGCCGAGACAGACAGCCATCAGGAGAGCGCGGACAAAGTGATGGCCCAGAGTTCCGGCTTTAATACGCCGAACCTGATCGTTATCATGAACGAGTCATTTGCCGATTACACAAGCATTGGGAAAGGACTGACACTCTCACAGGACTGCATGCCGTTCATCCACGGCCTGAAGGAAAATACGATCAAGGGAACCGCATATGTATCTGTATTTGGCGGGAATACGCCGAATTCCGAGTATGAATTTCTGACAGGAAATACGATGGGATTCCTTCCTCCGTCGTCGGTAGGCTTTAACCTTTTTGTGCGCGGCGAGATGCCGTCCCTGGTGTCGGAGCTTGAAGCAGTCGGCTATGATACGCTGGCAATCCATCCGTACCGCGGGACAAATTACAGGAGACATCTTGTGTATCCGCAGCTTGGATTTGACGAGTATCTGACGAGAGATGATTTTGAAAATCCCGAGTATATCCGCAGCTATATCTCGGACTGGTCACTCTCGGAAAAAATCATACGGAAATATCTTGAACATGATGAGGCCACGGACGATCCGTTCTTCAGCTATAATGTCACGATGCAGAACCACGGCGGCTATGTATCGACCAACACGAAGGGCCTTGCTCAGAGGGTCAGGGTGAGAAATTCGACAGTCAACCGGATAAAAACATCCATCTATGTCAATCTGATCCGCGAATCGGACAGCGTGTACCAGAAGCTGGTGGAATACTTCACGGATGTCGACGAGCCGGTTGCGATCCTGATGTTCGGAGATCACCAGGCGAACCTGGGCGACAATACCTATAATTATCTGCTTGGAAAGGCGGAGGAGAACCTGACGCCGGAAGAGCGGATGGAGAAATACAAAGTGCCGTTTGTGTGCTGGGCGAACTATGACATTGAGGAGGAAGTCATTGAAAAGACGAGCCTGAATTACCTCTACAGTATTATTGCAGACCGTCTCGGGCTTCCACTGACCGGCTATCAGAAGTATCTTCTGGATCTGAATAAAGAGATCCCGGTGCTTGCGGCCGGCGGCTACTGGACCGCGGACGGGGATTTCTATGAGCTGCAGGATGAGACATCGCCGTATTTCGACCGGATCAATGAGTACAATATACTGGAGTACAATTATATCTTTGGAAAGGAAGACAGGGATCTTGACCTGTTCTCGCTTCATTCTTGAGTAAGCCGCTTGAGCGGCGCAAATTCAGCGCGGAGAACGGGCAAAACGGAAATCGTTTTGTCGTTCCCTGTAAAATTTCATATTTGTGACGAAGCATAAAAATACCTCCGGAGGAGTCCGTTTAAGGGCTTTTTCGGAGGTGTTTTTATGCGCAGGCCCGCATAAGGAAAAACTGCTTCCTGCCCGATCAGGCTTTATCGTTCGATTCCTTTGCGGGCTGCGATCCCCTGATCGAAAGGATGCTTGACCTTGCGGATCTCGGATACATAATCGGCGAGATCGATCAGATCCTGGCTGGGTCCCTGGCCGGTGAGAATCACTTCAAGATGTTCCGGCTTGGAGCGCAGAAAATCGAGAAGCAGGGTCTCATCGAGAAGACCGGCGCGGATCGTGTAGATTGCTTCATCGAGAAAAAGGACGTCATAATTCTCCGCACGTGCCTTTTCCGTCACTGCGCGGAGCTGGTTTTCGTAATAAGTCCTGCGCTGCGCTTTTTCTTCCGGCGTCATCTGGAAGCTGAACTTTTCCTCCGGGAGTCCGTCGACAATCGTAATATGGTCAGAGAGCTGCAGAACGGCACGCTCGTTTGTCGAGTTGTCCTTCATAAACTGATAGATCAGCACGTGCAGGCCGTATCCCGCGGCGCGCGCGCATAATCCCATCCCCGTAGTAGTTTTGCCTTTGCCGTCCCCGCAGTAAATGTGGATCAGGCCGGCCTTTTCAGATTTTTTCATGATACCCTCCTTCGCACGGCTGTTTACATGGATAGTACACAAAAAGAACAAAGGCAGACAGTCTGCCTGAAGCTATGATACTATACGGCGGCGGAAAAAGCAAGGCGAAGCCGGCGCCTTCTTTTGCAATCCTTGGTTGACGTTACTGTTCACTCCGTGACCAGCAACAACGCTTCGCGATGCACAGAAATGCTGCTTTTGCAGCATTTCGCGCCTCAGACCTCGGGATTTCCGGACATTTTGTCCGAAAATCACCTCGAATTTGATGGGGGAGTGAACTGTAACTGGTTGACTCTTTCCCTCATACATTATAAAATACAGAAAGGAAGGAGAGAGCGCCGTATGGACAGATTTGAGAAGATATGGGATGAGATTAAGGAAAACAGCAGGGGAAAGAAGCTGGAGATTTTTCTGATGCTTCTGTTTGTGATTGCGGCGGTCGGACTGAGCATGGATGAGTTTGCCGGAGCCCGGGCTGTCTCAGGGACGGCTGTGGAACCGGAATCCGGAACAGAGACAAGGCAGAATGACGCAGAATGGGAGACGGAGACTGCTTCGGAAGCGGAGAGTCTGTTCACAGAGCAGACGGCGGAGGAAGAGACGGAGTATGTGACGGAATATATGACAGAAGAAGAAACAGAAACGGCCGCGGAGAAACCGTTTTCCGGTCCCCTTGAATACCGTACGCTCAGAGATATGAGACAGCTTCACGTGGACGGGCTTTTGCCGCTTCCGGAAAAGCCTGCGAGGTCGGAGCTGGAAAATATTCTGCAGAAAAGTCTTGCGGAATATGACGGCGACTGGTCTGTCTATGTGAAGAATCTGACTACGGGCGAGGAAGCTGTCGTGAACGACCGTCCGATGAAATCTGCCAGCGTGATGAAGCTGTTCATCATGGGAGCGGTGTACAAGGCGTTTGAGAGCGGAGATCTCGAACGCACCGATGAAATCATGTCTCTGATGAACGATATGATTTCCTACAGCGACAATCCGGATTCCAACCGGCTGCTCTATTACCTCGGGAATTCCAGCTACGAGAGGGGAATCGAGAAGGTCAATGAGTTTATTGATGAGTACGGATTCAGCGCCATGACGGTGGAGTACAACGGTTTCAACGATCCGGAGACAAACACGCGGTCGGACGTCTATAATCAGGTGACGGCAAAGGACTGCGGAAAGCTCCTGGAGGCCATTTATCACAGGGAGCTGGTGAACCGCAAGGTCAGCAATGAGATCGAGCAGATGATGCTGAATCAGAATACGAGATACAAGATACCGGCGGGGCTTCCGGAGGGGGTTTCATGCGGAAACAAGTCAGGGGAGATGGATGCGACGGAGAACGACGCGGCGATCATCTACGGAAGCAGCTATGATTACATACTGGTCGTACTGTCAAGCGACTGGAACAATAAAGACGAGGCGATTTCGCGGATCAGTTCCGTATCGTCGCAGGTATATGAATATTTTGAGAAATAACAATCTTCTTTTTTCAGCAGGTTGTTTTTGACAAGGAAATTCAGGTATGGTACACTGAAATCAAAAATACAGGCAGTTCCGGAGGGCGTCTGCGGTAACGGGCGGAACCCGCGCGGCGTGTTTCGGTTCGTTGATAAACAGGGACAGGATCTGACCGGTGCAGCGCCGGGCCGGAGATCGGAGTATAAGATAATACGGGGTGAATGAAGTGGACAGATACGAATACAACCTGAAGCTTGAAGAGATCGACAAGCTGGTTGATCAGAGAGATTATGATGAGGCCGCGAAGCTGGCAGACACCATCGACTGGAAGCGTGTGCGGAATACCAGGACGCTCTGTCTGGTCAGCGAGATTTACGAGGCGGCGGACAGGCCGGAGGACAGCAAGGCCCTGCTGGAGAGGGCATACCGGCGGTCGCCGGTAGGACGCACGGTTCTGTACCGTCTTGTGGAGGTCACGATTCTGCTGCATCAGTATGATGAAGCGCTGGAATATTATAACGAATACATAAATATCGCTCCGAATGATACCAACCGTTTTATTCTGAAGTACAGAATCTTCCGCGGGAGAGGAGCTTCTCCGGAGGAGCTGATTCCGATTCTGGAAGAATATGCCAGCCAGGAATACACGGAGCAGTGGACCTATGAGCTCGCCAGGCTGTACCAGCAGACGGGACAGATGCAGAAATGTCTTGCCATGTGCGATGATCTTGTGCTGTGGTTTCACAGCGGCAAATATGTGCTCAAGGCACTGGAACTGAAGAAGAAATATGCGAAGCTTACCCCCAAGCAGGAGGAAATCTATCAGGAGCAGTTTGTCCGTCCCGCGGAGCTCCCGATGGAGGAGGAAGAGCCGGAACCGGAGGAAAAGACGGACGATATTCCGACGACGGTGGTTCCTGAGGTGAACAGTGAGGCGATCGCCGCGACGATTATCGCCTCGACGGAGAAAGAAATCGCGGGAGAGGTGGCCGCCCACAAGGCGGAACTCGAACAGGCGGAGCTTGGACAGGCGGAACCTGGCCGGGAAGGGCAGAATGTGGAAGAAGTGGCTGCGGAGCCGGCGGATGCTGACAGCGAGGAGGATTCCCAGGAGGAACTCAGTCTGCAGGTGGAACTGGCCAGAAGTATGCGGGAGATCATCGCGGGAGTGGTAAAGCGTGCGGAAGATCCGGAGGAATTTGCGGAACCGGAAACGCCGGTGATCCCGAAGAAGCTTGAGGAGATTCCGGAGCCGGAACCGCCAAAAGAGACGGAGCAGGAAGAGAACAGACTTTCCATTGACGATATTCTTCTCTCGATGGGGGAGAAAGGACGAGCGCTTGCGCAGAGCGCACAGAACGTTCAGGCGGAACCGGAGCAGGAGGAAGCGGGAATTCCTCTGACGAGCGCGCAGGAAGAAGCACTTTCTGTTTATGAGAACAGCGGAAGCGGGGAAAAACAGGAGTCTCCCGGGACGCAGAATCCGGATCGTACGGGAAAGAACCTCCGGGAAGGGATTCTGAAGGAAAAGACGATCCGCGTTCCGACTGAAAAGATCGCAAGTCTTCATGCCAGATATGGCGTAGGGGAACTCTGGGAAGAGCAGGCG
This sequence comes from uncultured Lachnospiraceae bacterium, assembly GCA_947588845.1. Taxonomy (GTDB): domain Bacteria; phylum Bacillota; class Clostridia; order Lachnospirales; family Lachnospiraceae; genus Choladousia. The sequence continues at coordinate 22,111 of CANQAR010000015.1, forward strand.
CGCTGGATGCGGGAATCCGGGGATGACGCACAGGTTTCCGGAGAGGAAGTATCGTATAAGGAGGAAGAACCCGGGCCGGTTTATGAGGCGGCGGAGGAAGATAACACGGAATATGGCGGACAGGGGGAGACAGACCTCTATGAAACCGTAGAATCGGATGAAATATATGAGACAGTGGAAGAACCGGATGAGCGTTACAGTCCGGCAGAGCAGCAGCCGGAAGAGTACAGTCCGGCGGAAGATCCGGGTGTGACCTATGAGCTGACAGACGAGGATGTTTTGGACGCGGAGGCACCGGTTCAGGAGGAACAGCCGGACATCCAGGAGGAGGAAGACTTCCTGGATGACGAGGATGAGGATTTCGAGGACGGCGGGAATTCTGCGGCGGAGCAGGAGACGGAGACAGCCGGAGAGAGCGCTCCCGCAGAGGACAGGGAGAACGGCGGTCAAAAGGTTGTCCCGGCAAAGGAAGGACCGCTTCTTCCGGATCATATCCGGGGATTTTTTGAAGGCTTCACGGAGATAGAGGGGCTGGAGCAGCAGATTGCCAACGCGGTATTCCAGGCCGCGGCGAACAGCGGCGACAGGACTTCCAGGACCGGGAACATTCTGATTTTCGGGCCGCATGGCTCAGGAAAGACGACGCTGGCAGTAAATATCGCCAAAGCCGTCGCGCAGGATCTGGGCAACGATACGCTGAAGGTTGCCAGAATTTACGCCGCTGATTTTAACCGCAAGGACATTGCCGCTACGGTCGCGAAGATCGCGGGAGGTACGCTGATCATTGAGGAAGCGGGGGATCTGGATACGAACGCCATTGAGCAGCTCACGACGGCGATGGAGTTCCGCACGGACGGAATGCTGGTGATTCTGGAGGATGAGCAGCAGTATATTCATGATCTGCTGATGAGCAATCCGAGATTTACCATGAAATTTACCGCTCAGATCTATCTGCCGGTTTATACGGCGCAGGAACTGATTATGTTCGCGCAGCTTTACGCGGGCAGAAAGGATTATGTGATCAGCGGGGAAGGGCAGGAAATTCTGCATGGAAAAATTTCAGCCGCGGCGGAACAGGGAAATAACGTATCGATCGCAAATGTTGTGGAACTGACGGAACGCGCGATCCACAGGTCCAACAAGCTGCTGCGCAGGATGGCGATGGGCAGAAAGCGCTACGATGAAAATGACTTCATCGTACTGTACGCGAAGGATTTTAAGTAACAGGTATAAAATCAGGAATGGAGGGACAGCATATGGAAAAAAAGACAATTATTACGATAGGAAGGCAGTTTGGAAGCGGCGGGCATGAGATCGGCGCAAAGCTTGCAGAGAGGCTCGGGATCAAGTTTTATGACAAGGATCTGATCAAGATTATGGCAAAGAAGAGCGGCCTCTGCGAGAAGGTGCTCGAGAGCTACGATGAGAAACCAATGAACAGTCTTTTGTATTCCATTGTGATGGATGTCTATCCATCGGTGATGTATTCCGGGCCGACGATCGATCAGCAGATATATCAGGCATGCTATGACGCGATCCGGCACGTGGCGGACGAGGGCTCCTGTGTGATCGTAGGACGCTGCGCAGATTACATTCTGAGGGATCAGGAAGGGCTGTTCAGCCTGTTTGTCCATGCCAGCGATGAGTTCCGCAAGGCCCGCATCAAAGAAGAGTACAAGGTTGCGGACGGCAAGGCACAGGAGATGATGCTGAAGACGGACAAGAAGCGTTCCAGCTACTATAATTTCCAGTCGGAAAAGAAATGGGGCGTCGCCGCCAGCTATGATCTCTGCATTGACAGCAGTATCCTCGGTATAGACAAGACGGTGGATCTGCTCATGGATTATCTGAGGTACAAGGAGCAGTAAACTTCCATGAAACCATACGGCCCCCCTGGAACCGGGAGATCCGTGGAAGCTGAAAGAAAAGATTTATAGGTACGTGCTGTGGATTTGCCGGAATGCTGACATGGATTCCGGCAGAGGGCGCAAAGGAGCGCCGCAGCAGGAATAAGAGCCGCCGGTATGCGCGAGTGGTTTTATGTTTTTGGGAAGACCGCAACATAAACATTTGCGTATGCCGGCGGCGCATGTGTCACTGCGATGCCGTGGGAGCGGGGTTTTTGCGGATTCCGGCGGGGCATTTTGCGGCAGACGACAGAAGGATTTGTGTTACAGTTCACTCCCTTGCAGGTCGTGAACGTAACAACGCTTTGCGATGCACAGAAATGCCACTTTCGTGGCATTTCGCGCCTCAGACCTCGGGATTTCCGCACAAAACATACGGAAATCACCTCGAGCTCAGTGGGGTGTGAACAGTAACGGATTTGTCGTATTGGAAAAGGAGAAGTAGAAAAGGAAGGAGACAGAAAATGAAAACACTGGATCGATTTTTAAATTATGTGAGGATTTATACGACGAGCGATCATGAAAGCAGCACGGTGCCGTCCACGCGGCGTCAGTTTGACCTGGCGCATCTGCTGGTGAAGGAAATGAAGGAGCTGGGGATTGAGGATGCGCACGTCGATGAGAACTGTTATGTCTACGGGACGATTCCCGCGTCGAAGGGCTGCGAGGACTGCATTTCCCTTGGACTGATCTCTCATATGGATACGGCTCCGGATGCCAGCGGGGAAGGAGTCAGTCCGCAGGTGATCCGCGATTATGACGGGGAAGACGTCATGCTTGGGACAAGCGGGCATGTGCTTTCAACAAAGAAATTCCCGCATCTGAAGGGGATGAAGGGATGTACGCTGATCACAACGGACGGAACGACACTGCTCGGCGCGGACGACAAAGCCGGGATTGCGGAGATCATGACAGTGGCGGAACAGCTGATAACAGGGAAAATCCCGCATGGAAAGATCTGCATCGGCTTTACGTCTGATGAGGAGATCGGCGGCGGAGCAGAACTTCTTGATCTTAAAAAGTTCGGCGCGGATTATGCGTACACACTGGACGGAGGAAATGAGACGGAAATCGTCTATGAGAACTTCAATGCCTGCTCGGCTTATTTTGAGATAAACGGCTTTAATATCCATCCGGGCGATTCGAAGGACAGGATGATCAACGCGTCGCTCGTGGCGATGGAGATTAACCGGATGCTGCCGTCCTGCGATACTCCGACGCACACGGAGATGTACGAGGGCTTTTATCATCTGACAGACATAACCGGAAATGTGGAACATGCCAGGATGCACTATATTGTGAGGGATCATGACGCGGGCAGCTTTGAGGCGCGCAAAAAAACGCTTCTCCACATTGAAAAGACACTGAATGAACGGTATGGAAAGGGTACAGTGACTCTGCGTCTTGTGGACGAGTACCGCAATATGGTGGAAAAGATTATGCCCTGCATGCATCTGGTGGATAACGCGAAAGCGGTCATACGTGAGATGGGGCTGGAACCGGACATTTCTCCGATCCGCGGCGGCACAGACGGAGCAAGACTCTCTTTCCGGGGACTTCCCTGTCCGAATCTCGGGACGGGCGGGCATGCCGCGCATGGTCCGTATGAGCACGTCACCGAGGAGGGGATGGAGCGTGTCGTAAAGATTGTGCTGGGAATTATAAGGAAATATGCGCTGCATCCCGCGCTTTGTGAACTGTAACACAGTAACAACAACTGTAATCGACAAATTACGGAGCTTATTGAAATCTGTGAAATTGTGTGGTAGTATAGTGCAATCGGAATTTACAGACATATCCCGCACCCGCAGGGCGGTTCGGGATTCCCACCCGTGCCTGTAATTTTCGGGCAGCCTGCCCGGAAATTCCGGTAAATCTCTGACAGTCTGGAGGAGAACCTATGGATTTATTTGAATACCGTATCAGAACACTGATAAAGTACAAAAGTCTGATCTGGGAGCTGGTCCGGCGTGACCTGAGGCTGAAATATAGAAGAAGCTTTTTCGGCTATGCCTGGAGTATTCTCAATCCTCTTCTGATCATGGCCGTTCTGACAACCGTTTTTTCACTGATGTTCAAAAAGCAGATCGAGAATTATCCCGTGTATCTTCTGACGGGCCGTATGCTGCATGAATTTCTGAAAAACAGTACCACGAGCGGTATGAAGTCGATTCAAAAGAACGCGGCTCTTCTGAAGAAGGTGTATGTGCCCAAGTACATTTTTACGCTGGCGCAGATCACGAGCTGCATGGTGGATTTTGTACTGTCGCTTGGCGCGCTGTTTATTGTTATGCTTGTGACGAGAGCGCCTTTCCCGCCGACGATGCTGCTGATGCCCTTTGTCATCATTCAGATTTACATTTTCTGCTGCGGACTTGGATTTTTCCTTGCGCAGCTGTGCGTGTTTTTCAAGGACATCCAGTATATCTACCAGGCCGTGATGACGGCGCTGTTTTATCTGACCCCGATCGTCTATCCGATCACTAAACTGAAGAAACGTCCTAAAATTGTGTTCGTTATAACACATATGAATCCGCTGTATTATTACGTGGAACAGTTCCGTGCCATTGTGTACCGGGGAGAACTGCCGTCGCTTTATTACATTGTGGGAGGATGTCTGCTCGCATTTGTGATGCTGGTGATCGGCGTATATTTCTTCCAGAAATATAAGGACAGATTCATTCTGTACATTTAGGAAGGTCCGCGAGGGTTCAGAGCCGAGGATATCTGCTGACGCAGACCCGAATCCCGCGCAAAACCCGCAGGCAGGTTTTGAACCGGCGCTGTGACGGGCCGGAGTTTTCCGCAAAGTGCGGTCAGGACTGAACCTGTATGGTTCGGGCGGAGACAGAAAGGAAAGCATATGAAAAACGATGTGGTGATAGAGGTCAAGGATCTGACGATCCGGTTTAACCTTGAGAAAGAGAGGGTGGACAATCTCAAGGAATATGCAATTAAATTTATCAAAAAAGAATTGATGTTCCAGGAATTCCTGGCGCTGAAAGGGATCAACTTCAAGGTAAGAAGAGGCGAGGCATGGGGCCTGATCGGACCGAACGGATCCGGAAAGTCGACGCTTTTAAAAGCGATCAGCGGAATCCTGCAGCCCTATGTGGGAAGCGTGGTTGTGAACGGGCGGATCGCTCCCCTGATTGAGCTTGGCGCGGGTTTTGACAAGGATCTGACCGCGCGCGAGAATATTTATCTGAATGGACTTGTGCTGGGCTATACCAGAGAGTTCATCGATGAGAATTTTGAGGACATTGTGGATTTTGCGAATATCGAGAAATTCCTCGATTCGCCGGTCAAGAATTTTTCTTCCGGTATGAAAGCGCGTCTGGGCTTTGCGATCGCGACGATCACGGATCCGGATATTCTGATTGTGGACGAGGTTCTTGAGGTTGGAGATCTCCGGTTCCGCAGCAAATGCAACGCCCGCATGAAGAAGATGCTCGCCGACGGGACGACGCTTCTGTACGTTTCCCACAATACCGAGTCGGTGAAGCGCATGTGTGACCACGCGATCTGGCTGGATCACGGAAAGATCGTGAAGGTCGGGGATGCCAACGCTGTCTGCGACGCCTATGTGGCAAAGCAGGAAGAGATTATCATGCTTAAGCAGGAAAATCTCAGGCGCAAGAGGAAAAAGAAAGCCAAAAAGAAGAGGTATGATTACCTGATCGTCGGAGCAGGCCTGTACGGCGCGGTGTTTGCGCGCATCATGAGGAAAGCCGGGAAGAAATGTCTTGTCATCGACCGGAGAGATCATATCGGAGGAAATGTTTATACGGAGAATATGGACGGCATACAGGTACACAGGTATGGCGCGCATATTTTCCATACAAGCGATGAGCGGGTCTGGAAATTTGTCAATCGGCAGATTCCGTTTATTCCGTTTGTCAATTCCCCGGTCGCCGTGTACAAGGATGAGATTTACAACCTTCCGTTTAATATGAACACATTCAGCAGACTCTGGGGACTGACGAAGCCGGAGGATGTGAAGAGAAAGATCGAGGAGCAGATCGCGCAGCTCGGAATCACGGAACCGGCGAACCTTGAAGAGCAGGCATTGTCTCTGGTCGGCCCGGATGTCTACGAAAAGCTGGTCAAAGGGTATACGGAGAAACAGTGGGGAAGGGACTGCAAGGAACTGCCTCCTTTCATTATCGAGAGACTGCCGGTGCGCCTTACGTACGACAATAATTACTTTGACGACAAATATCAGGGGATTCCGGCCGGCGGTTATACGGCGCTGATCGAGAGACTGCTGAAAAATGTCGAGGTGGTGCTTAATACGGATTACCGCGACTATATCCAGGAGCATCCCGACCGGTTTGAACGGATTGTCTACACGGGAATGATCGACGAATATTATGATTACCAGTTCGGCCATCTGGAATACCGGTCTCTGCGGTTTGAGACGGAGCGGATTGAGACAGAGAATTATCAGGGCAACGCGGTGGTCAATTACACGGATCGGGAAGTTCCGTATACGCGGATCATTGAACATAAGTATTTCAATCCGGCGAGAACGCGGAATAATCCTCTGCCGTTTACTGTAATCTCGCGGGAGTATCCGGAGGCCTGGAAGCCGGGGATGGAGCCTTACTATCCTGTAAATGATGAGAAAAATAATGCTCTTTATGAGAAGTACAGACAACTTGCGGAAAAGGAAGAGAATGTGATCTTCGGAGGACGGCTCGGAGAATACAAGTATTATGATATGGACAAGGTCATTGCCGCGGCGCTGGACGCGGCGGAGATCGAGCTGGCCAGGAGAGAATGACAAAGAAAACTCTATAAAAAAGACAAGAAGGGGGCTGTCTTTCCGACAGCCCCCTTGTCTGGCGAAAAAATTTTGAGAATATTGATAGTCATTTGCTCTGAAATAAGGTATACTGGTTACCAGGATTTTTTCGTAGATAGTGAACAAAGTAAAACTGAAGCACGGGAGGAGGCAGTATGTTCCGTATAAAACAATATCTGAAAATGTTTCTGCAGAATCTGTTTCTGCCTCTTGTGTACCGATGGTATGCGGGAAAACCTGTGCGGCAGGGGCTGATCCTGTTCGCGGACGCGCATCATGAGGAGATGCCGCTCTCGATGCGGCGGGTGTATGAGACACTATGCGGGCAGCAGGACTCAGGCCGGACTGCGGAGAAAGAAATCCAGGTGTTTGTGAAGGATTTCGGCAGCATGTCTTATGGAGCGCTCCTGCAGTATCTTCTGCGGTTTATGAAAACGTACGCGCAGGCGGAATACGTGTTTATCTGCGATTATTATCTGCCCGTGGCGGCCTGCAAAAAGCGCCGGGAGACGACCGTGGTACAGCTCTGGCACTCCTGCGGTTTGATGAAAAAGATCGCCTACGACGCGGGCGACGATATCCCGAAAAATTATAAGGGAAATATGTTTGGAAATTATACGTGGCTGACGCTGAGCTCCGAAGAGTGCGTGAAAGTGCACGCCAGGGCGCTCCGGATTCCGGAGTCACGGATACGGGCGACCGGCGTGAGCCGTACGGATTATTATTTTGACGAGGACTGGAACAAAAAATGCAGGGAAGCGTTCTATACGGCTTATCCTGAGGCGAAGGGGAAGAAGATTGCGCTGTGGGCGCCCACATTCCGGGGAAATGCGGCGGAACCTGTCCTGTGCGGTCTGGAGGCTGTAAAGGCGGCGGCAGAGGAGCTTTCCGGGCAGTGGTATTTTATTCTGAAAGCGCATCCGCATATTGACGCGCACGGACAGGTATCAAACTGTTCCATTTTGACGGAAGAACTGCTCTGCGTCGCGGACGTGCTGATTACAGATTATTCTTCCATTTTGTATGATTATCTGATCTATGAGAAGCCGGTTGTGCTGTTTGCCCCGGATCTGAAGGAATACGAAAAAGAACGGGGCTTTTATATTGATTATCGCTCGATGCCGTTTCCGCTGGTGCAGAGGCAGGAGGAACTGGCGCGTGCAGTCCGGGACAGCGGAAAAGAATTTGAGAATTACAGAGAAGCGCTGACAGCATGGCGGGAAAAATATGAAGGGGCCTGTGACGGACACGCGACAGAGAGGATCTTGGAACTGATCGGGCTGTGAGAAGAACGGAGGATGGATTTATTATGAATATTGCGATTATTTTTGCCGGAGGAAGCGGCGTCCGCATGGGGGCAGGTGTGCCGAAACAGTTTCTGGAAATCAACGGAAAGCCGATCCTGATCCATACGCTCCAGCTTTTTCAGGAGCATGAGGAAATCGATAAAATCTATATGGCGATCAATGAGGAATATATCCGCTATGTGGAGCAGCTTGTGCTGGATTTCAGAATTGGAAAAGTAGCGGGAATTACGGCGGGCGGAATAACCGCGCAGGATTCGATCTATAACGCGCTTACGATGGCGGCGAAGGAAAATTCGCAGGATTCCGTGGTGCTGATTCACGACGGGGTGAGACCGTTTGTCGAGTACAGTGTGATCAGCGAAAACATTGAGAGCGTTGAAAAGTATGGGAGCGCGATTACATGTACGCCCTGCTACGAGACGATTCTGGTCAGCAGGGATGGAAGAAAGGTGGACAGTCTGCCGCTGCGGCAGGAGAGTTACGCGGCGCAGGCTCCGCAGAGCTTTCGTCTGAAGGATATTCTCGCGGCGCATGAAGCGATACGCAATACGCCGGACGGGTACAAAAATATGGTTGACGCGTGTACGATCTACAGAGCGCTTGGAAGACAGCCGCATATTGTGATCGGCAACCGGGGAAACATTAAGGTGACGACGCCGGAGGACGTGTACATGTTCCGTGCGCTGATTCAGTATAAGGAAAATGAGCAGGCGTTTGGATTCGGACTTACGGACCGGCTGGCGGCGAAGATGAACCGCTACAAAAAACAGAAATAGGCTTTACGATGAGGGTGAAGGATGCAAAAGGGAAATGGAGGACTGGAAATGGCGGAAATACGTCTTACAGAGGATGCAGTGCTGCAGGAGGATCTGGAGAGGGCAGCGGACTCGGATTTGATTGACTGGGAGAAGCTGAGAGGAAAAAGTATTCTGGTTACAGGGGCTACCGGTCTCATTGGGAGTCAGACGGTTCAGGTGCTGGTGATGGCTGGAATCAAGAGAAAACTTGATCTGAAAATACTTGCTCTGGTGAGAAATCCGCAGAAAGCGGAAAAAATGCTCGGCGCATGCATGGGGCATGGGCTGGAACTGGTGACAGCGAATATTCTGGAACCGGTGGAGACAGAACAGCCTGTGGACTATATTCTGCACGGGGCCGGCGTCACGACCTCGAAGGATTTTGTCGATCATCCGGTTGGAACGATTCTGACGATGCTCAAGGGTACGGAGAACATACTGGAGCTGGCACGGAAGAAACAGGTGCAGGGGATGGTCTATCTGTCCTCGATGGAGGCTTATGGTGTGGTCGATCCGGAGCATTTTGTCGTGCGGGAGACGGATTACGGATACATTGATCCGCTGCAGGTGCGGAGCAGTTATTCCGAGAGCAAGCGTATGGCGGAAGGACTCTGCGGCGCGTATGCCCATGAATTCAGTCTGCCGGTGTGCACGGCCCGCCTGGCGCAGACATTTGGGGCGGGAATTCCGGAAACGGAGAACCGGGTGTTTGCGCAGTTTGCGAGAAGTATTATCACAGGGAAAGACATCGTACTCCACACGGACGGCAGCAAGGCACATTGCTACTGCTATACGTCTGATGTGGTTCTGGGTCTGCTGACAGTGCTGCTGGAAGGAACGCCGGGAGAGGCCTATAATATTTCCAATGAGGATACTTTTTCTACGATCCGGGGAATGGCGGAGATGCTGATTGAAAAGTATCCGGAGAGCGGATCAAAGCTGATATTTGATATCCCGGAGGACGCGAATAAATATGGTTATGCGCCGACCTCCCGGATGCTGATCAATGCGGAGAAGCTTCGTGCGCTTGGCTGGAAGCCGGAAGTGAATCTGGAGGAAATGTTTGAGCGGCTGATCGGCAGTATGAGAAGGTGGAAGGAGTTCCGCTGAACTGTCAGAGTGGATGAGATGGAATTCAGGAAGAATTTAGAAGAAACCAGGGGAGGATCACAGAATGCAGGAAAAACAGGATGCGGACATCCGGAAAAGACTTTGCGGAAAGAAAATTCTGGTGCTGGGGCCGGAATCAGATACGAAACGGAAATTTCTTCAGGCATTCAGAAATGATGCCTTTGAAATTTCCGAGAATGCAGAAGATATGTCTGCGGAGGATTTTGTGATCCTGTTTGGATTTTCAGAGTGGGTTTCTTTTTCGCCCCGGATTACAGAAGGAAACTTTTCGGAGCTTTTTCCGGCAGAGAAGAAATTTGAAGAAAAATCCGGGAATGAGCAGAAAAAGAAGGATGGAGATGTACAGGGAAACCACGTCGGCGGTTGGGAGATGTTTTCTTCTTTAACGCGTATTCTCCGCAGAATTGAAGCCGTGCATCCTGAATCGGTGCTTTTTGTATCGCGGTCTGACGTTTACGGAAAAATATTTGGAGAATTTCATCCGGTAAAAGAGGATGAGACAGGGTATGTGTGCCATACAAGTGCGCAGGATCAGGGGGCAGCGAGACTGAGAATGCTGGAGAATTTGTGTTTTCGGATGGCCCGCGAGGATGGGATCGCGGTTAAAATTGCGAGATTTCCGGATATAAGAGCGGGCGGTAATTCGGGACAGGGTGCCGGAGAGTACGGCTGGAAGAATACCCGGGCAGAAGCTGGAAAAAAGAAGAAGCAGGAGGCTGGGGAATATACATGGCAGAGTACAGGCCGGGAGCAAAAACAAAGAAATGCCGCGGACAGCAAAACGGTGTATCAGGACTGGAAACAGATTGCGAGTCTGACTGCGAAAATTCTCCTCGACGGGGCGGCAGGGGAAGTTTATAATGTAGACTTCGAATCTGATCTGACTGTGTTTGCAGATACGACGGCGCTTGAGCCGATCAGGATTGTGATGGATACGGGAAAGGCGGGAAGACTGGGATGAGCGAGGAAAAGAGCGGACTGCTGCGCGACCGGCTGAACGAATTCCAGTTGGACTGGGCGCAGGCGCCTGTCAAATCGGAGCAGATCAGTCTGCAGAAAATGCGGGGGAAAAAATTTCTGCTGATCGGCAGGGATGATTCGCTGCTGCGGGCGGTTCAGTGGTCGCTTGAGGCGTGGAACGATGAGTGTAAAGCGGACGTCAGCGTCAGCTGTGTGACCGTGAAAGATGATATGTGGGACTGTGGCGTTTGGCAGGCGGATTATGTGATTCTGACAGGCTGGTGCTGCCGGGAAATCAGGATGACGGTCCTGGAGACCATGGAAATTCTCGAAGAATATCTGAAAGTGATGCAGGTATTGACAAAACTGCGCTGTGAGAGGATTCTGCTGCTTTCGGACGGGCGCGTTTATGGGAAACTGGAGAGTCAGTTTGCCGCGTCTGAATATGAGGCGGGAAAGACGGATCCCTGCGCGCCGGGATTTGAGGCGCAGTATTTTCTGCAGGCGCTTGAGAGCATGCTGATCACCTGCGCGCGGGAGAATGGCGCTTCCTATCAGATTCTGCGCACAGGAAAACTGTTCGGGACCTGTATTGAGACGATGGAGCACAGCGTGTACACATTTGCCAGGCTGACAGCGGGCAGTAAAGAGGATGTGCGGAAACTTTGTCCGGAACGGAATTCCTACATCAGCATTCATGATGTGCTGACGGCGGTACAGTTTGTGCTCACAAAGTGCCCCGCAAACAAGATATTCAATGTGACTGGGAAACAGGCGGATGCCTCGGACAGTGAACTGGTGATGATGCTGTATCAGAATTTTCCGCAGCAGTGCAGGATCAGCCTGAACTGGGCTCCCCCGGAAGATGAGGCGGGAATTCTGCTGAATACGCAGCTGATCCGGCGGTATGGCTTTGTGCCGCAGGTATCCCTGGAAGACGGATTGATCATTCAGGTCAAGTGTATGCAGAATCTGGGGAAGGTTTTTATATTTGACAATACGTACCTTGGAAAACTGACGAAGGTGCAGCAGATCCTGCTGGGCTATCTTCTGGAGATCGACCGCATCTGCAAAAAACACGGGATCCGGTATTTTCTCGCGGGCGGCACGCTGCTGGGAGCGGTCCGTCATCACGGTTTTATTCCATGGGACGACGACGCCGATGTGATGATGCTGCGCGAGGATTACGATCATTTCCTTAAGGTAGTGCAGGATGAAGTTCCGGACAATATTTTTCTTCAGCTGCCTTATACGGAGAAAGGAAATCACAATCCGTTTACAAAACTTCGCATCAATAATACGATGTTTGCGACGGAATTTACTTCAAAATTCCTGAACATGCACAACGGGATCTTCTTTGATGTGCTCTCGCATGACCAGACAGGCAATCACAAATGGTCCCAGAAGCTGCATCTGACGGCGACAATGCTGGCGCGCTCCATTGTATTCAACAAATGGGGCAATACGAATATCAAGAGCGGCGGGAAGCATGAGCTGATCTGCAAGATTGTGAGCAAGGCAAAGAAATTTGTACCGATGCCTTTTGCGGAGTGGGCGCAGGAGCGGGCGCTGCGTTTTTTCCAGAAGAGAAAGAGCGAATATCTGTATGACGGCATGGGGCGGAATCTGAAGCGCGGGGCATTTCCGAAAGCATGGCTTGCGGAGACAATCTATGTTGATTTTGAGGGATATCAGTTCCCGATTCCGAAGGAATATGATAAATATCTGACGTATTTGTATGGGGACTACATGCAGATGATTCCGGTCAGCCACCGCAGAACGAGCCACAGCATTCTGTTGACGGATCTTGGAGAGTATTCTGGGTATCGGTGTCCGGGCGCGGGTGAGGATTAAGGGACTGTCCATGAAAAGGATTACAGTTCACACATCGGTCATCCCGAGATCTGAGGCGCAGACTATGGAATTCTCTTTGTTCATTCCAGGGCTGACTGCGGCGTTTGCTGACAGACATACAAGTATGTCTTACAGCTCACTTCCCGCGAAAAATGCCGCGAAAACGGCATTTCTGTACATGATTGAGCATGCAGAAAAGCTCTCGGCGGAAGGTCTTTTGTATCGCGGAGTGAACAGTAACAATTAAAGGGCAGTTTATGAAAAAGGAGAATTGTCCAGAGGATGTTTTTGCGGGATTTTGGAACAGCTCTGTGTCCGGAAAGACGGCGGGATCGGAAAAATGATTAGAACGAAAGAAATGAGGAAGAAGAAAGAGGTAAAAAGCAATGCTTTCAGTAATATTGCCGGCGTACAATGAGGAAAGGATGATACAAAAGGCGGCTGACAAAGTCGGACAGGTTTTGTCGAAAGCTGGCATACCGTATGAGATCATATTCGTGAATGACGGTTCAAAAGACAAAACCTGGGGAGAAATTGAAAAGGCAGCCGGACAGGATTCACATATAATTGGTGTGATGTTTTCCCGGAATTTTGGCAAGGAGGCCGCGATGTTTGCGGGGCTTGCGAACGCGTCAGGAGAATGCTGCGCGGTGATGGACTGCGATCTGCAGCATCCGCCGGAGACACTTGTGGAAATGTACCGGCTCTGGGAAAAAGGATATGAAGTCATAGAAGGCGTGAAACGCTCGCGCGGAAAGGAAAGCGCAATGCATGCGGCCAGCGCCGGACTGTTTTATAAGATCATTTCCCGCGCCACAAAGATTGATATGTCGAGAGCCTCCGATTTTAAGTTGCTTGACCGCAAAGCAGTGGACGCACTGCTGTCGATGCCGGAGAGAAATACCTTTTTCCGGGCGCTGTCCTCGTGGGTGGGTTTCCGCACCACATCGGTGGAATTCGACGTGCGGGAGCGCACGGAAGGAGAATCCAAGTGGTCCACCTGGTCGCTGATACAGTATGCGATTAAAAACATTGTCGCTTTTTCGACGATACCGATGCAGTGTGTGACTTTTGCCGGCGTTCTTGTATTCCTGATGGGGGTTGTCCTCGGCATTCAGTCGCTGATAAAATATTTTTCCGGGAATGCAGTGGAGGGCTTTACGACGGTTATACTGCTGATTCTGATTATTGGAAGTATTATCATGATAAGTCTGGGGATCATCGGCTATTATATCGCGAAAATTTATGAGGAAGTAAAGGGAAGGCCGCGGTATCTGATCGCGAAAAGAATCGGAGGCGGACGTTCTGAAACTGAAACAGGGGCATCTATGAATGACCGAAGTGAGCGGGATTAGTACTGCCCTGCGCAATTAACGGTGAATTCTGCACCAGCTGTTTCCGCCAGTACTGCGTTGTCGTCAGTCAGCGATGCCACCGCATCGCCTCCCTCCTCCGCCTTGTCCTGACGAAAACATCAGGCACATTTATTCACCGAAATTTACGCAGGGCAGTACTAGAAAAACAGCCGCGGAATCCGCAGAGGATAAGGGTATATCAAGCGAACGGCGCCAGGAAATCTGGAAAATGATCCGAAACCAGAGAGAATCCGGAACGATCAAAAGAGAGGCGTGTCCGGGGAAGAACAGCCGGAAGATCTGGGAACTGCCCCGGCAGAAAAGGGAAAGAAAACGAACAGGGCGTCTGCGGATGCAGAAAGGAGGAGCCGGGAAAACCGCACCCGGCGGATTTTGTGATGGAAGGTTTTCGTTTGCTGTATCCGCCTGATTATGACAGGGATCAGGAGAAGACGATGAAAGATTTTCAGTTTATCAGTTCGCTGCAGATCGACAGCATGGTAGTTCTGGTCAATGAACGGTTCCGGGGACTTGTGAATCTTTCACTCGATAATTTTTTCTCAACGGATGAGAAAGTGCTGGATTATCGTCTGTCCATCGTGGAGGACGTTGTGGAAAATCCGTCTCTGTACGATGTATTCTGCAGGTCGATCCCCGTTATATGCAATATACAGGAAATGAGACGTGTACTGAGCTGTGACTTCAGCGTGGATTCCGCGCTAAGCTCGGTGCGCTTTCTTGAGATGTATCAGGAGATCGTGGAGCTGTTCGCGGATGGGCTTCGCGGTCTCGTTTTTCAGTCAGAAGGCATGAAAAACTTCCGAGATGAGATCATGTCCATCGCGGAGAGCGATGATTTTAAGAATCTCAGCACGGAGCTGTCGAAGATGGAAACCCGGTTCGGCAGCATCAAGAGCATCACAGTGGGTATCAATCTCGACGAGTCGCTGAGCGTCAAGGAGGGCGGCGTGATCTCAGTGGAGACGAAGCATTTCCGCGCCGGAACCATCATGGACAAACTGCTGAAGAAGGATCCGATGGAGAAGCACACGCTGATGTCTCCGCTGTATCCGCTTGCGAAAGGACTCCACGGGGAAGAACTGAAGGCGCTGAACTACTCGGTGCAGTCCGCGCTGACAACAATCTACAAAAAATCTCTGCGCAGCTTCGAGCCCCTGGTACATAAATATTTCGGCGTAAATACAGCGCTTTTTGTGTCGCTGCTCGATGACATCCGCTTTCTGACAGCCGGCGTGAAGTTTATTCTTGAGATGCGTGCGCTGGGACTGCCGATGTGCCGCCCGCAGATCGCGCCGATGCAGGAGAAAAAATGCGATCTGGAACAGGTTTACAACCCGGGCCTTGCACGGCAGGAAGTGGAGAAGACGATTGTCTCAAATTCCTTTACTTTCGATGAGAACGGGCGCTTCTATCTCGTGACCGGACCGAATCATGGGGGAAAATCGATTTTTGCCTACTCGATTGGCATGGCTCAGGCGCTGTTTCAGCTTGGACTCTTTGTTCCGGCCGAGAAAGCCTGCATGAGTCCGGTGACCGGCATCTACACACATTTCCCGTCTTCGGATGAGGATAATTACGGAAAAGGCCGGCTTGAGAGCGAGTGCGCGCGCCTCGGCGCGATCATGAAAAAACTTACGGACACGGATATGCTGTTGATGGATGAGACATTTTCGAGCACGAGCGGCCTTGAGGCAGGCTATATCGCGTCCGAAGTCCTGACCGGAATCGGCGTGATCGGCTGTGGCGGCATTTATGTCACACATATTCACGATCTTCCGCAGCAGATTGACAAATATAATTCATATCCTGGGAACCGTGGAAAGATCGACAATCTCGTCGCCCTGATGGAAAATAAGGAGGACGGCAGCAGGAGTTACCGTATTTCCCGCACAACGCCGGACGGTCTGAGCTACGCGCGCGATATCGCCGGGCGCTACGGCCTGGATCTGAAGGGGATTCTGGGGGAGAAGGCCGCGGATGTCTGACGGAAAAATGATGGAAGGATAAACTGACCAGAGACATTCTTCCCTTTTTGCGGCTTCTTGACGAGATTCAGGATTCTCGTGCGAGTTTTGCGTGCGAGATTCAGGCCAGTGACAGCAGACATTTTCGATCCTGGAATGTTCTTTTCTGGATGTCGGCTTAGTATACTGTATCAACAGAATTTTAGTGCGGCGTCAGGAAGGGCGATTATGAATTATCTCTGGGGAGGCATGATACTTGTTGGAATTATTTACGGAACAGTGACAGGGAATATTGACGCGGTGTCGGAAGCGGTTCTGTCCTCATCAAAGGAAGCGGTGACACTGTGCATTACGATGCTCGGCGTGACGGCGCTCTGGATGGGAATCATGAAAATTGCGGAGGATGCGGGGCTGATTCAGTCAATTTCAAGGCTGATCCAGCCCTTCATCCGCTTTTTATTTCCGGGGATACCGGTTGGACATGAGGCGGAAAAACATATTACGACCAATTTTATCGCGAATTTCCTCGGCCTTGGCTGGGCCGCGACGCCCGCAGGATTGAAAGCGATGGAGGGCCTTGAGAAGCTGGAGGAAGAGCGGCGGGCGGCAGAGCCTGCAGGGTTAAAAGAGTCGGGGAATCTGAAAAGGTCGGCAGAAGAAGAGCGGGCAGCAGAACCGGCAGGGCAGAACAGATGGGCAGGAGCGACAAGAAAAACAGACGTCCGGTGTGGAAAAACAAACGACAGATCGGCAGGACAGTGGCCGAAGAAAATAAATCGACAGGTGACTGATCACAACGCGGCAGGCAGAAGAATCCCTGCCCGTCCACACGGCACAGCCAGCAATGAGATGTGTACCTTCCTGATCCTGAACATTTCATCTTTGCAGCTGATCCCGGTGAATGTGATCGCGTACCGCGCGCAGTACGGCAGCGTGAATCCGACGGCGATCGTGGGGCCGGCGATTGCGGCGACGGCGGTGAGTACGGCGGTGGCGGTGGTGTTCTGCAAGGTGATGGATGGGAGGCATTCATTCAGGAAAAATTAAAAAAATAACGGAAAGCGAAGAAGAAAAGCTTATTGCCTGATTACAGGCTTCATGTTATGATAAACAAAAAATTTACAATGTGTTAACAGCAGTTTTATATTTGCTGGTCAGGGAGGGTTCCGATGCAGAAAATATGTATTAGAAATAACGGGCCTGTTAAAGCTTTTGAAATGGAAATAGAGAAGTTTAATTTGCTGATTGGAGAGCAGGCAACTGGGAAAAGTACAATAGCAAAAAGTGTGTATTTTTTCAGAAATATTAAAACAAAAGTAATAAGCTATTTGTCTCAGGTATACGACGCGAGTTCTTATGATAATATTCCGCAGGAAAGCATTCGGTTTGATAAAGCAATAAAAACTGAGCTGAAAGATGTTTTTGTTAAATTATTTGGTTACAGCTGGGATTTAAATCCTGAATTTTATATGAAATATGATTATGCAGATGAAATATGGATAAAAACTGAATTAAGGGAAGGATCAAAATCAAAAAGATACATTAGCGTAACTTATTCCCCGAGATTGATGAATGAAATAAAAAAATTACAGGAAGAAGTTACGGAGCTGCATCAAGATTATATCAGAACAATGTCTTCCAGCTTTGCGCTTGCAAATGAAGAAGCGAAAAGAAACCGCAATATGATAAAAAGAAAAGTATGTGAAATTTTCTGTGATGATGAAGAGACATACTATATACCAGCAGGGAGAGCCCTTCTCACAGTTTTGTCAGAGAGTCGGGCGTCAATGAATAGTATGGTTAATCTGGATCTGATTACAGAAACATTTATGACTCTGATTGATATGGTGCGTCCCAGATTTAAACAAGGTGTAAAAAAGGCGCATCTTCAATATCCATTAGAAAAAAGGAAATTTGATGTTAATGTGATTTCAGATTTTATTATAAATATCGAAAAAGGAGAATATTTTTTCGATGGTGGAAGAGAATTTTTGAAAATAAAAGAAGATCCGGAACATCCTGTAGCAATTAATTTTGCGTCGTCAGGCCAGCAGGAAATATTATGGCTGTTAAATTTTGTTTATATTCTGATGCTGAATCAGGAAAAGGCATTTGTAATTATTGAAGAACCGGAAACACATATTTATCCGCTGCTTCAGAAAAAGCTTATGGAATTTATTACTATATTTGCGAACGTGCAGGAAAGCAGAGTTTTTATTACAACGCATAGCCCCTATATATTAAATGTAATGAATAATTTATATTATGCCGGAATGCTGGCGGGTGAAGGAAAAGAAAAGCAGGTTTATAAGGTATTAAAAAAGAATGTTGTTATACAAAAAAGAAAACTGTCGGCATATAAGTTATTGAATTTTCAAGAAAGTTCAGGAGAAAAAAACAGTATAAATCTGCTGGATGATGAGGGCCGGGAAATAAGAGCTGGTTTGATCGATGACGTATCGTCTCAGATCAATGAGGATTATACTGCTCTTTATGATATAGAACTGGAGGATGAGTAGAGGCAGAAGTATGGGAAAAGGACAAAAGCAAAAAGAGAACTCTTTTATTTGTAGTCTGGAAGAAGGACAGAAGATGAAAATAGATGATTCCGCACATGGAAGTAAAGCATTTGTTCCAATACAGATAGATCCTGGAAATTCTGTTGAAATTGTTCAAATTGATGGGGGCCTGATTACAGGATTATCCTCAAATAAACCATGTGCTGATAATCTTATATATACGGTAAAAGATACACGTACGAATTTGAATATTACCTGGATTATTGAACTAAAAGGAACGAAAAATCAGGAAGAAGCGGAACACGCGATAAAACAAATCGTGGAAAGTATCGGATATATGCAAGATGAAGCGGCATATCCTCAGGCTGCAAAATATATAAAGAAAAGAGATTATGTATTTGCGGCGGTTGTCGGTGCCCCGGACAGAACACTTCCGGTACTCAATAATGAGGATATCAGAAAACTTTGCAAAAAACTGCAGGCGATCAGCGGAAAGAAAAAAGATATAAAAAATATGTTTTCACTTTTTTGTTATATAAGGCCAAACAGAAGATGCAGTAAAGCAAAAATAAAAGGGGAAGCGCCGCCATACAGTATTGAATGTTACAGTAATAAAGATGGCTTTATACCGTATCCATCTATGCTGTTAAGACTGTTAGGGAATTAAAATCTCTTGTAAAGGTATGGCATCATATTATAAAGTACTGATTATTTAAATCGATAGGAGACTGCTATGAAAGTACAGGAATTGAGAGAACTTTTGAAAAAGACAGACAGGGAGAAAATAGAAAAAGCGTTTGCCGAGTGTTACAAACAGCTTCCCAAAGCGAAAAAGCAGGAGGTGGATGACGTGATCACCGCGATTTTCGCCGGGGAGGATGTAAAAGGGGGCAAAGTTGAAAAGCAGACAGATTTTAATGCTTTGAAGCTGGAAGTGGAGGATTTTATTGGAAACGCGTATGCGGAAAATTATCTTGCGCCGAATCGCGTGATTCCCAAGAGCGAACGACCCAAATGGAGATTTCTGGTGAAAAGGTATATCAAGGAGTTTTTGAAAATCAAGGTTGGGAACGCGCATTATCCGGAGATGGTCAGACTGTTTACAGAGTTGTACAAGCTGTTGTGTACAGCCTGCAATTACTATCTGTTTTCTACCGAGGATCCATTTCGCTCGATTGGGTGGCAGCAGCCGGAGCTTTTTCAGGTGCTGCTGAAAAAGACATTTGAGGATGGTTATACAAAGGAAAATATTGCGTCGGCGATTACCATGGCCATCAAAGGAGGGATAAGCCCCGAAAATCTGTCAGTGGAGCCGGTATTTGTTCTGGTCGGAGAACTGAAAACCAATGATGTGAAATATCTTGCTCTGGAAGAGATAAAGGCGCAGACGGAAAGTGAGGAGAAACGTCTGGCAGACATGAAGAAAAATAGCAACGACAGTTATTTTGTTGAGAAAGCGGTAAATCATCTGTGCGATATGTTTTTGATCATTTCCATTGAGCTGGCGGAAGTGAAGAAAGGGCTAGATTATTATTTTTCGCACTGCAGGGAAAATGATCGGGAGACTGTCCTGTACAGTGCGCTGGAGATCGCGGAGTGGATGGAAGATGAGGACGAACCGGATGAGGATGCTGAAAAATTGTGGCTGGATATTTATCACTACGGTCTTAAGAAAAAGATCAAACCCCGTGAATATATAGAACAGAAATATCAGGAGCTGATTCAGAATCAGGAAAACATATGAAAAACCAGAAAGTTTATGAAATATGGAAATATTATGGGCATATTTCCCAAAACTATTGTACAAAATGTCTGAATCCCCGGCGGGAATTTAGGTCATTCTGCGGATTTACCTGTCGAAAATCATAGATTATACTTACTTTATTATAAAATTTTTATGAAAAATGAAAGGAGAGATTACTATGAGCGACACCGGTAACAAGAAACAGCCGAAGGGCCTGAGCAAAGCCCTGAAGATGTTCTATGGCGTGGGTGACTGCGGTTTCACACTCATGTCCAACGTCGAGAGTTATTATTTCAATATCTTTCTGACGAACCTGGCACAATTCCCTCTTGGAGTTGTTTCCTTTATCACAACTACGGCAAGTCTGGTCGACGCATGTCTGTCATGGATCTACGGAGCGGTTCTGAACAGTATCAAACCTAAAAAATGGGGACGTTATCGTTCCTGGCTGGTTCTGCTTCCCTGGCTGGTTCCGTTCCTGTACGCGTTCCAGTTCCTGAAAATCGGCGACGGGCCGTTGTCAATTGCCGTGATCATTCTTGGCGCGATCCTGAGCCATGTAGTCTGGAACTTCCCCTATGTTGCCAACGTATCCATGATCTCGGTTGCGGGAAAAACTCCGGGCGACAGGGCGCAGCTTTCCTCTACGCGTGCGGCGTGGGCGAACTTTTCCAAGATCATTTTCTCTTACGTAGGACCGCCTCTGGCAGCGCTCTTCGCAGGTATTATCGGAGAGACAAATCAGTACGCGGCGACAGCGTTTGTTCTCGGCTGTGTGATGGCCGTTCTGTATTTTGCACACTTTAAGATGTTTGACGGATATGAGGAAGTGGAAGTTCCGGCTGATAACGCGAGCGCGAAAAAAGATACGTCCAAGACTTCCGGCGGGGACCTTGTGAAAGCGCTGCTGCAGAATCCTCCGCTGATGGTGCTTCTTCTGTCCGACCTGGCAAAGTGGATGTTCAACTTTGTCTGCATGGGAGCCGCAACGTATTACTTTACTTATGTAGCGCAGAACCCGGGACTTCTGGCAACTTACATACTGGTGTCCAACATTCTCTGCGTAGTCGGATCCTACTTTGCAAAGACGCTTGCAAAGACGCTCACCACCCGTACGACGACGATCGTGACCTTCCTTGCGATGGCAGTGGTTCTGATCGCCGCGAACTTTACATATTCCAACGTGATGCTGGTTATCGTGCTGATGTCCATTGCACAGTTCGGTTACGGCGTAGCTTATGCCTGCACGCCGGCTCTTTACGCGGATACGATTATCTACTCCGAGTGGAAGACCGGAAAGAATGCGACCGGCTGGATCAGCGGTCTGCAGAATGTGCCGCTGAAGGTTGGCGTTATGACACGTGGTATCATCATCAACGCATGTCTGGCAATCGGAGCGTTCAGTTCCAGTATTGATCCCGCGGCGGCGACAGAAGGTCTGAAGAAGGCAATCTGTATGGCATTCATGGTTGTTCCGGCGCTGGCGCTGGTTGCTGCAGGTGTTCTGCTGCTGCTCGGATTCCGCATCACGAAGGAAAAGGTTGAGCAGTATCAGGCGGAGATCGCGGCACGTCAGAATTAAAACCTGGTTTAGAGCGGAGATAGAAAAATATCATACGGGTCGGTTTCGTATCCTGCGGCCGGCCCTGGTGAATAAGAGGAGAAAACAATGGCTGTATTTAATGAAGAAGAACTGAAAGTTATAGGCGAATATAATATGCCCGGTATCTACGGAGCGCCGGATTCCATCGTTCCGCGGTACAATTATCCGATCACTCCGAAGGAAAACATGATCCGCATGCTGGAAGGGAAGATGCCTCTGTGGGTTCCGAACCAGACGCTGGACAACAACGCGGTGCAGCCGCTCGTGATGGACGACGCGAGGGCGAGAAACTTCGGCGGAACCGACTGGTTCGGAATCGAGTGGGAGTATGAGCCGAAGACGAAAGCGGCGATGGTGAAGCCGGGGACAAGGAGACTGTCGGATATCACCAGATGGCGTGAGGAGCTTGTGTGGCCGGATCTTTCCAAGGTAGACTGGAAGAAGGACTATGAGGAGAATTACAAGGGCAGGATTGCGGAGGATCGTCTCTCATATTTTGTGATCGTGAATGGTTTCTTTGAAAGAACGGCGGATCTGATCGGCTTTGAGGACGCATTCTGCGCGCTGCTTGAGGAGCCGGAAGAGCTGAACGAGTTTTATGACAAGCTGGCGGACTGGCATATTGAACTGATCAAAATTGCCAAGGAAGTCTATAATGTGGATATGATCCTGTTCCATGACGATATGGGCACGCAGAAGAGCACGTTCTTCTCACCGTCCATCTATGAAGAGATGTTTGTCCCACAGTACAAGAAGATCACAAAAGCAGCGCATGATCTTGGAATGTACATCTGTCTGCATTCCTGCGGATGCATCAAGACTCTGATGCCGCTGATTATCGAGGCCGGATTTGACGCGTGGGAAGGACAGGACACCGCGAATGATAAAAAGGCAATCATGGATGAGTACGGAAAGGATCTTGCGCAGTGTACGCTGTACATCATCCCCGCGGATATGAGCGATGAGGACGCGGTTGCGGACATCCACAAGAGGGTGGATGACCTTGCAATGACGGGACGTTTTGCCTGCCGTCTGCGCGACGAAAAACCGAACCGCGCGGTTGATCTTGCACAGGAACTGTACCGCTACAGCAGGATGAAATATATGGAAATGGGGGAATAGTATGCTGACAGCACGTGAAAATCTGCTGGAAACCCTGAAAAAAGACGGCAAGCCGGACAGACTGGTTAACCAGTACCAGCCGTTTGTGCCGGTCATGAATGACCCGCTCCAGAAATTTACCAGAGGCAACCGCGTCAGAGGAAAGACTTCCCATGACCGATGGGGGACGGAGATTCTTTTCCCGGAGGACGCGCCGGGACCCATGCCGCATGTGACGCCGGAAAACAAGGTATGCCCCGACGTGACGGAGTGGCGCAAGTACGTCAAGGTTCCGGATCTTGTGGCAAACTGCACGGACGGTTGGGAGGATGCCCTGGAACTTGCGGCATCCGTGGACCGCACCGAAAAGCTGACAATGGGCTTTATGGGAACCGGTATTTTCGAGCAGAGCCATTTCCTGATGGGATTTGAAGATGCGCTGATGAATCTTCTTCTGGAGCCGGAAGCGATGAAAGAGCTTGTGGATGTGATTGCGGAGTACCGCTTCACCTACGCGAAACTGCTCGTGGATAATCTGCATCCCGACGTGATTCTGTCCCATGACGACTGGGGCGCAAAAATGAGCATGTTCATGCAGCCGGATACCTGGAGGGAATTCTTCAAGGATCACTATAAGAGAATCTACGGCTACATGAAGGACAACGGTGTGATCGTTATGCATCACGCGGATTCCTTCTGCGAGCCGATTGTGGAGGACATGGTTGAGATCGGAATTGATATCTGGCAGGGCGTTCTTCCGGAGAACAACATTGTCAAGATTCAGAAAGAGCTCGGCGGACGCATGACGCTGATGGGCGGACTGGACGCCGGCATCGACCGCATTGATTCCACGGAAGAAGAGATCCGCGCGAATGTGCGCCACGCATGTGAGACCTACGGCCCCGGCGGACATTTCATCCCCTGCATGACCTACGGTCTGGCGGGAACAATCTATGAGCATACCGACCGGATTATTGCGGACGAGATTGACAGATACAATAAGGAAACCTACGGAATATAAAACTGTAAGGGATAAATACGGATACCGGCTTTAGCTGACTGCAAAACAGGAACAGAATCATTTTTAATAAAGCGGTCCGTCAGCAGAGCAGGAAACAGAAAAAAGGGTACTATTACCAGCTTTATACTGGAATAGTGCCCTGACTTTTTCTTATGCACAGGCCCGGGAAGGGGAACCTGCTGCTGGCGCAGCACCCGAACTTATTTTTTTCAGTCCGGAATGTGCAGTGAGAAGGAGTGTTCAAGAATCTCCCAAAACTCATTGTCGTCCCGGATAGTTTGTGTGACAGTCTGCCCGTTCTCCGCACAGGTGTAGACATCCCCCAGAATATTCCGGCTTCCGGCCGGAGTCCGAAGATTGACAAAGCGCTTCTGCGTGAATACGGAAGCGGGGTTGCCGGAACAGTAGTCGTTGATCGTCAGAAAATCCACAGGATCCTGAGGCATGGTGTAGAACTGGAGGACGTCTTCTATATTCCCCCCGGAGGTGGTGCGGGAGAGTGTCCACCAGTAGTCGTCGAATCTGCGGATGTGGAAGGTCTCGCCGTGCAGTTTTGCGGAACAGCCGTCCTCAATCGGAACAGGTCCTGGCGGCTGCGGACCGCCGTATCCCACATCGCAGAAGTATTCTTTTCCTTCCAGATTTACGATAATTCCCCGGTGCAGAATCGGACCTTTGAAGGTCTTGCCGCGGAGAATGCGGCACATGCAGGAATGGGCCTGGAAACCAAGGTCGATCAGAAGCTGTGTAAACAGCGCGTTGAGCTCAAAACAGTAGCCGCCGCGTTTCTGCACAATGATCTTCTGAAAAAGATGAGGGATTTCCAGAGAGATTGGCCGGTGGAAATCAAAGATATCCAGATTTTCAAATATAATACGGCACTGGTGCGCATAGATCAGCCGGTCCAGATATTCCTGGTCCAGACAGGATGCGCGCGGAACATCCAGACGTTTCAGATAAGCGTCGGTGTCCGGTATGGAAGAATAAAGTTTTTCGTACATGGAAAGTCTCCTTTAGACAGTCAGTGTTTTTGGGGTCTCAGTGTCATGCTTTTCCATGTGAACATGGAACGCATGACCTTTCGACCCTGGCATCATGTAA
>CANQAR010000016.1 GCA_947588845.1 uncultured Lachnospiraceae bacterium
TAGTGCAGCTTGTGCGTGGCCTCGTCATAGTGCTGGTCCTTGAAGATCACGCCGTCGCCGGTGGTCGTCACGTTGATATACACGTCGCTGTTCCGCTTTTCCTCCACCTCGACGGGCGGCTTTCCCTCCGGGTCGTCGGGGTCCTCCAGCGGCATGGAGCCGCGGACGGTGACCTCGTTGAACACGTTGCCGCTGAGCAGGCCGACGCCGCTCATATTGTAGTCCACATCGTACTCATAGGAGACGTTCAGCACGTCGCCCTCGGACAGGGTCGCGTAAGGATCCTTGAGCTTGACGGTGAACGTCTGCTTCTCCGGGTTGTCCGGGTCGGGCTCGCCGGGGACCAGTTCGTAATCCTCGGGCTTGAGCTCGACGGCTTCGCCATCCGGGCCGTCCGCCGCCCGCTTGAGGGTGACTTTCACGTTCTTATAGTCTCCCACCCGAATCGCGTCGGTCTGGGGCGGGGTGAGCACGTCGGTGACCTGCGCATTCTCCACCGTGCCATGTGCTACCGTGGTCGTCACGGTGTAGGACAGTGTCCCGCCTTTTCCATCCGCGTCCTCCTGGAGCCCGCCGCTTTTCTGCACGTCGAGCCGGGGCTGATCCACCACCGTGAACTCGAAGCCGGCGCCCACGTCGCCGAAGTGGACCTGCTGATCTCCGCTCCCCTCAGTCGCCTGGGCCGTGGCCGTCATGTCGAAGGTCAGCGCGATGTCGTTGGCCGACGACAGCGCCGTTTTCCCCTCCTCTGTCAGTTTGAGGGTGAGCAGGCCGTTTTCATCAATAGAGTAATAGCCGACCGTGATCTTCTGTTCGCCGACCGTGATTTCGAGCGGCACATTCTCGTATTTGTCTACCTGAAAGCTGCTCGGGATCTGGAAGGTCATTGTGCCGTCGTCCTTCCAGTGGAACTGCTCGTCGTCACCGGCCTGGACTCCGCCCTCTTTAAATTCCATATGAATCGTGTACGACTCTCCCACGTACAGCTTGCCGTCCGTGACCTCCTCGCCTTTGTTGTCCTTGATCGTCACATCGGTCAGCAGTCTGCCCATGTCGCTCAGATTCTCCGTCTCTCCTCCATCTGTTTCGGATACCGCTATTGTTGCAGGACCATCCATTGCAGGATTATTCCCTACAAATACAAAATCAGAAAACCCATCCGTCGTAAAGGAAACAAAGCCTGCGTCGTCCACCGCTGTATCCGCGATGATCTCCGCGTTATTTTCCCTGAGATGGACCACCTTGACGGGTTCTCCTGTCGTGAAACCATCCTTTAAGACCTGCACGGTCACATTCACCGGCGCCTCCGGCTCCACCTCCTGGTCTCCGACATAAAAACCTACATTGTAAATGGCGTTCAGCGGAATATCTCCATCTTCCCTGCCCACTGCGTCCATCGCGGCCGTCATATTCTGCGAATACGCCTCTGGATCCGCTTCCGGCATCATCAGCCAGGCACGCAGCTCCGCGTCCTTCGGGATCCGGGCCTCTTTCCCATACGCCGCCTCGACATATATCGTGTCATCCCGGTACGACGAGACCAGCGGGCCGCCTTCTCTGTGGAGATTCGTCCACACTCCCAGGGCAAACAGGACCACGCCGAATATCAGCGATACCCAGCCCGCAATGCCCAGCAGAGTATTCGGCCCGTTCCTCTTATTCAATAATCTCTTTGGGGCATCATTCATCTTTGTCGCTTCCATCATGCACCTCCATAAACCCTTGCTGAAAAACCGGAATCCCTCCGGCCTTATGATTAGAACTTCCCGGAATCTTCAGCCCTGATTTTATAAGGCTTTCCGACCCTGTCTCAAAAAAATCACCCTCTTTTGACTGGAGGCGGTTTTTTTGCTGCCTTGTAATCCTGGCGGCCATGCCGCCTGTCAGGATACTTTCGTATCCGATTTCCTTAAGTTTTATCCTGATCCCTTCGCGCTTCCTGAAAGCGCCTGGGATTATATCGTGCAGTTCTGGTATCTTGATCTTTCCCCGTACGATATTCAGTTGTCAAATTTCGATTGGAATCTCATTCATTGAGATTCTGAGAAGTTATTAATCACGGA
The DNA here is from genome assembly GCA_947588845.1 of uncultured Lachnospiraceae bacterium. Taxonomy (GTDB): domain Bacteria; phylum Bacillota; class Clostridia; order Lachnospirales; family Lachnospiraceae; genus Choladousia. Next base: position 2,064 of record CANQAR010000016.1, read on the forward strand.
ATCCATAAGGCGCAGCATCTCCATCACGCTGCAGAAGGATATCTTTTCATTTCCCTGAACCCAGAAGATCTGGCCCTGCCAGATGCTCCTATGGCGGTCTATAACTTCCACGATAAAGGTCTGTTTTTTCATTTTTTCTATATTCATGGTTCCCTGCCCGAATGTTTTTCTTAATTATACCCCCCCAGTCACAAATCGGTCATTCGGACTCATTTTCTGGTCCTTTTTCAAAAATTTTTGATGGAATATAGAGGTGATTAAAATATTTATATATTTTTAAAAATAAGTAGTTCGAACATTTCTTCGCGCGGATCTCCTGGTCAGCCGGAAAAACCCGCGTGCAGATCACAAACACAGGCTCTTGGAATCTTGAGCCTTTCAGGAGAGAATTGTCAGCCGGAAAAATTTTGAGAAGTGGCGGCCTTTCCAGTCCAGTTTTTTTTGGGTTTTACACGCGGCGGACAGGATCAGAGGATCTTTTTGTCGGAGAGCCACAGACGGCGCTGAAAGTCATAAAAAGTACCAACGCGGGAATATCGCCGGCGGAAAAGCCGGAAAGAATGGCATGGAGAAGATTCTCTTTGAGGTTAGCGGCCCAGGTGCTGCGTCAGCAGCTGGTTTCCATACTTGAGCCTGCGCAAATACCCCGGCACGAGAATCCTCTCTGCCGGGGTATCTTTTTCTTTCCTCATTTTTTGCTGTTATCCGTCTTTCCTGGCTGACATCATGATGAATCCGTCCTGTCCCGGATTTCAAAGCCCGCCCGCAAATCCTGCCTCACTTCTCGATGATTTCAAAATCATTTTCTGACGTAAACCGCTCCGCAAGTCCTTCCGTGACGGACACCGTCCCGTCCTCCTCGACCAGAATCGTCTCAAACTCGTCGGAATGATCGCGCCAGTATTCTTCGGCCTTCTCCTTTCCCATGATAAAAAGTGAGGTAGAAAGCCCGTCGGCAAGCGTGCCGTCCCCGCTGATGATCGAGACTGATATCAGACCGGAATCAGCCGGCATGCAGGTGGCCGGATCCATGATATGATGATACGTCTTTCCGTCTTCCTCAAAATACCGCTCGTATCCGCCGGACGTGATCACCGCCTCGTCGGCGACGCCTACAATCCCGAGATACGTGTCCGGATGCAGCGGATCGCGGATTCCGATCCTCCAGTTTGACCCATCCGCTTTTGTTTTATATGTGTGAACGTTTCCGCCAAGATTTACCATGCCGCGCGCAACGCCATACTCTTCAAAAATCTCCATCGCACGGGACGACGCGTACCCTTTGGCAATCCCCCCAAAATCAATCTCCATGCCTTCTTTTCCAAGGCTGATCTCGTCTTTATCCTCGTCAAGCGCCACCTGATCCATGCCGAGCAGTCCCTGCACCTGTTCCAGCTCCTCGTCATCCGGTACGTGATACTCTCCGCTCGTAAATCCCCACAGTTCCATGACCGGATAGATTGTAATGTCAAAACATCCGTCCGTATTCTCATATAATTCCTGTGAATATTTAAGCAGCAGCTCCATCTCCTCGCTTGCCGGCCCTGTTCCCGCCTGATTCAGCGCATAAACCATGCTGTTCTCATTTCCGGTCGAGAGCATCGCGTCCAGCCGCAGAATCTCCGCGGAGGCCGCGTCGACCGCTTCCTGCGCCTTCGTTCCTTCCGCCGACAGCGTCATAAACGTATCCATCGCAAAAATATTTTTCTCGGCCTTCGTTTCCTGGGCGCTGCAGGCCCCTGCCGCTCCGGCCAGCATAAAAAGAAAGAGTACTGCCGCCGATCTTCTTCTATTTTTCATAATATTCTTCTCCTCGTTCTATTCTTTCCGGGTATGCCCCCAGTGTCCCGCTTTCACACAGACTCGCAAAACACTCTTCCCGGGTTTTGCTTTCTGGCTGTAAGACATTCCCAGTCAGTCTGCGCGGATGTATTTTCCGTTTCGCTTTCACACAAACCCGCAAAACGCGCTTTTCCCGGGTTTTTCTTTCTGACTGTAAGACATTCCCAGTCAGTCTGTACAAGCAACTTTTCCGCTTTGCTTTTACACAGACCCGCAAAAGCTCAATCGCAGACTGTAATTCCCTGCTCAATCCGCTCGCAGATATGCGTAATCATATACCACATCGTCTCATAATATACAAAATCCGCCGCGTTCCCATCCAGAAAAACCTGCAGCTGCGCCGGAAAATCCTCATCGCTCTCCCAGAACTGCAGATAAATCGGAAAGAAGTCAAAGACCGGCAGGATGCTCCCCGCATCCTCTTTGCCGCTGCTTTTTTTTCCTCCCATAGCGGCGCAGATTTCCAGCATCCGCTCTGTTTTCCCGTCGATCAGCTTTGCGTATTTCTCAAGCAATCCCACATGCCCTTTACTGCCTTTCACACCGTACAGACTGTGAATCGTCACCCATTCGCCGGACAGCACAGGGCGCTCTTTCGAGTGGCAGAGCATATCATAGATAGACATACTGACTTCAAAAGAAGCTCCTCCTGCGGTACTTTCTCTTCCACGGACATTACTTCTGTTTTTTACGGCACTGCATTCATCCAGGTTCTTATCTCCGCCATCATCTGTTCCTACGATACCGGCATCCGTTCCACTCGCAGTTTTTCCTGGACGCGACATTTTGCTGCGCGTAATAACGCCGCTTTTACGGTCAATCTCATACAGCTCCCCCAAAAAACGGATCCTTATCACTTGATCCGTATGCTCCAGATGGAATTTTTCGATCATTTCATTCTGATCATAACTCAGAAAGAGCTGTCTCGCCTGATTTTTCATCTTATCATAGTTTGATTCCATAAATTTCCCCATGCCTTTCTAAATAAAATACTTTTGTTCTCTTCCTCCAGCGGTCCTGCGTCAGCTTCCTCCGCCGTTCGCCCCGGGCCGGGAGCATCGCAACATTTCACAATGCAAAATCTTTCGAAAAAATCCTGTTTTATTGTAGCATCTTTTTGTCTGTCCGGCAATAGAGGTTTTTAGTTATCTCTTATTATTTTAGTTGTATTAATATGCAATTTTAAAGTATTTTATAATGATTATTGACATTATTATAAATGTATAGTAAACTATTATAAATAAATTTTTTCTATGATTGGAGATGATTTTTATCGCAAGTATCCCAGATAAGATTCAGTGGCATCCAGGATTCTGCGGAGCTATAGAACTGGAATTCCATACTGACTCTTCCAGTCTTCTCTATGTTCCTGAACTTTCTCTCGGAAAAAAGCCATTATCAGCTGACCTTCTAATCCTGAAAAAGACAGCAGAATTTCCGCTTGAAAATGAAACAGGAAAACTATTTAAAAGCTACAACATCATAGAATATAAAAGTCCTGACGACAGCCTGACCATTGATGATTTTTTCAAGGTGTCCGCTTATGCGTGTCTTTATAAAAGCTCCGGAAATACTGTAAACAAATACCCTGAGCAGGAAATCACTGTATCCATATTCAGAGATGCCTTTCCCCGAAATCTTTTTTCCATGTTGAAAAATTCCGGCAGAACTATTGAAAAAAAGTACCCGGGAGTATACTATATTAAAGGAAAAGTCTTATTCGACACACAGATTGTTGTAATGCGTCAGCTTGACCCGAAAACTCATTATGCATTTCGGGTTCTCTCAAAAAATGCCCGTCCGGACGATGTAAAACATTTTCTCACGCAGGCATCATCTTTTATTAAGCCAAGTGATAAAAATAATGCAGACGCCGTTCTGCAGGTAAGTATAGCAGCAAACAGAACCTTATATGATGAGATAAGGAGGGAGTCAGATATGTGCCAGGCAATGGAAGAACTGATGAAAGATGTCATTGAGGCCCGGGTGGAAGAAAAAACCAAACTGCGGGTAGAGCAGGAAATGAAACAAATAACTCAGCAAGTAACTGAACAAGTGACTCAACAGGTAACCGAACAAGTGACTCAACAGGTAACCGAACAAGTGACTCAGCAGGTAACCGAACAAGTGACTCAGCAGGTAACCGAACAAGTGACTCAGCAGGTAACTGAACAAGTAACCCAGCAGGTAACTGAACAAGTGAATAGAAATGCTGCAATCCGAATGCATGAAAAAGGCATGTCTCTGGATACGATTGCAGAATTAATTGACCACAGCGTGGATATTGTCAGGCAATGGCTTTCTCCCGCTGCCGTATAGCAGAATTTTCTGGTGACAACATTGGACCAGTCACTGAAGCATCTGCTGTTAATCGAGCAGGGGGCGGTTTTCCGAGTTTGTCGGGTTTGTCAAGTAAAATGTGTAAATTTTTCCCCTCCTGCTCGCCCGCATGGCCCGTGTGCTGCGTCAGCAGCTATTTTGCTTACACGGGCCTGCGCATAAAATCGAAAAAAAAGACGCGCTGACATTTCTGTCTTTTGCGTCTTTTTTCAATCGTTTACAACAATACTTCTTTAAATTCTCGCAATGCCGCTTTTGCAGCCGCAGCGCCTTCGCGCAGATTTCCGAAACAGTGATTTATCTTACCCTTCAAACGGAACGACATCTTTCACTGCGTCTTTCAGGGTAATCCTGGCGTCTCCATTGTCGATGTCGATCAGGATATACCGGTTATTGCCCATCCCCAGTTCTTTCATATAGGAAAGCTGACGGTGTCCGTGACGACTCTGGATCCTCTCCACGAGATCCGCATGATCTTTTTCATCGAGCGCGTACACCAGATCCATGGACGCCTGATCAACAGCCACAATATCCACTGACGCGGTGATTCCGATGTTCGGAGTCACAACCGGAAGCGCCTCGCAGCCCTCGCAGTCGCAGGACACGGACATGTTTCGCATCACATTGACATAGGCAGCCTTTTTACCAAAATGATCGATCACGGCTTTCGTGGACTCCGTCATGCGCTCCATGAATTCCTCGTCGGAGATATCCCAAAGATCGTCAGAGCCGGGCGTGGTGTGAATCATCGCCTTGCCGATGCGGCCGTCCGCGCAGCCAATACCGATATTCTTGTTTGAGCCGCCAAAGCCGCCTTTCACGTGTCCTTTGAAATGTGTCAGGGCAAGCAGTGAATCATAATTCAGGATGTTCTTGCCCATGGACATCTCCGTAAACCACTTTCCATCTTTAACGGGAAGCATGACCGTCCCGTCCTCATCCATGATATCCACCGGGCAGAATGTCCAGCCGTTCACTTTCAGCGTCTCGCGGTGCTGTTCCGTCGTATAGCGGTCGCCCTCGTAGTACGTGTTCGTCTCAATAATAGAAGCGCCCGGAAGCAGATCCTCCACAAGGCCTTTCACCCACGGCCGGGGAATGATATTCGGTCCGTTCTTCTCGCCTGTGTGCAGCTTGATGCCGACCTTTCCGGTGAGATTTTCGCTGACCCTCTGGTAAATTTTCTTCAGGCCTTCTTCCGACAGATCACGGGTAAAGTAAACGATCGATTCATTTCCTTTACGTTCTCCGTAGGGAACATAGCGGTTTCCGCCTGTGCCTGGCATGATCTTTTTAAATTCCATATCAGTTCCTCCTTTTACATATAACTGACCGTCTCTGACAGTTCTTTTCTGCTGTTGTGCGGCGGCATCGGCCTTGTTCCCTCCGCAGCGTATCCCAGATCAAGCAGCATCAGGATCTCCTCATTCTCCGGCAGTCCAAGATCCTTTGCCAGTTCATCCGGATCAAAGAAATTAAGCCAGCAGCTGTCCACGCCTGCATTGTATGCCGCAAGCGTCATGTGCGTCGCCACGATCGCCGCATCCTCCACGCCGGAGTTTCTCTTTCCGCCCGGATAGACGAACACATTATTTTTGTCAAAGGCAACGACCAGAACGGTAGGCGCCCCATAGCGGCACGGCGTCGCCTTGTCGATCTTCGCGAGACCTTCCTCTGACTGGATCACATAGACGCGCTGTTCCTGCAGATTTTTGGCAGTCGGAGCCAGACGGCCTGCTTCCAGAATCGCCTCAAGCTGCGCTTTCTCAACCTGACGGCTGTCAAATTTTTTGCATGAATAACGGTTTTTGACTACTTCTGAAAATTCCATTGTAAAGTCCCTCCTCAAAAGCTTTTTTACTATCATATACCTGTTTAAAGACCGCCGCAATAACCAAAAATAAATTTCCCCTCTCATCGCCTATGTCCTGATGTTTGATTCCGTACACTATTCGTACCTGTCAATGACATGCAGCCGTCCGTAATTATCCAGGGCGACAGCAAAAACTGTGTTGCATGCGAAGTCAGTCACATCTCTGAGCATCTCCAGACTTTCATCTCCGCAGGATCTGTAAAGGACTCCATCTTTATCAAGACCGAAAGCGGCTCCGCTGCAGCAGCCGATCTTTACAATATTCTTCCACATGCTGGCTCCTTTTAACTGGCATGTGTCGGTATATGCCAGAACAGTACCGTCATCATGAAGAGCCATGGATGTACTTACCATATAATAACCACAGCTGGCCTCTATCCTTACCGCTCTGTGACCTGTCAGCGGATGCTCATGCTCGGTTCCCCAGAGAAAATGAGTTGCTGTCACCGTACCATCACGTCTGAGTCCCAGCGCATAATCAAAAGTAAGGGCAAGATCCTTTATCTCTTTCCATTGATTAAGTTCCTTTGCATAAAATATATCCGTGCCGCCTTCCCAGGATCTGACGCTGCCGTCCGCAAAAAGAAGCGCCATATGATTCTCGCAGGCAAAGATTCCGTCGACGGGCAGCACATTTCTGTTCAGACGGGAACTATATTTCGCATAAGCATCATTTCCCCTGGCTCCAAACACCTTCACCTGTCCATGCCGTCCAAGCCCAAAGACTGCTTCGAAACCTGCGGCTATATCAGTCAGGTGATAAAGCCCGAATGGAAAAATCTCTGTATTCTTGTATATATCAATAAGTCTCACAGAACCGTCCTTCCGCAAAAGCGCGGCGACACCACGGCTGACGGCGATTTTGCCAATATTGGCAGTCCTCTTTCTTATCGTGCTCTGATCTGTGTCCGGTACAAAACCATTCAGCGCTCTGAAAAAGGCGTTGAAATTGGCGCTTCCGTTTGAGTTGTGATCTGACTTGACCGCGAAGGTAATCCGCTGGAAAGCATGAGAAAACTCATCCTCGCAAAGAACCAGGCGGAAAAGTTCGGCCACATGCTTTGGCGGATTTCTGAAGGCTCCGCATCCCAGGGCTCCCAGAACAAGATTTCTCTGACCATTGTCCTGGGCTATGCGCAGAATGGTTCGTATTTTGTTTTTAATCCCCTCCACAAGATGCGGGGCAATACGCGCCTCGCCGTCCTCATATACGAGTTCCGGACGGTTCATGCCAGCCACGGCTATCAGATTTATATGGAAGGGATTCTCCAAAAGCTTATATCCGCCAGCCTCGTTTCCGCGAAAAACAGTGACAGACGGGGAATATATGCCTCCAAAATTCCGATCCAGAGGATAGCTGTGCCTGGCCCTGTCAAGATCATACTGAAACGCGTAAGAAACATAGCGGTAGAGACTCCTGTAGTAATCCGAACACCGGAAAAGATATTCCTCCTGAGCCCCCGCACCGTTCGTCACCCCTCCCCCGGGATTTCTGCGGCTTGCCATATTGAGTACTGTGACCTCAAGTCCCTGTTCGGCCCACGCGCGCGCCACATCAAGGCAATCGTCGGAAACGACCCTGATTTCCACAGATTCCTTCACCGGAAAGCAGGCCGCATGAAACTCATGGGAATAAAATCTGCTTCCATATTTTGTCATATCTGAAAGATCCAACGCTACCGTATCTCCATTCGGCAGATTATAACCCGCATTCTTCACAGCTGTAAACGTATCAAGCCACACCTCACGCCGAAGAGCACGATACGCTTCTTTGTCCCGGGCTGCTCTGAATTTTTTCTTCCAGGCCTCGCTGTCCCAGGACGACAGTTTTTCACAGGGAATAAATTTCAGGCCATGCTCCACGGCAAAATAATGGGCGCTGGAGTTTCTTGGCGCTTTAACAGAAGCAGATTCATATTCTCCTCCAAAAGCACTGTCGTCAATTCTGATATCCCCACCAGGTATCCGTACCACAATACTGGTTTCATAGAAGGCGTCTTCATCGATTTTTCTGATACTCTCCGGCAAAATAACCTCCTGGACATGAAAACAGCTGAAAAAAGCATACGGCCCCACATTCACGGTACCTTCCGGAACCTCAACGACGCCGCTCCTGCCAAACGGACAGGAAACGATTGTTTTGAGATCCCTGGAATACAATAATCCGTCAACACTGACATAGGTTTTATTCTCCGGGGCCACTTCCCATGAAATCATATGACTCAGATGATCCAGTAAAAATCCGACAATATGTTCATAAGAAGCCGGAACATGGACGACGCGAATCTCCCCCGTATTGCCCTCTATACAAAAATCACCCCTTCTATCACCGAACGTAGTTACCCTTTCTCCTTCCGGGCTTTGGGAAGGCAAAAAAAGTTCATCTATCTTTTCATTTAATCTGATTTTTGAAAGTACGCATGTGCCGTCTTTGCAGCTTTTAAATTCAAATTCTGTCCGATTTTCCGCCTTCATCCGACAACACTCCTTTTCTGTAATATTTTATAGGGAACGACAAAACGATTTTCGTTTTGCTCGTTCCCTGCGCCGAATTTGTGCCGCTCAGACGGCAGTTTTCCGCTTCAAATTCGTGCGCGTCTCCACTCCGTTCCGGTCGGCGCTGGACGAATGTCCACTGGACATTCAGCGCCCCCCCGGAGGGTTTATAGCAAACGGCAAATATTTTTGTCGTTTGCTATAAAACAGGATTCCCCGGTATACTTTAAAAATTATTTTAATATTTTCAAACAGATAATTCAAGGCTGGCTTCCGTGAATCCTTCTGTTCCCCGTCTGTTGAATTTTCTGCCTGGATTTGTTATGATAACTCTGCGGCGGTGAGAGGAATGGCCGGAAGCAATCCAGAACGTGCATCCAAAATAAGACGCAGCCGCACTCTGTGAAATTATTGTGAGTGAATTGAAACAAAAAAGAAAAAGAGGGTTTTATATGAGTGTAAATTATCATGCTTTTCAGAGCAGAGGCTTTTTATTTTCCAATTCCGAGGCTCTTTGCGAGCAGTGGCACGCTATTTTTTCCAATTACGATCCTGCGCGGATCGCCTCAATCCTTGATCTGAAATACGATGAAGAATACCTGTATCTCTCCTATTTTCAGAGACCGTACCGCCTCTGTCTCGCAGACGGCTGGCTGGAAAAATGCGTGGATGTAAAAGACATACCGGAAAAAACGCAGAATAAAACCTGGGAAGATGTGATGGCCGACCAGCGGACAGGGCAGGCCCTGCAAAGCGGCCGGAATATAAAGGATCATGAAAAAGGATGGACCGATGCGCTGTACTTTAATGAAGCGATGAGCATCTACCACCTGCTTCATTACACAAAGGACTGCCCGCTGATCACGGGAATCTGGGTGCCAAATACGGAAGTCGACGGCGTTGTCTCCCGCAATCCCCGGATCCCGGATCCGCTGCTGTCCCCGTTCGCGCGGGCGTTCTCCGGAAAAACCTCGGAGCTGGAAAACGCCTGCATCAAAGCAGGCGGTACAAAACTGAATAAAGGCGACGTCGCCTATGAATTCTCCGCATTCCCGCAGATCAGGCTGCGGCTGATCTTCTGGGACGCGGACGAGGATTTCCCCGCACAGGTGCAGATTCTTGTCGATAAGCGCATCACGGACTTCGTGCACTATGAGACGGCAGGATGCATGATCTCGGACCTGCTGGAAATGTTACAGTAAACTCCTATGCCCGCGCTGCAGGCACCACTATGTTTCATCCTTTCCGGTTAATCTTCTCAATCGCCTCATTCTCTCCGACCACGATCAGGATCCCTTCCATTGGCAGCGGCTCGAAGGGATTGAGGTTTACATCAATGGCCTCCCCCAGTTTGTATCCGATCACATTGATCCCGTATTTTTTGCGCAGCTGCAGCTCTCCAAGTGTCTTTCCGCGCCATTTTGCGGGAATCTCCATCTCCACAAGACTGTACTGAGGCGACAGATCAATCCAGTCAAGAAAGTTATCGGCGACAAGGTATTTCGCAAGTCTTTTTCCCATCTCCACCTCAGGATACACTACTTTGTGGGCTCCAACTGCCCGCAGGATTTTTTCATGCGTGTGATCCCGTGCTTTTGCCAGAATATTCGGGATGCCCGCTTCATGACACATCATGACCGTGATAATGCTCGCGCTCAGGTTCGTTGTGAACGCGACAACCGCTCCGTCCATAGCCGGAAGTCCCAGATCCGCAAACACCTCCGGCTCCTCCATATCCGCACACACGGCATAGCTGACCTTCGGCGCAATGTCCTGAATCCGCTCGGAATCATTATCAACCACCATAACCTCAAAGCCAAGCTCCTCAAGCGTCATCGCCACACTTTCTCCAAACTGTCCTGCTCCGAAAACGATATACTGCTGCTTTTTCATTTTCCGCCTCCGTCAAACCTCTTCATCTCAAATCTTTCTATCTCAAACTTCTCTGCCCGGGACTCTTTGCCCCCGCTTTCTGCCTCCGGTTTTTCTACCCCACCATGATTCTCTCCTCCGGCAGTCTGCTCCCGCTTTTCTTCTTTCCGACTTTCGCGGCAAACATCAGCGCCAGCGTCACAGGACCAAGTCTTCCAAGGTACATCAGTCCGATGATCAAAAATTTACTTCCCGTCGAGAGAAACGGCGTGATTCCTGTCGTCAGCCCGACTGTCGCAACTGCGGATACGACCTCATACAGCGCTTCCATCATCCGGAACGGCTCAAAGCACAGCAGGGCCAGCGTCCCCGTCACCACAGCAAGCAGAAACACTGTAAAGACCGCGAAACCGGTACGGATTGTCGCTGCCGGAATCCTCCTTCGGAAACATTCCGTATCCTCCCGCCCTTTCAGTACAGACCAGCAGGTCGCCAGGAGAAGCGCGATTGTCGTCGTCTTTACGCCTCCGGCCGTTCCTCCCGGGCTGCCCCCCACAAACATCAGAAGGCAGGACACCATCCGCGTTTTCTCGCGAAAACAGTTCTGCGGTATCGTAAAAAATCCCGCGGTCCTTGTCGTCACCGACTGAAACAGCGCCGCCATCCATTTTTCCCAGAAACCGAGTTCTCCCAGCGTGTCCGGGTTCGTATATTCCGCAAGAAATACAAATACCGTCCCCGAGACAACCAGTATGGCGGTCGTCAGAAGCGCAAGCTTTGAGTGAAGGCGCATTTTCACCACAGCTCTGTACACACTGCATTCCTTCTTCACGATGCGCCGGATGGCCAGAACAATATCGCGCCATACAAGAAATCCCAGACCGCTCACGATGATCAGCGCCACTGCCACCAGGCTGACAAGGGGATTTGTCACATAATTCCCCAGACTGTTGTCGCCGAGAATATCGATCCCCGCATTGCAGAACGTCGACACGGAATGAAACACCGCATACCAGATCCCTTTTCCCGGCCCGTATTCCGGAACGAACTGAAACGCATATCCCAGAGCGCCGATCCCTTCCACCAGAAAAGTTCCCCGGATCACATATTTCAGCATGCGCACGATCCCGGCCATTGTATCAAGATCATAACCCTGCTGAATAATCACTTTATTCCGGAGCGTGATTTGCCTGCGCAGAACCAGAAATGCCCCCATCGTACAGGCAATGATCCCGAAACCTCCGAACTGTATCAGAATCAACAGGATCACCTTTCCGGCCAGCGTAAACTGAGTCGCCGGAACAATCGTCATCAGACCAGTCACACAGACGGCGGAGCAGGCGGAAAACAGGGCGTCCACAAAAGAAAGCCACTTCCCATCCGCGTTGCAGAACGGCATGGAAAGAATCACTCCGCCCGCAAATATGGCAGCCGCGAAACCAACCGCCATGATCTGACCTGCCGTCATATGAGAGCCGACCTGTTTGACCAGACGGCTCATTTTTCTGTGAAATAAACTTCTGTCTTTCATAGCTTCCTCAAAACTCAACATCCTTTTTGCATAGTCTTTGCTTCTATCTGACTTTCCAGTCCAGTCAATGTTCAGCTGGCTTCCACTACCGAAACAGGGCAGCTTGCCGGCACAGACCCAGCTTTCGATTCAGTCAGTTTCCGGCCGACCTCCACCCCGGAAAATGGCATCTTGGCCGGCACAGTCCCAACTTTCGATTCAGTCAGTTTCCGGCTGGCTTCCACTCTCCCCGCTGCCGCACGATCTCAAACGCAAGCACGCCTGCTGCCACCGACGCATTCAAAGAATCGATATTTCCCTTCATCGGAATCGCGGCCGCAAAATCGCATTTCTCCCTCACAAGACGGCTCACCCCGTCCCCCTCGCTTCCGATCACAAGACCAATCGGCCCGGTCAGGTTCATCTGGTACATGACTTCTCCGTCCATGTCGGCGCATACAAACCAGATTCCTTCTTTTTTCAGATCGTCAATCGTGTTTCCCAGATTCGTCACGCGTGCGACCGGTGTGTAATTCAGCGCTCCTGCGGAAGCCCGCGCAACTGTCGCCGTCAGACCAACGGCTCTTCTCTTTGGAATGATAACGCCGTGCGCTCCTGCGAGATTTGCGGTTCGGATGATGGCGCCAAGATTGTGGGGATCCTCAATGTTGTCAAGCAGGAAAAGAAACGGCGCTTCTCCTTTCGCGCGGGCCGCCTCCAGAATATCCTCCACCTCAGCGTATTTATAAGCCGCCGCATAGGCGATCACGCCTTGATGCCGTCCCGTCTCCGAGAGCTGATCCAACCGCTCTTTTGCCACAAAGTCTATGATCGTGTCATTCTTTTTCGCTTCGCGTTTGATTGTCTGGATCGGCCCGTCCTGGCATCCGTCCTGAATCAGCACCCGGTCGATCGTCTTCCCAGACCGAAATGCCTCGATCACCGCGTTGCGGCCCTCGATCTGCCGGGAATTTTCATCCCTTTCTTCCATATAATCTGTCTTACTGTCCCTGACAGTCCTGTTTATTCTGGCGTCCCGTCCGTCTCTCCCTTTTCCCTCTCTGCTTCTTTTATTTTTTCCATCCAGATTTTTCATCCGTCCAGCCCCTTTTTATTTCTTTCAATCCAAAGCGCCTCTGTATTTTCAGCGGTCTACGCTCCGCTTCGGTCGGATTTTCCGCTCAAAAGCTCCATCCCGCGCCGCACCAGCTCATTCATCCGCTCAAATTCTTCACGCAGATACAGATATCCCATGACTGCCTCAAACCCTGTCGCCTCAAGATACTCCTGCATGCTTGCGTTTTTCGCCTTTGTGTACGGCTTTGAATTTTTCCCGCGGCGGTACACGGCCCGCTCTTCCTCTGTCAGCTCATCCATCAGCCTCTCAATCATTCTGGCCTGCGTCTTCGCGCTGACAAGAGACGTCACCTGATGGTGGAGCTTCTGCGGCTGGCAGTTTGCCCGCTTGACGAAAATGGTGCGTATCACAAGCTCATACACTGCGTCTCCCAGATAAGCCAGCGTCAGCGGCGAATACTGCTTCCAATCCTTTTCAGGGAGTCCGAAGATCTCCTTCAGGCTCCCTGAGAAACGGTCTATGCTCTTTTCCATTTTACGCCCTCGCGTGTATCAAGAAGGGTAATTCCCTGTTCAAGCAGCTGATTACGGATCTCGTCGGCACGCGCAAAGTTTTTCGCCTTTCTCGCCGCCTGGCGTTCCTCGATCAGCTTTTCGATCTCCGCGTCGAGAAGTTCTTCCTTCTCCTCTGCAATAATCCCCATGATATCGCACAGCTTGATAATCTCCTCGCGCACCGCGCCAGCGAAAGCGGCCGTGCAGCCTGACTTCACATTGCTGTTCGCGTATTTTACAAGCTCGAAGATCGCGGATACAGCGTCCGCCGTGTTGAAATCATCATCCATCGCCTCGTCAAATTTCTTCTCGAACTCCATCGCCTCCGCGAGCTGCGCTTTCTCCGCCTCGGTCATTTCGCCGGCAGCCCCGGCTTCCTGCACATATTTCAGATTTGACACGGCGTTTCTGATGCGCTCAAGCGCGTTCTTCGACGCTTCCATCAGCTCGGCACTGAAATTCAGCGGACTGCGATAATGCGCGCTGAGCATAAAGAAGCGAAGCACCTGCAGATCGTACTTCTCCGAAATATCGCGCACGGTAAAGAAATTATTGAGGGACTTGGACATCTTGCGGTTGTCGATGTTCAGAAATCCGTTGTGCAGCCAGTAGCGCGCAAAAATCTTTCCGTTGCAGCACTCGCTCTGCGCGATCTCGTTCTCATGATGGGGGAAAATCAGATCCTCACCGCCGGCATGGATATCAATCTCATCGCCGAGATACTTCTTCGCCATCACGGAGCACTCGATATGCCAGCCCGGACGGCCGTCGCTCCACGGAGACTCCCAGTACGGCTCCCCTTCCTTCTTCGGCTTCCAGAGTACGAAATCAAGCGGATCCTCCTTCTGATCCTCACCGGTCACCAGCAGTGACCGATTGCCGGAACGCAGGTCATCGAGATTCTTGTGGGAAAGCTTTCCGTACTCCTTGAAACGGCGGGTGCGGAAATACACCGTTCCGTCCACATTGTAGGCGTAGCCCTTCTCAATCAGCGTTGAGATCATCTCGATCATTCCCGGAATCTCCTGCGTCGCGAGCGGATGTGTCGTCGCCGGACGGACATTCATCGCTTCCATATCCTTCTTGCACTCTGCGATATAGCGCTCAGAAATCTCCTGCGCCGTCACGCCTTCCTCGTTCGCTTTCGCGATGATCTTATCGTCCACATCCGTGAAATTCGAGACAAAATTGACCTCATATCCTTTGTGTTCCATGTAGCGGCGCACCGTGTCAAACACGATCATCGGGCGCGCGTTTCCAATGTGAATCAGATTGTAGACTGTAGGGCCGCAGACATACATGCTGACCTTTCCCGGCACCAGAGGAACGAACTCCTCCTTCATCTTTGACAGTGTATTATATACCTTCATAAACGGGATTCCTCCTTTTTCAAAACGGAATCTCAGGCCGTTGTTTCCATGCGCCTTCGGGAACTCCGTTTTGCAGATAAACTTTATCATTTCAGACTTTCTTTAGTCTACCAAATTATACAGGTTTGTCAATGATAAATGTTATTGTTGATCGTTTCACAGAAATCCGAACCAGGGCAAAGCTCAGCCATTCAAAATGGTCATAAACTCTTCCCCTGTGATCGTCTCATGTTCGTAAAGGTATCCTGCCAGTTCATCCAGCTTTTCACGGTTTTCCATCAGGATCCGTGCGGCTTTCTCATGCTGCTTCCTTACCAGCTCCACGACCTGTCGGTCAATCTGCGCCTGTGTCTCCGCCGCGCAGGCCAGGGAGGTGTCTCCGCCCAGATACTGCCCGGTCACAGTTTCCATCGCCACCATGTCGAAATCTTTGCTCATGCCGTATCGCGTGATCATGGCGCGGGCCAGTTTCGTCGCCTGTTCGATATCGTTGGACGCGCCTGTCGTCGGAGAACTGAACACGATTTCCTCCGCCGCTCTTCCTCCTGTGAAAGTGGCGATCCTGTTTTCGATTTCTTCCTTGCTCATTAAATAGTGATTGCCTTCCTCCACCTGCATGGTATATCCCAGAGCGCCGGAAGTCCGGGGAATAATGGTAATCTTCTGCACCGGAGCGGAATTCGTCTGTTTCGCCGCAACCAGAGCGTGACCAATCTCGTGATAGGAAACAATCCTCTTTTCCTTGTCCGTCAAAATGGCGTTCTTTTTCTGATAGCCGGCAATGACGACTTCAATGCTTTCCTCCAGATCAGCCTGCGTCGCAAATTTCCTGCCTGCCCGGACAGCACGCAGCGCTGCCTCATTCACAATGTTGGCAAGTTCCGCGCCGGAAGCGCCCGATGCCATCCGCGCGACCTTCTGAAAATCCACATTGTCAGCAATCTTGACCTTCCGGGCATGTACTTTCAGGATCGCTTCGCGGCCCTTCAGATCCGGCAGCTCCACAGGAACGCGGCGATCAAAACGTCCCGGTCTGGTCAGAGCCGGATCCAGCGACTCCGGACGGTTCGTCGCCGCCAGAATAATGACGCCGTTGTTCCCCTCAAAGCCGTCCATCTCGGTAAGCAGCTGATTGAGCGTCTGCTCCCGTTCATCATTGCCGCCCATGTTTCCAGTATTTCGCTTCTGCCCGATCGCGTCGATCTCATCCACAAAGACGATACAGGGAGCCTTTTCTTTTGCCTGTTTAAACAGATCGCGAACCTTGGACGCACCCATGCCCACAAACATCTCCACAAACTCAGAACCGGACATGGAGAAAAACGGAACGTTCGCCTCGCCTGCCACTGCCTTTGCCAGCATGGTTTTTCCGGTACCTGGAGGGCCTACAAGAAGGATTCCTTTCGGCATGGAAGCGCCGATCTCCTTGTATTTCCCTGGATTGTGCAGATAGTCAACAATCTCCTGCAGATTCTCTTTCGCCTCGTCAACACCCTCCACATCAGAAAAACGGATGCCGTCGGAAGATTTCACGTATACCTTGGCATTGCTCTTTCCCATGTTGAACATCATGGAATTGGGGCCTCCCATCTTATCCATCATCTTTTTCGACAGAAACTGGCCGAGCAAAACGAAAACTGCGATGGGCAGCACCCACGACAAAAGAATGCTGAGCACCGGCGACATCTGTTCAATGATCTCACCGGAAAACTTCGCCCCCGAAGCGTGCAGACGATTTACCAGATCCGGGTCGGAAATGGGACCCGTTTTATAGATACTGGTTTCCTCTTTATCAGTAAACAAAATCTGATTGCTCTGGATTTCTACACGTCCGATGTTTTTCTCCTCTGTCATGGTCATGAATGTGCCGTAATCCACTTCCTGGATCTGCCTCTCGGCAAACCATGGCATGACGATAAAGTTAAAAAGCATCAGGATCAGCATAACAACGCCGTAATAATACAACAGCGGTTTTTTGGGACGTTTTACTTCATTCATGGTACTTCTCCTTTCCTCTGGTTCCTTCAGGAATCCTGTCCCCATGATACCACGGAAGGCAGTGTATGTCAAAAATCCTTAACCATCAGCACAACTATGAACTCAAAATTATAATAATTATGCTGCACTGCAACTGCCAGCCGCTTTGCGGATTCCCACTCTTCAATTGTTTTTCTCAGAGGAAAATAAACCCCATCCGGGGTTAGAAAGCCTCCGCCTTTATTTGCAGACTATGAGAGCATCTCAGCTTTTCTCTCCATTATCACCCGACACCGTTTTTTATAACACGCGATTCCGTACTTCAGGATCTTCTCCACCCCGTCGTCCTCCAGATCGTCCTCATACCTGGTATGCTCAATCTGCTTCAACGCCTCTTCACACGCCGACTCCAGATCTCCGTCATGTGCGTACTTCACCTCGATAATGATTCCCATATCTCCCGTATCCGGCTCCGCAAGGATATCCGCGTACCCTTCTCCCATCTCACGATTGGATGTGACTCCCCACCGGCTCTTCACTCCCAGGATCCCAAGCAGCACGCCATGATAGAAGTTCTCCTTCATCTCTTTCCTTACGGCTGTGTCGCGGATGCTGATCGTCCTTCTCAGATACCCGGTAAAAATTTTCTCCACAGTCTCTGCCTCTCCGTTTTTTAACGCTTCGCAGAACCGGTTCAGCGTTTCCCCGTCCTCCCGCACATTCTCCTTGAAATATTCCATGATCTGCGTCACAAAGATATCGCGCACCGCCAGGTTGGGAATTGCCAGCTTCATCTGCCTTCCTTCCGCCTTTCCCCGCTGCGTCAGATAACCAGTCGTAAAGAGCAGGCTCCAGATGTTGTCAACCGTCTGGTAGATCTCCGGGTAGGTCAGTTCCTGCCGGATCTCCTTTGTGACGGGCTCTCCTGCCACCAGGCGCTCAATCTTCCGTTTAAGCGTCGCCGCGTTTCCCGTTTCCTGAATAAACCGCTTCACCGCATCGTTGCTGCTCGTGTTGATCCAGTAATTCTCCGGCTGTGCATCTCTGTCACCCAGTAAAGAATCGCAATAGTTCAGAACATCCCACGGGCAGTAGACATCCACATTTCCAAAGTGATAGCCATCATACCACTCTCTGGCCGCATGGTAGCTGTCCGGATAGCCATAATACTCCAGAAGTTCCTTTACCTCCGCATCCGTAAAACCGAAATACTCGTCAAAATGTACATCCGTAATGGAACGGACCTTCAGGTTGTTCAGCCCGGTAAAGATACTCTCCTTTGAGATCCGCAGGCACCCGGTCAGCACCGCGAATTTCAGGCTGCTGTTCGTCTTTAAGGCCTGCCCCAGCAGGCTGCGGATCAGGGAGATCATCTGGTCGTAATAGCCGTTCGCGTGGGCTTTTGCCAGAGGAACATCGTATTCATCAATCAGCAGGATCGCTTTTGTACCATAATGCTTTTCCAGAAGTTCCGACAGCCTTTTCAGACCGTTACCAAAGACTCCTTCACTCATATTATCGTCCAGAAGTTTTCGGTAGTCTGCTTTGTCCTGTTCACTCAAAGCATCACTATTCAGAAGATACTGCATCTTTCCCGCCGCGCTTTTCAGTGTCATCGCCGCCATCTGAAACGCTATTTCATAAGTCCGCGCGTCTATCCCCTTCAGGGAAATAAAGATGACCGGATATTTTCCCATATATTCCTCGCAGAGCGCCTTCTCTTCTGCGATTTCCAGCCCGTCAAAAATGCTCTTGTCCCCATCCAGAGAGAAAAAATACTCCAGCATGCTCATGTTCAGCGTCTTCCCAAACCGACGCGGGCGCGTAAACAGGTTCACTTTCCCCCAGTTGTTCAGGAGATCCCGGATCAGTCCGGTTTTATCCACGTAATAAAAATTTTCCAAACGAAGTTCTTCAAAATCTTCAATCCCAATCGGGAGTTTCTTTTTGGGTATTTCCATTTTGCCACGCCCCTTTCCGTACTCAGGTTTTCCTCTCTGAAAATACTATATCCTGTTTTTTCTTCTGAAGCAAATATTTTTACAGGCTCTTTGGACAAAAAACAAACCCGCAAACAGGCTCTCTTAATCGCATAAATAAGAACAGGGCAGAAAGTACAAACCACTTTTCTGCCCTCAAATCTAATTACACCTGGTTTCTTCCTTGCTAAGACAGGATCTTTTTAGCCGGTCTTTCACATAATACAATCTCCGGTCTGATCGGGCATCCCCCCATACAGATATTTCGTTCCCCGCACGCAGGACAGGATTTTCTGAAATAATTCCTGAAATCCTCAAACTGCGCACTGTCCCAGGCTTCCTGTACAGTATGATTCCTCAGATCCACTGCCCAGCGCTCTTCCTGATTGTCAAAACTGCAGGGCATCATTTTCATATCAGGCGTAATATACGCGGACCATCTGGCCCCCTCGCAGGTGTCAAGACTATCCGGATCTATATCATCCAAATGGCTGATGAGCGCCGGAACCATACAGGAATCAAAACCGATTTTACAGCACAGTCCGTCCGTGCCTATATATCGTATAAACTCATGAAACTCATTATTATCAGCAGAGATCATTTTTTCACGCGATCCCAGTCCCACTGGTTTGTGAAGCAGGAAAATGACTGCGTTTATCCCGGCAGGAAATCCTTTATTTCTAAGTCTGTCCAAGGCTTCCCTGATACTGTCCCTGCTGAGTACATAGTGGATATTGGTTTTTACGCCAGCCTTAAGCAGCATATCCACGGCCCGGAGCGTATAATCACTCCGATACCAGCTGACTGCCACAGCGCCGCAGTATTTCCCGCAGATCTCTGCTTTCTCTGAATTCATTCCAAAACCGGATGTGGTAAAATTCGGAACGATATGATTTTCTCTGCAGATTCTGAGAAGCTCTTCAAAATGTTCATGCTGATCCGGATCGCCGCATCCTCCCAGCGCAAACTGCCAGGTTCGATCCCTGCACTGTTCCGCAAGATCGTTAAAATCCTCCAGACTCATATTGGCTTTGGCAGAATGTAATCCGTCCTGATAACACTCCACACCGCTTTTCATGCACAAACCGGTCCGGCCATGAATACAATGTCCCATAACGCCCACATCTAAAAGTTCCGGAAAGGAAGCCATAAACGGATCTTCTCCTGTGTCTTTTCCATTTTCAATAATGCCGCTCCGAAAATAGCTTCCGGTATTCTCGTCAAAACATGAGATAAACTGTGATTCTTTTCTGATCCTCATAAGTACCTCTGATGTATCTGCCTTTGACAGCGCAGATTAATAGGACAGATCCCCATCAATCGTGATAAAATCCCCATCGCTGTTCTTTTCCATAATTCTCCAGACGGACTCAAATATTTCTGCATAGTATTCACCAGCACATTCAAAATCTACATCTCCACTGTAGATTGATTTCCCCGCTGCCAGAGCATCTCTCACTTCTTTCTGTCTGTCCTCATCCTCAAATTCCCAGTCTTCCTCAAACAATTTCTGAATCTCTTCTTCGCTGCTTTCAGGGGAAAGAACTTCTTCGCCAAGGAATTTTCCTTCAATAAATTCGAGCAGTGCTTTTTTCTGCCTGTCGCTAAGCCTGGATTTACGGGCCAGAACAAAGCTGCTGCTGCTTGAATTTGTCACAAAATCAATCCTGATCTTCATACGATAAACCTCCATTGTTTTAATCAAAAACAAAAAATACTTTATTTACCGTATAAATTATAAAACGGATCACCTGTTTTGTCATTGACGCTGTAGTTAAAGAAATATGACCAGACATCTCTATCTGATCATATCCTTCTTCCCGACAATTCCGCGTAATATTTCTTCAGATATTCCCTCCGCCTCTTTCCTGCTTTCATGCATATAATTTCAGCGCCGCATCCTTTTCCATATAAAATATACCCTGCATCTTCCACAGAAACGTCAGAAAGATGCTTCTTCCTTTTTCCTCGTCCTGTAATATCGCCCGGCCCGGCATCATATAACTCCATGAGAGCCAGCAGATTATCAGCCTGCGGATAATTCTTTCCTTCCTCCCATTTGTAAATCGCCTGTACAGAGCCTATCCGAAGATAATTTTTTACTTCCTCCACACTAAACTTTTTTTCTTCCCGGCACTTTCTCAGATTACTGCCGATCACTTTCATATCATATTCTGGTCTGTATCTCAATTTCCTCTCCTCCACAAAGCTTTTCAGAAAAATATCTTGAGTTCCGCAGGTATGTGGACTTTAACGATGAATCACTGTGATTTCAGATAACGCTTCAGCAGAAACGCGCAATAATACGGAAACGTATAGATCTTATTTCCATACCCAATATTTCCTCCGGTAAATTTTATTCCATACTGGATATCCGGATACTTTTCGCTCTCGATCAATATCCTCAGAGACTTCGCCCTGCCGTCCACGGCCTTAACCTCAACCGGAATCAGTTCAGAAGCCGTCCTGACGAAGAAATCTTCTTCCAGAGTTGAGTTATCTTTTTTGTAATAGTAAAGCTGATATCCGCTTTTTACCAGAGCCTCCCCTGCAATATTTTCATACAAGGCTCCCTTATAAACACCGAGGTTTCTGTTTACGCGCAGATCATCCTGCGCTTCCTCGTCCAGCATGGCCGTCAGAAGTCCGGAATCCGCAAAATAAATCTTGTATTTCGATTCATCATAATTTCCTTTAAGCGGCAGCTCCGGATAATGCAGACAATAGCAGAGATTCACAATTCCCGTATCAGCAAGCCACTCAATGCAGCCCCGGTAATCTTTGAAGCGCGCTCCGGAAGCCACTTTGGAAATCTGAAACTTTTTATTATCTTTCGCAAGCTGTACCGGAATGTGATTAAATACATTTAAAATCCTCGCCTGGTCGACACCTTCTGCATATTTTCTGATGTCCTCCTTATAATCAGCGATCAACTGTCTCTGAATCTCCTGTGATTTTTCAAAAGTGCCCCTTTCGACATACTCCCGAACAACCGCCGGCATACCTCCCAGAATACAAAAATCAAGGAAGGCCGAATGGCATATCTGCAATTCCACGGCATTAAAAGGAAACAATTGCTTCATATGCTTCATCATATCGTCAATGAAGTCTGCCCCATATCCTTTTGCCCACAAAAATTCTTCAAAATCCATGGAAAACATTTCATAATCTGATTTATAACCTACACTGTTGTTCTCTAATTCTTTTGTAGTTGATTCCCAGCATGGAGCCACTGCAGATAACGTCGAACCTCCCGTCCATCTTAAAAAACTTCAATGCAGTTGAAATATCCGGACCGACGCAGATAAATCATAAAAATCCTCTCTTGTATTTATTTTCTAATCTTTATTATACTCTCGTGAAAATGAAATACAACAAAAAATTAGGGAATTTTTTGCCTGTATACAACAAAGTCATAGGGAATTTTATCTGCCTGGAAACAAAAATATGAGGGAAAATCAGTTCACATCCTATAATCGAGCAGGAGGCGGTTTTTTCCTCCTGCTCGTCCGCGCAACCCGGTGCTGCGTCAGCAGCTGATTTCCCTGCCCTGGCCTGCGCAAAATTGAAAGAAGACCGGCCTGTTTAATTCAGACCAGTCTCCCACAAAGTGTAATCAGTTTTTATTCATGGTGTTGTCCTGTCGGCAGGACAGGATGATTTACTTAACCATTTTTTCGTTACAGTAAACTTTCATGCCCGCGCTGCGGGCTCCACCATGAATATAAGTCCCCGGATTGCTCCGTGCTTGCATGGATATTTAACGAATGCCGCGAGGGTGCTGTGCGCCAGTGACGCACGGTCAGCACCGGTTCTGAGCGCCAGTGGCGCTCGTTTAGAACCGACCGGAACGGAGTGCAGACCCGAAGCGGAGCGGAGACCAAATATCCCGCCCCTTGGGGCGCTGCAAGATTGATACCCCGCTGCTTGCGGCGGGGTCTTTGATTTACATCCCGCGCTTCGCGTACACTCTCTTCTCGATCTGACGGAACACCGTCTGATCGATCACAATTCCGGTCAGCACGATCACGATCATGACCAGCATAACCTGATTGATATCCGCGAGATTCCTTCCGGTGATCAGCGTCTGCCCAAGTCCCGTGCAGGTGGTCATGACCTCACCGGACATGAGCGCCCTCCACGCAAACGACCATCCCTGCTTCAGTCCGGAGACCATCTCCGGCAGGCTGGCCGGCAAAATGACCTTCCTGTAAATCTGCCGTTTGTTCGCTCCCATCGTCCTCGCCGCCTTCAGGCAGATCGACGGCACATTGCGGATCGCATTGTCCACCGAAATCGCCATACCAAAAGCCGACCCCATCACAACCACGAAGATGATGGCCTGCTGCGTAAGCCCGAACCACAGGATCGAAAACGGCACCCAGCAAATACTCGGCAGCGTCTGGATTCCCATTACAAGCGGACGCAGGTTCCGGTGCAGATACTCAAAATGATTCATCAAAAATCCCAGAACCGCTCCGATCACAAGCGCGATCAGATACCCGATAGCTCCGCGCACCAGACTGTACACAATTGCAGCAAGCAATGAGCCATCCCCCGCCAGTTTGATGAAACTGATCCACACGCCGGACGGAGACGGCATCGCGTAGGATTTCCAGATAGAGAGCAGATCCACACCCGCAAAATAGACCAGCTGCCACGCAATCAGTATTCCGGCAAAAAACAGAATTACTCCCAGTGTTTTTCCTTTATTTTTCTTCATTCTTATACCTCTTCTTCACCCTGCACCTCGCTGAGAATCCGGTGACGATATTCCACAAATTTTTCATCATAGACATACCGCGGTCTCTCCAGCTCAATCGGCACTACATCTTTGATGCTGCCCGTCACATCCGACATCACGACTACCCGGTCGCCCAGATATACGGCCTCCTCTACGCTGTGCGTGATAAACAGGATCGTCTTTTTCATGCTCATCCAGATCTCCTGGAGTTCTTTGCGCAATCGGTTTGAAGTCTGCTTGTCAAGCGCCGAGAACGGCTCATCCATCAGAAGAATCTGCGAGTCAAGCGTCAGCGCCCGCGCAAGCGCGACTCTCTGCCGCATTCCACCCGACAGCTGGTGAATTGGATAATCCCGGTAATCCTCCAGCTGCATCATGCGCAGATAATGCATGGCTTTTTCTTCCTGCTCCGCTTTCGGAAGTCCCGCGATCTCCATGCCAAACTTGACATTCTCGATCACGTTCCTCCACGGAAACAGCGCGTGTTCCTGAAACATGACCACCCGGTCCGCCCCCGGCCCGGTCACCTTCTGGCCGTTCAGAAGAATCTCCCCTTCCGTCGGCTGATCCAGTCCGGCCACGAGATTCAGCAGAGTGCTCTTCCCACATCCGCTCTTTCCGACAATACAGAGAAATTCCCCGTCGCGAATTTCCAGATCAATATGATTCAACGTTGACTGACTGGCGTCGTCAAACTGCTTGCTTACATTTTTTAAAATCAGTGACATAGTATCCTCCCGCTGATATATGCCGGGAATGCGTGTTCACTCGGCCGGATGCTCCCCGGCGCTCTGCTTTCTGTTCTGCATTTCCGAATCTACGACGTTCCCGGATGTCGTGACATTCCTGTTCTTTTGCAGCGTCCGTTTCCTTTTTGCGAAGACTTCGATCGCTTTCCCCGTCAGGAAATCTCCGCATAGAGATCCTTGCTCTCCTTCTGGATAAATTCCTGCTCCAGCGAAATCTTCTCAAAATCTTCCATCGCTTCCCTGCTCACCTCTGTGGAAACCTGGATCTTTGTAAAAGCGCTCTCCAGAATCTCACTCTCCAGCGATTTTCCCGTGGCCTCATTAATCTCCTCATTGACGACCTTTGCCGCTTCACTGCTGTTCTCGCTGATATAAGCCGTCGTCTCCTCATGCGCCTTAAGGAAGTTCTTCACAAGCTCCGGATTATCTTTCAGGAAATCATTCCGCACAACCACAACAGCCACCGGATAGTCTCCGTCACGGTACACCTCGTCATAGTCAAGGACGATCTCGGCTCCGCTCCCCTCAAGCGTCGAGCCCCACGGTTCCGGCACCAGCGCCGCGTCGATATTGCCCTGATCCATCATGTTCAGCACATCCGCGTTATCCACCGCGACCACATTGACTGTTCCTCCCTCTTCGGTCGTCGACAGTCCGTTGTCCTCCAGAAGCTTCAGCAGACAGAGATGCTGCGTATTTCCGATCTGAGGGATTGCCACGGTCTTCCCATCCAGATCAGCGACTTCCTCAATGTCGCTGCCCGCCGCGCGCAGAAGTTCCGCGCCCGCCAGCGTCGCACCCGAGAGGATTGATACATCCCCATCTGATCTCACATTCGCCGTGATCGCCGGTACCGGTCCGATATATCCGATATCGATATCCCCGGAAAACAGAGCCTCGACCTCCGCCGGACCCGCATTGAACGCCGTCCAGGTAATGGAGACATCATCGCCAAGCGCCTCTCCAAGCGTTCCTTCCGCTTTCATATACAAAGCCTGCGCGTGCGTCACATTGTTGAAGTAACCAACGTTCACTTCCTTCGCCTCTTCCTTCTTTCCGCACCCGGAAAGTCCTGTCAGCGCAAGCGCCGTCATTGCCATAATTCCGATTGTCCTTGTCATCTTTTTCATCCTGAAATCCTCCCCTGCGGTCTGATTTACACCGCTTTCTGCTCAACTTTTTTGTTCCGGCCTTGGCTTCCATCCAGCCGGATCTCTTTCTCTGGCCAGCCAGATTCCTTTCCTGGTTCCAGCTCTGCATATTTTCCAGTCATCATCTGCCCAGACCTCTTTTTTCAAAGATTTGTTTTCTGTTGGTCATCCGTGATCAACAGCCTGCATCTATGATAAAAAAAATCAAATTCAATAACAACCAAAAAATCGACAACGTTTTCAAGTCTATCTTTCCTGATTTTCTTGCATTTATCCGCAGTCTGTACTATAATTTTCTTCTATATTTCTGCAAACGTTATCAAACAACAGGGAGGTATTTTATGTCACTGAAGGAAATCGCACGCCTGAGCGGCGCATCCGTTTCCACCGTCTCACGCGTACTGAACCGCCCGGAATACCACTGCTCCGACCCTGCGCTGCAGGAGCGCATCTGGAAATACGCACAGGAACTGGGCTATCTGCCGGATCAGGCTGCCCGTAGCTTAAAACTTGGCAAACGCCAGGAAAACAGCAGACCGCTGATCATCGATATCTTTCTCACACGATTCCAGTCGCTTGATGTCGATCCCTTTTTTGAAGAACTGCATGCCGCCCTGCGCGAAGAACTGCTGCAGAACGGCTGTCATCTGGGACAATTTCTGACCCTGCCCGACGTCACAGAACTTTCCCGAAACCTGAGTCCGTTTCCCTCCGGACAGACGGCGGCAGACGGCCTCATCCTGCTCGGAAAATGCCCCTCGGAGCTGATCGCTCCATTAAAACGGCGCTATCACAGCCTGACCGGAATCGACCGCAACCCTACAAGTTTTGATTACGACGAAGTCGTCTGCAGCGGCCTGTCCGCGGCCACCGCAGCTATGGACTATCTGGTCTCGCTCGGGCACAAAAAAATCGCCTACATAGGAGACTGCTCCTATGAGGCGCGTTATATCGGCTATTATCAGTCGCTGATCACACACAGGCTTCCGCTCGATTACTCCAATATCTATCCGACCAGCCAGACCCGGCAGGAAGGCATGAAAATCATGGAACTCCTGCTGCAGAAGGAGCCTCTGCCCTCCGCCATCTTCTGCGCAAACGACGCGACGGCGCTCGGTGTCCTCGACTGCCTGAAAAAACACCGAAACAAGAAATACATTCCGTCAATCATATCGATCGACAACATCCAGGAAGCCCAGCAGTCCTCTCTCAGCCTGACCACGATCGACATTCCAAAACGCGAGATGGCGCACCACGCGGTCAAAATACTGCTCGACCGGATCCACCGCGGCCACAAGGAAAATATCCGGGTGGAACTGCCCTGCCGACTGATCGAGCGGGAGAGTTGTTCTTATGTAGGATAAAATTCCAGACACATTCTCCTCTCACTTTGCTTTCACGTAAATCGTGATGGAGCAATCAGCCTGTGTCAGTCCCGATTTCTCCGCGCAAAGATAAAACGAAAAATCCTGCCAACTTACGTCTTACTTTACACAACTTCATTTATAAAAATAACCGCTCCTGACAATTCTGCCGCTTTGAGATGAGCCCGCTCTTTCCCTCCGGGCTCTTCAAGCGTCGCAGAAAGCCCGGAAGTCTGCAAGGAAACACCCGGTCTAGGCACTGCCTCTCCAGGCTCCCCATCACCCTGGGAAAGCTGTCTTGTCATCATAAGCGGAACACGTTCCTCCTGCGCAAGCGGCAGACTGTCCGGACAGCCGTATACTTTGCAGTTTCCATTTTCATCGGCAAAACTCTGCAGCGCCACAAAAACCAGATCCTGAAATTCCCCGACAGCGATTATCTCACGCAACTCAAACGCATAGTTCTGCTCTTGGTCCATGGATTCCCCCTTGCAGCAATCTGCTTCATCGCTGTCTTCCGACTCTTCCCGCGCAGTACAGAACGTCCCAACAATCTTCCCATTCGCCAGAACAACCATAACGTCTCCGCCCTGACAGCGCTGTTCCTGGACCAGACGTTCATAGTAAGCGCGATTCCTCCAGATGAAAATATCGGCCTGTCCTGCCAGCGTTTCATTTGCCATATCCGCCAGCGCCTGATACTCTCCCGGACGTACCGGGCGGCATTCTGAACGGATCCCCCTTGCTGCTAACCCTCGCTGATTCCGTGAATCTTCTCTGGGACACACCCGGCGGCATTCTGTACAGGTTCCTCCGCTTTCCCATTCAGCCCCTGCCTCATCTTTCACGTCACACTCTGCCTGATACATCTTTTCTTCCGGTCCCCGCTCTGCCCGAAATATCGCGCACTTTACCTTCTGCCCATCTTCCTTATTCTGGTCATTCAGATCTTTCTCCGGCCTCGCCCGCAACATTCCCTGCCTCTGCCAGTTTGCAAAACGAAACCCAAATGGCAGATAAATCGCCTCGGAAGCAGGCATCAGAAAAGTAAACGGCTCTCCGCTCTCCGCCATCTCCCTCATCGCCATATTCAGCAGATTTCTCATCAGGCCCCGATGCCGGTACGATTCCTCCGTCGCGACCGCCACAATATAATGTAGAACCTGCACTTTCCCGCACACACTGACCTCAAACGGATTCAAATGCACCATGGCGTGAATCCCACTCTCATCCTCCGCCACATAGATCGTGTTATCCTTCGTTTTCCAGGTATAATAATAATCGGCAAACGCTCCCTTATCCTCCGAAAACACCGTCTCGTAAAGAGCTTTCGTCCTGTCATGTTCCCATCGTTCCAGTTTTCGAAATTTCAACCCGTCGTCTCCTTTTCGTTCTTCACCCTGTTTCAGTCGGTTCTATAGCAAACGACAAAAATATTTGCCGTTTGCTATAAGCCCTCCGGGGGATGCGCACGAATTTGAAGCGGAAAACTGCCGCCTGAGCGGCGCAAATTCGGCGCAGGGAACGAGCAAAACGAAAATCGTTTTGTCGTTCCCTATAAACAGGTGATATCGACTCTCAGAACCTCTCACTTACAAATCATTCCTCATCGGGCATCCGCCGCACCCTGCGCATCCTCCGTTTCCCGCCTGCATTCTGTCATCTGCCACAATATCCAGCAGAGGCTGAAGAAGGCAGATGGCCTGTGCTGAAATTCCTTCGCCACTTCCAGTAAAACCAAGCCCTTCTTCCGTCGTCGCCTTGACATTGACCCTGTCCTCGTCAATTCCAAGCGTCTCCGCAATATTGCGTTTCATCTGATCCATGTAATCCTTCAGCTTCGGCCTCTGCGCAATAACCGTCGCGTCAATATTCTCGATT
Source organism: uncultured Lachnospiraceae bacterium (assembly GCA_947588845.1). Classification (GTDB taxonomy): domain Bacteria; phylum Bacillota; class Clostridia; order Lachnospirales; family Lachnospiraceae; genus Choladousia. The sequence goes on from CANQAR010000016.1 coordinate 30,844, forward strand.
AAAAAACACTTCTCCTCCAGCAGAGCGCCCACATGCTTCAGAAGCAGTAAACTTGAAATCCCCTTATATTTCGGATCCGAATCAGGAAAATGCCGCCCGATATCCCCAAGCGCCGCCGCGCCAAGCAGCGCATCCATGACCGCATGCAAAAGCACATCCGCGTCCGAATGTCCCAGAAGTCCCTTCTCATACGGTATCTCAACACCCCCGAGAATCAGCTTCCTTTCCTCCACTAGACGGTGTACATCATATCCCATGCCAACTCTCATCTGAACTATTCCTTCCTTTCCCGGCCTGTCGCCGCTTTTGGGCTCTTCTTATGGAAAACGATCTTATATTTTACGACCTTCTCATACTCGTTATCATACATATTCAGTTAATCACAATCAGCAATAATACACTGCTGTTCCAAAAAAATTAATCCATTTCTTTATAACTTCGTTACTTCGCGCTTCAATAATTCTCATAATATTACGTAATGTTTTCGGAGGAATATTTGAATTATTTTGTGCCAGCAGACATCTCCCGGAAGAAGTAATCCATATCTTTGTCGCATTCTCCGATGGATTCCCTTCTGACACATGAACATGCACAGGCTCACATGGTTTACCTTCATTCGCCCAAAAATAAACCCAGTAAGAACCAATCCTAAAAACCCGAGGCATTCATGAATCCTCCTCCTCTTGAAAATTCAATAATCAGGTGCGCTGTAGATTTTATAATTTCCAAAAAATACGCAACCTCCTCATCTGAATAACCGTTCACTTCCATACGGTAAGAAGGCAGATAACAGGTCATATTATGAAAACAGTCTTTTTCATCCGGTGTTTCAATATACACTTTTACCTCACCATTTTCCAACTGCTCTGAATGAACGATTTCTGTATGATCTTCCAATGTCATAAATGGATACATCATGGTATTTTCCCCCTTTTCAACTTCAATACAGCATTTTACAACTTTTTTCGTTTTGTGCAATAAAAAAACATACAACCTGCTCTGTTTGGTGTATAGTATAAGCGCCAACCTAAAACCCTACACAAACAGGAGATTGTATGTCACGCTTATTCTACAACAGAAACCATACTTTTTGCAGGCTTTTTTGGTTTTTCCGGAATTATTTTCAGGATGCATCACTGCCAACCGCGGAAAACCTCTTCCTGCTGACGGTTTCCATGCTGGCGCTGGAATCTTTCCGCTCCGCATGGATCCACATTATTTCAAAGCTCACAGGAAAATCCCTGAATTCTTTTTACTATACACTGGATTATGCCGCTCTTAACCACACAGGGTGGGCGGCCGCAACCGCCAGACTTGCCCTGGGCTGCGTGCCGACTTCCCTGAAAGAATCCTCTGTGTTCCTTTCCATTGATGATACCATGGTGGAAAAGTACGGTACGAAATTTCAGGCACGCTCCAGACTGTTTGACCACGCCGCTCATAACGGCTCCAGTTATCTGGACGGGCACTGTTTCGTCAGCATTATGCTCCATGTGCCTCTGGAATCAGCGGATGGGATCTTTTATCTTTCCGTACCCCTTGGTTACCGGCTGTGGACGAAAGAACTTTCCAAACTGGAACTCGCCGCGGACATGGTCCATTCTGTCATGGCAGAGCTTTCTTTCGTCAGGCAGGTCATCCTCCTGTGTGACAGCTGGTATCCAAAGAAGCCTGTCACAACACTTGTGACAGAATTCAAAAATCTGGAAATGATCTGCTGCGTGAGGGCGGATACGGTGAGAGACTATAGGTAAATTTATGCTTTCCATCCGACACCTCAAACGCGCAATAGTCTTCCTTACGGTCAGAATTTTTGAGCATATCGCTGTCAGATAAATTATTGGAGAAAAATTTAATAAATTTATCTGTTTTCCCAACATCCGGCCTTTCAATTGACCACTGTGCCGCCGCATAAATCATCTTGAGAAGCGTTGTCTTACCAATTCCGTTTTCTCCAATAATAACGTTGATCCCATCAGAAAAGTTCAGTTCAAATGCATCACACATTCTGTCTCCAGAAACTACCTCTCCAGCCTTTGGATCGCCATTGTTTTTACGCCATTGGCGCTGAAATACCATCACGTTGGTTATACTGATTGACTTAATAGACATAGCTTACGTCTCTCCTTACCTGATATATCCCTTTGGAAATAAAGTTCTATCTTTCTATTCCATCTCCACCTGACAATTCTTTCCATAAAAAGCTATTCCGTATTTCACGATCTTCTTCATGCCTTCCCTCTTAAATTCCGCGTCATACCTGCGGCTCTCAATCTGGGCAAGCGCCTCCGCGCAGCTCTTCTCCAGCTCCCCGTCCAGGGCATATTTCAGCTCCACGACCACGCCCGTCCTCTGCGGCGTCCAGATCAGAATACCTCCATACCCCTTTCCTGACTCCGCATTTGATTTTACCAGCCACCGGCTCTCATACTGCAGCAGTCCCAGGATCATTCCATAATAGAAATTCTCCTTCCTGTCCACCCGGGCCGCGCTGTCCCGCACGCTGATCGAATCCCACAGATAACCGTTCAGAAGCTCCTCGATTACCTCAGGCTCCTCCCGGACAAAAGCCTCGCAGAACTGCTCCAGCTTCGTGGTATCCGTCCGCGCCGTATCCTTAAACCACTCCCAGATCTGTTCGACAAACAGTTCCCGGGCCTCCCTGTTCGGGATCGCCAGCTTATATTTCTTCCCTTCCATGCGGCCTCTCTGCGTCAGATACCCGGTGGAGAACAATACGCTCCAGATGTTTTCGATCGTCTTATCCAGTTCGCCGTAAGTCAGCTCCTGGTTCACCGTCCGCTCGATCGTCTCCCCGTTGATCAGACGCTCGATCTCGTCCCGGGTACTTTTTTCCGCCCGGTCAACGAAACGCCTCACCAGCGCGTTCCCGCTCGTGTTCGCCCAGTAATTCTCCGGCCTGGCGTCAGGATCTGCCCGCAGAAGGTCACAGTAATTGAGCACATCCCACGGACAGTAAACCCTCGCATTGCCGAACTGGTACCCGTCGTACCAGTCCCTGAACGCCTCCGCATGGTCGGTCAGCCCGTAGAAATCCAGCATCTCCCCGACCTCTTCCTCCGTAAAGCCAAAATATTCGTCGTACCGCGCGTCCGTGACCGTGTGGACTTTCAGATTGTTCAGCCCCGTAAAAATGCTCTCCTTTGAGATGCGCAGGCACCCCGTCAGGACGGCAAATTCCAGAAAATTATTCGTCTTCAGCGCGCTGCCGAGCAGCCCACGAAGCAGCAATACCATCTCGTCATAGTACCCAGCCTGAAACGCCTTGTCGAGAGGAACGTCGTACTCATCGATCAGAATGACCGTCTTCTTCCCGTAATGTTTTGACAAAAGCTCCGACAGAATCCGGAGACTGTCAGTAAGGACATCTTCCGGCATTATAAACGTCCCGTCTTTCATTTTCGTCAGGGATTGGTATATCTCTCTTTCCTCCGGAGACAGCCGGTTGCTTTCTGATAAAAAGAAATGCCGAAGCGCCTCCCTGCCGATAACCCTGCGCAGCGCCGCATACGCCTCCTGAAAGTTCCGCCCTTCCACACTCTTCATCGTAAGAAAGACCACAGGATACTTCCCCATGTGTTTATCGCACAGTTCCTTTTCCCGCGAGATTTTCAACCCGTCAAACAGGCTTCCATCGCAGCCAGTCTCAAAAAAGGTTTTCAGCATGGTCATGGTAAGCGTTTTCCCAAAGCGGCGCGGCCGCGTGAACAGATTTACTTCCCCTTTATCTCGCAGAAGATCTGCGATAAACATCGTTTTGTCCACATAATAAAACTCATTCTCTCTAAGTTTCTTGAATCCGTCAACGCCGATTGGAAGTCCCTTTTTCATGCTTTGCACCTCTTTTCGATTGCTTTTTTGATTTATTTTATCCCTTTATTATTTCCCATAAAAGCATTAACAATATTTGTGTCTATAGATTACGCAGATATTCGGATTGTCTTCTATTCTGTTTTTTCAAAGTCGCAAGTATATTGCCTACAATTATTGTAATTCATATCTATCATTAACCTTATTCCCTTCTCAGGCGCAAAATCTGTTTGCTTATTCGCATTATATAACAATATTTAGTAGTAGTCAACATTATATTTATCGTATAAAATATTTTAATATGTTTTGTGGCTTTCTATTTGCGCAGCATGTGTTGATTTACTTTTTCTCATTTTTAGGGTTCTCCGAACTGCTTATCTGAATTTTCGAATCAGTAGCTTCAACATCTAAAAAATCCGTTTTCTGCTTTGCTGCTAAATTTGTATTTCCATTAATCCCCAACAAACTGGATAACGGTGAATTAAGAATTATAGGTTCATCTAATGCTGCCGTAATTCTATCTACCTTTAAAGATTCATTAACTTCCGGTGAAATAATTATTTGCGATAATAGAGGTGCCAACATTTTATTCGTATGTTGAATTCCCAATGTCAACCCTTTATCACTCATATTTAACAATGTCGGCTCAATTTCAAGCGTATCAGAAGTAAAAATTCCTCTACCTAGCAAATCATTAGATACATTACTTAAAATATTTCCCGTTCTAAGAACAGAATCTGAAACTGCTCCTGTAATTTTTAACCTTTCTAACAATTTTTCTCTTTCAAATATACCTTCTTGCTCTTTCTGGATTACTTGTTGTGCAACTGCTTCAACAGCTTTCGCTTCTTCAACAGTAATTTCAAGTGTATCTATTATTTCTATACACTTATCAAAAGTCATGGTAAATAATTCTATCAATTCATTCGCTTTTTTAAAGTCTGCCTTATTTATTGGTCTTCCGTGAGCTACCTTATTACGAATATTATAAAGCGATCCCCAGTCATCTGAAAACTTCCTTTGCCCTCTGTCACCTAACTTATCTGAAAAATATCGATCCCAATTATTTTTTGGTTCATATTCATCAGACATTTTTCCTATAATATCTGATGTCAGTACTTTCACTTTTTTTCCTTTTTTCTTATTGCCATTCTGTTTTTCCTCATCATTTAACGTTTCATTTATCCCATATTGTTTAAGTTCATTAAACAACTCTTTTAAATCTGATTTTCTTGAATATGGCGCAGTAAAAAAATAACCTAAGGTAATGAAATCTGCATATATAAGCCATTCTGCATTAATATCATTTTTTGCTTTATTATTTTTCTCTATTACATTATTAATACTTACTTTAAATTTTTCTGGTGTACCTACCTCAATCCATTTGCTCCCAACCGTTTTCAACATAAATAGATAAATAATTTTTCGCAGCATATTTTCAACTTTTGAAATGTCTGAATATAATTTCTTCCCATAATATGATGAAACATCATTCCATATAGTATTAATAGAAAACAGTGCTCCATTTTTTTCATTAATCTCTTTAACGAGCGAATCAAACTTCTCTAATATACCTGCCTGTTCTTCCCCGGCTCCTTGTATTTCAACTATTAAATGAAAAATTATTTCATTAGATTTTTCAACTTCAGTAAACTCTAACCTGTATTCAAGATTTTGTTCATCGAAAATAATAATATTTGATTTATTGTCTTCTTCATTTTTTAACTTGATACGCTTATTTATACACAAAAAATTTTGGAACATTTCTTGTGATACACAATATTCATCTTTTTGCTTTATAAAAATATACTCCATTTTCATTTACTTCACCTCAATCAATAAATTTTTAACTCCTTTTACGAATCTGTCTCAAACTCTTATAAATCTCGCTGACAAATATGCCAAACACATCTTTCTTCATCGCTTCGTTATTGAGAAGCAGGGTAAAGAAATCCTGATTCTACTCAAGTCCTCCGATCAGCGCATCATCAATATCATCATAAAACGAGAACTCAAAGTCTATCTCTGCATTATTCTTTGCTGATGCCTTCAAACGCTCGGATTTCAGCAGAATATCCCGAATCTAAAGCATGGACTTCACTGTCTCATCTTTGTCGTACTCTCTTCCTGTGCAGGAGTTGATCTCCGCGATGATCTGCCCCAGCCGTTCCATCTTCGCCTCTGTTAGATTAAAACCATCCGGCTGAGGCAACTTCATCACAAGTCTTGAAACTTGTTTTTCTTTACCATGCGTGTCGCCTTCTTCTGCATAAACTGAAATGCGAACATACTGACATTTGACTGCTTCCCGGATTTTTCAATCTGATCGCTAATCATATCATCAGCATCTTCATATTCCTGATCACCAAAACCAAGGGACTGCGTGATGACCTGCATATCCTTTCCTAAGGTAGAGGAGTGCGCCTCGTCGATGATAACAGTAACCCACTTGCCCTGCAGGTTCGCAACTGCATCCACAATATATGGGAATTTCTGAATCGTCGTGACGATGATCTTTGTATTGTGCGTCAGCTCATAAGTCAGATCATTTGACGTGCACTTCTCATCCATCGCACAGATCAAACCCGCTTTGTAGTCCATACAGAGGATTGCCCTCTGCAGCTACATCGGTCAACCACCACACGATCCGTCAGCATGGCGATAATCGCCTTAATCAGGTCTTGTTACAAGAGCCAGCGGCGCACCTGAGACTCGCCGGACGATACACCACCGGTAAACAAAGAAGATCTGTTTTCGATGAGCGCAACACGTCCTAACTTATTTCCAGTCGACCGCAGGAAAAGAAGCTGGGAACCGCCGCTCGGAAGTCACGTTAAACCTTTTCGCATATTCAGCTTCTCACAGCGACCTCCTGACCATCTTTGGCGTCAGCGCCGCTCCAAGGCTTTCCAAATGAAGGATTCTCAATCATGAAACACATCTTCACACCGGAAAGCAGTCCTCTTTCGGGGTATCGGCATGACAGAAATTATCTGAATTCTGGTTTTTAATCAGCATTTCCGCAAGATCTACCGCATAAGACTGACCCATAAACTCCTGCCCAAACAAACGGACATCCGCCGACAAGTTGAAATACTTAATATAAGAATACACGTTGACAGCATCCCGTCGATTCCACACACCTGATCTATCGTAACAACGTCTTTGATACAATACCCATCTGTACATAACTCGCATGATTATTAACAAGGTACATAAAGCTAAAATTCAACCTAACTTCATCATGTGAAATGAGTGTATATTCCCACGGTTTTCCGCCATTGTTAGCATTCCAAGTAGATACGGCATTGCAGTATACAACAGCAGCTGTGGCTTTTTCCCTTACGGTTGCATTTTCCATCTCGTTGCGAGCCTTGATTTCAACCATGTAGATTTTGTCTTTTGTTTCAACGATAAAATCAGGCTCGTACTTGCTCATGCCATCCGATCCATAGTAAATGTTAAACTGCTTCGGAGACGGACGCATCCATTTCAGGACTTCCTTGTCGTTCTCCAAAACAATGGCAAAAATACGCTCTGTGTTACTGTCAAATTTGTAGAGTGTGTGACACGCCTTGGTGAAACCGTTAAAAATTTTCTGCCTTACTTCGCCGGCAGGTATATTAGCACGTAAATCATATATCTCGTCAAAACGGAACTTACCACCGAAACTTGTCTCAATTCTGGAGAATGGACGCATTTCCGATGCCCTGAAATGTGTCTCATCACGGAAAAAGTGCTGCTTCATCTGAGTATAGATTATTTCTGCAATAGTACTCTGTCTGTCATGCATAACCTTAATAGATTCTTCTTCTGTTAGGTACGACAAAAAGTGTTGTTTTGCGTCCTCAACTAGCGAATACAACAGTTCGGAAGTGGCATGGTAATCCACATCATCCTTAACAATAATATGGCGGACGATTTCATTCTCCGGTGTGTCCACGACATCCCGTGCGTGAAAGTCGCTCTCATATTCAAAAGTACGCCCACCCTCCTGAAGTTCGGTTCCAATCATGGTGTCATCAGACGGATGCCAGCTCATACTTGATGTAACAAGCTTAAACGGATAGAACCCCTGCTTTACTTCCGTAAATGGCTGGACTACAGCCTGCGGAATAGGTATAACATTATCTGTCAACGCCTGTACACAAGTATCAATCGCTTTTTGTACAACGACTTCAAGTTCCTCCCGACTCAGATTCATCTCCGGAAACTGACGGATAGTCTCTGAAATAACGCTGTTCTGTACGAATTTTCTTGTTTCCGGGTCTTTTGCGGCATCGAAGCTTCGTACTTGTCGGTTCAGCTCTACGACTGAACGAGAAGCAAAATTAGCCACAAAGCTTGCAACCTGTGCACCCTGTTCCTGTGTTCGAGGCTGATCCGTTCCATAGTGAGCAGTTGATTCCCGCACAAAGGTTAGTGCAAGCTGCTCCATATAGCCTGTGTCCGATGTCATCTCATCGTAGGTTGTTGGCATCTCCACGGTAACACGTTGTTCATCCGGTGTTCCCGTTTCTTCTGGTTCAATATAATAAACACGTCTTACGAGGGAATTCGGATCGTTTGCTAGATTGACGATTGCCTCATATTTATCATGGCTGACGATAGAAAGCCGATCTACTTCATCGACATGAGTTCTCTCGCCATAGGGCAGACGCAGACCTCTGCCAATTGTCTGCTCCGTTAAAGTTTCCGATGCAGATGCCCTTAAGGGAACTATCGTATAGAGATTGGTTACATCCCATCCTTCTTTCAGCATATTTACGTGAATGACAATCTCAATCTTGTTATCCGGCTGTTCGAGCGAAAGCAGCCGCTCTATGTTCTCGTCTTTTTCCGCGCCTCGCTGTGAAGAGTTTATTTCTATGACCTTGTCTCTGTAATAACCACGGAAAAAGTCATCGGAGGTAATATACTCTCTGATTTTCTTTGAGTGGTCGGTATCCTTTGCTACCACGAGGATAAAAGGCTTCACGATCGGCTTTCCGAAAGTGCGTGCGTAAATTTCAAGATGGCTCTTTGTCTCCTCATGCAGACGGACACCGTCATTCAGCTTTTCATGATCAAGTTGATCATCCGTATATTCTTCCGGCCTGAAATCCTTACGGGTGAATACGGCAGGCACTTTTACATACTTCTCATCATTCAGGGCGTGGGCAAGCGTGTATTCAAAAACCACATTCTTAAAGTCGATTTTACGCGCACCTTTCTGAATCTGCGGTGTAGCGGTCAATTCCACACCCAAAATCGGACGTAGCTCATTGATAACATCAAAACTCTTATCGGCGTGATAGTGGTGGCTCTCGTCCATGAAAATACATAAGTCATCCAAGGATTGCAGGTACGCAAAATAAGACTCCCCAAGCACTTCGTTCAAACGCTTGATACGAGCCGGGCTGCCGGAGGAAACCTTGCTGTCGGAATTCAGTTTGGCAATATTAAAAATGTTGATTACTACATCATTTACTCCGAAAGTACCCTGACGGAAATCATTATAATTGTCTCCATCAATAATACGAGGCGGATTCACGAATTTATCCAGTCCTCGGAACACATACTTTGGATTAGATAGATTTCCGAGATCATCCTTCAACTTTCTGTAAATCGTGAGGTTCGGAGCCATCACGAAAAAGTTTTTTATCCCTTTCTCATAATGGAGATAGGCAATGCAGGCTCCCATAAGGCGGGTCTTGCCAATACCTGTCGCCAGAGCAAAGCAAAACGAAGGGAAGTCACGCTCAAAAGAGGACAATGTCGGACACAGCTCACGAACCGCCGCCAAGTCATCAACGTAAAATTCCGCAGCCGCAGCCGATGCCCATTCACTGATTTTCTTTGACCTTTTATCTTTTGTATCAAGGGATTCAAGCTCCGCCTGATGTTCCGCACAAATCTGCTCTATTGTCATAGGGTTCTTTGCCAAGCTTATTGTATCGCAAAGACGCGCAAAAATCTCTAGGCTTTCATGCTGCGGCAGACGTAAAGCAAGTGCATTGTTGATGTACTTGGAATTGTATGAGTAGAAATTCTCGGTATAAGATTCCTTAATCATCTGCCCAATCCTCCTCATCAAATTCTGGTACTTCAACGATATTCAGATTATAGTTATCCACGCCGTATTCACACTTATCGAGTAAGGACTGCGGTATCTTCTTCACCATAATATTATCGTAGCGTTTATTCAGACCGACATCAAATGCGGGAGCGCAGATCAGCAGGCTCTCAAAAGCCTCCACATCCTTGGCAAGACTGTCAAGCATGGCTGCTGTTAGATACTGCGTGGTAACATAGATAAAGCTGTTGTCCTGGCTATATCCCTGTTTCCAAAAAACCGCCGGATCAGGTGCATAGAAGTAGCCGTTTACCTTCGCAACCGCCGCCAAAAGCATCTGGGCATTATACTGTTCAGAAAACACATCATTGCCATGTTCGTCCTTTACAATCAGCGTTGGGGCGAGTTCATAGAACTTATATCCGCCTCCTCCTTGCCAACTTACATCTTTGGTGATGCCTCCTGCATCTGTTCCGTCAATCACACGGTTCAATCGCGGAATGCAGTGAGTGTAGCAATGATCACCAAGCTCAATTCCAATCCATCGTCTGCCCATTTTCTGAGCAACTGAGGCAGTTGTGCCAGAACCAAGAAAAGAGTCAAGCACAAGGTCATTGGGATTTGTTGCAAGCGTAAGAACACGCTCAATAAGTCGCTCCGGCTTTGGGGTAGCAAAAATTGACTCTGGATTAAACTCCCTTACCTCCCTTTTTGCGTCTTGGTTGTCTCCAACATGTTCTCTTTTCCATAAAGTCATCGCGACCGAGCCTTGTTTGACTTCTGACATATAACGTTTTAACTGCGGCGCACCTTTTCCATCACGACCAAAGTAAATACGCCCTTCTGCAATTGCCTCCATCATCTTTGACTCTGGATAATACCAGCACCGTCCCTGTGGGGGAAGATATACTTTTCCATTTGGTGCGTGAAGCTCATAAATATTTTCACATACTCCTGTACGAGCATACTGAGCACCACGCTGGCCCCCAGATAAGCTAATTGTAGCATTATCAGGACGCCAAAGACCGCGCGGATCACCATCTGGATTCTTATACTTAGCATTCATTGTTTCAGTACGAGGCAAAAGATTCGGGTGCCAAATTGCCTTGTTTTTTGCATACACTAAAATAAAATCATGGCTATCCGTAAACCATTGAGCATTACCCTGGGGTGCATATTTTTTTCCCAAACAATCGTATTAATAAAATTAGATCGTCCAAAAATATCATCACACAATACTTTGAGATAATGGCCTTCGTCATCATCAATGCTAATCCATATACTACCTTCTTTACATAAGAGATTCCATAAAATCTTCAGACGTGGATACATCAAATTTAACCACTGGCTATGTTCCAGATTATCATCGTAGTGTTCAAATGCGGCACCCGTGTTATAAGGTGGGTCGATATAGATACACTTCACCTGTCCGGCAAACTGTTGCTCCAGCGCTTTCAGTGCCAAGAGGTTGTCTCCATGTATCAACATATTCTCAGAATTCGGATCGCCGTAGTCCTTAGATGGATCGTGAAGCAAAATGCGAGGTTCTACCTCCGGCTCCTGTCCTTTTCCTATCCATGTAAGTTCCAATTTCTGCATAGTTCCTTCTCCTTTACACGACCTCGAACGAAATGGTCATAATATGTGAAATCTCCGTCCTGCCGTTCAGCTTCTGGCGTATCTCATCCTGCAGCTTATCCTTCTGCATATCGATCTCATCCTCCTGCTGATAAATTTCACGCTGCATCTGTGTGCGCTTGGCCTTCAACCTGTTGATCTCATCCTTCATATCGATAATCCGGTCAAGCGGAAGGTTCGTATTTGCACGGCACTCTTTTTCTTTTTCTTTAATCAGCTCGTTTAATTCTTTGCGCTTCCGCTGGAGTCCTTCTTTCAGGTCTTCACTGTAGGCGTCCAGTTTGTCGCATTCATCCAGATAGAACTTCTTATTCGCTTCTTCAATCCGCTCCTGCTGTGTTCCGAGCCTTTTTTTACGAAGCTGTATTAACTCCGACGTTTCCGCAGTGCAATCACCGATAATCTCCGCCGGCAAACCAAGCATGCTGTTGATGATATCCTCATCTATGTCAGTTCCATCTTCCGGAATAACAGTAAAAATTAAATGCTCCTCATGACTCAGACCGTCATAAGCCAACTTATCAACAGACAGCACCCCTTTAATGCCCTGATGGGTATTAAAAAAGGATATGTTTCTCTCTGAGTCAGTGTGATAGAAACGGATAGCGGCAGGTAGAAGTTCGGCTGACAAGCTTTCCTGCAGCCACGACTCATACAACGGGTCTTCACGGCGGAGAAATACATCCCCTTCCTCTTCAGCGTCTCTCCATCTAAGGTTATAAGTTCTTTTTACATCGCCGTCCTCAAACTGAAGTCTCCACTGGGAGAGTGGTTTGACACGCTCCGCCCCGTGCGCGAGGAAGAAGTAATAAATCCACTGTGTAAATTTATCAAGACTAGCTACTGTATTATCCTGACAACTTTTAAGTCTTGCTGCAACGACCTCATCAAAATTCTCGAGAATGGATTGCCTTGCGGATGCCATTTTGTCTTCGATTTCATCGGAGAGTTCTTCCTGCAGAGTGTCAAATTCACGCTGAATATCTTCAGCCGTTTTACACTTCTGATATATCTCGGAGATCCGTTTTTCAAAATCCACACCTGATTCTAAAGTGCCCAAGATTTCATCTGATGAACCGAACACGCCGTCAAACAGGCGGAACTTCTGGTCAAGTAGCTCGTAGACACGCTTATCCGCAGCATTCTTACGGTTCAAGAAATTTATAACAACAACATCATTTTTCTGACCATATCTATGGCAGCGTCCGATACGCTGCTCAATGCGCTGCGGATTCCAAGGCAGATCATAGTTGACAATCAAGCTACAGAACTGCAGATTAATTCCTTCAGCGGCAGCTTCGGTTCCGATAAGGATACTCGCATTATTCCGAAACTCCTCAACGACAGCTGCTTTCATATCCGCTTGCTTTGCCCCCGAGACAAGACCGTCGTCTTTATGCCTTTCCTTCCACTCCGCATAAATTTTCTTGGAGTTTTCATCATTATTCGTACCGTTTAAGAATACGATTTTTCCTTCATAGCCATTATGCGACAGCAGATTGAACAGGTAGTTCTGTGTTCTTCTAGATTCTGTGAAAATAACAGCCTTTTTCTGTCCACCGAGTTCCTCAGTCTTAGCAAACCCCTGTTCCAATGCTAAAATCAAATCATCGCCTTTTGAATTTGTCTGTATACTAGATGCAAGTTCCGCAAACTGCTTCAGCTTTTCAAGTTCCGCTTTAATGCCTGACCGGTCACGCATAAGATCCGCGGTAAGGATATCCTCAGCAGCAGCCTCTTCGTCATCCCTAGATGCCTCATCCATCAGTTCGTCAAAGCCGTCATAATCATCCAAAGAAAGTTCCGCTTCAACACCGGAAAGTAAATCGTTTAGCCGATCGATAAGCGATTGGAGTGTGCCTGCAATGGCAAATGAAGAAGATGCCAGCAGTTTGCGCAATACCATAGTGATAAGAGTCCGTTGTCCATCAGGCAAGGCATAGAGTTTATCTGTCTGCAGATATTCAGAAACACCATTGTACAGCTTCTCTTCATCAGCTGTCGGAGTATACTCACGAAGAATTGCATGACGCCTTGTATATCTAACATATTCAGATACTTGTTTACGGAGTGTGCGCTGGCATAGCGGAGCAAGACGTTTCTTTAAACTCTGATTTCTTAAATCGCTGTTGGCAACTGAGACATACATCTCACGGAAAGTTTTATCATCTCCGAACAAACGGTCATCAATAATGCTCGCCAAACCATAAAGCTCCATCAGATTGTTTTGCAAAGGTGTAGCCGTCAACAGCAATTTCTTCCTACCGTTCAAGACCTTCTTAAGCTTTTTCCCAATGACATTATTGGACTTATACACATTACGCAAGCGGTGAGCCTCGTCTATGATAACAAGATCCCACGGAACAAGCTGCAGGTCTATTGCCTTTTTTGAGGCAAACTGATAAGAACAAATAACCACCTTATCCCTCACATCGAAGGGATTAGTAACTCCTTCTTTGCGTAACTTGTTATACACAGGAGACTCCATCAAAATAGAATCTATGTAAAACTTTTCAAAAAGCTCTGATCGCCACTGCATTTTGAGAGCTGCAGGGACAATCAGCAGTATATGTCTTCTCCGTTCTGCCCAGCATTGTGCAAGGACAAGACCTGCTTCGATTGTTTTTCCGAGACCAACCTCATCGGCAAGCAAAGCACCTGTGCTAAGAGGAGATTTCACTGCAAAAAGTGCTGCATCCACTTGATGAGGATTTAAGTCAACCTTCACACCGGACATAGCAGACACCAAACCATCTATTGAGGACTGCGGCCGCTGCAAAAGAATCTGCTCTGCAAAATATCTTGACTGGTATGGTGTATAACTATTCATGGGCTACATCAACCTCCTGTCTGTTTCCTTCCCTTGTCAGACCCGTGATATCTGAAAATTTACAACCAAGAGCAAGGCATATTTTTTCTAATATCTCTGTATTCATATTTTTATTCTTCCCTAATTTAGTTATAGAAGCAGCACTTATCCACGCTACTTCTTGTAAATCTCTTTTCTTTAAATCTTTATCTACCGTCTCCGTAATTTTTTGTAAGATATACCATCCATCTCCCCCCTATCCATACCCATGCAGCCAAACAGTAGTGTGACACATTTTAGTTTCTCCATAATATAGCGAACAACTCCGCAAACATATAGTCGACTGGTACTGCAAAACTGATATCTGGAAATCCGCTGCATAGCCTTTGCAGGATAATTCGGATTTTTCTTGTAGGTATTGACTACGTCCTGCTTCGTGCGTTCCAGCACACATTCAAAGCGGCAGATAATTGTTATCGGAATGATAACATCGCCATATTTATCCGGCATATAGGAACCGCGGAGCTTATTGGCAATGCTCCAGATAAAATTAGCCTCCGATATAATATCAACAGGATCATCATCCCATAAAACATCTGTCTTTTTAACACCAGGCATCTTATACTCCTACCAGCTGTATATTTATTCCCCGCCTGACATTATAACATACAAATTAACACTTTTTCAATATGTGGCATAGAAGATTATAACGATTTATACATAATACGGATAATTCAGGAACAATAAAAAAATAACCAAAGAATGTGGGGATTTACCGACTAATAGTACAAGCTTTTAATCTTAAGCAAAAGATGTAAGGCTCTGATAAAGTTCCACAAACACAACAAGCTGCTGTTCTAAATCCTTTATTGATTAATCTGTATCCATACTGCATCTCCTGGATTCTTCTATAATAACCCATCTTGCTTTTCTTCTGGTTCCCTGCTGTTCCAGCATACCTCGTTCCTGCAAATCTGCAAAAGTTCTGGAAACTGTTCGTTTAGATACTCCAAGCAGTTCCGCATACTGAGCCTGCGTTGCTGTTAGATTCTCAGCAACGATCTTCAGCAGCTTTTTACTCTGATCCGGCACATCTATTTCTGCCAGGTTAACGCCATTTTTAACGCCATTTATGTCATTTTTAACGCCATTGGCGCTAATCTGACTTCGATAAATATTAATGCGCAAATCAACTCTCCACCGATGAACTCCGGTTCTCGCAATCCGGCGGCTCTTACCTTCCCAATAATTCTCGGAATACCGCTACCCCAATGCTCAATCAGATTCATGTAAGAAAACGCATAGGCAAGGGCTTCATTACAAATCTGAGAATAACCTTCTTTCATACGTTCCAAAGGTCCCATTGGAAGTTTAACCCGGAGAAGTGATTTCCAGCCTGTTATCGTAAACTGTAGCCTATATATTGCTATGATCCAGATAGCTTCAATGGTCATGACAACACCTCGCTCTCTATGACAGCTTTAACCACCCTCATGATAACTCCTAGATTACAACAGCGGTCCAACAAACTGAATCAATGCTGCGCCTTTTATGTTTTGTTTTTCCTGGAGTTCATGCTGCATACAACCCCACTCCCTCTTTTTGAACATTATTGTAGAATGGATATGCTCCAATCCAGTGGTTGAAATGCTCCATATTTTTTACAACAGGCATAATCTGGATACCATAGTCAAAATTATAATCAAATGTGATATTTGA
>CANQAR010000017.1 GCA_947588845.1 uncultured Lachnospiraceae bacterium
CCTGCATTCGCCGGTAAAGCTGGACTTTTACCACAGCCTGCCCTTAAAACGCCGGACGCTGTTCGCCGCGAAGCTTGCGGGAAGCGCGTTTACCTTTATCATTCCGTATGTGATCTGCCAGGCGCTCGTGCTGCTGCTGAGCGTCGTCTACAAAGTGACCTGGGCGGCAGGTACGGCGGAGCTGATCGCGTCCACAGGCTTTGGGATCCTGCAGTTTCTGGCAAGCTATGCGGGCACGCTGCTCGCGGTCATGCTGACCGGCAAGATGCTGACGACGGTTCTGGCGGTGGGAGTGCTCGGCTGCTACATTCCCCTGTGGTATCTTCTGTCGGTCATTCTGGGAGAGATGTTTCTGCCGACCTGGCCGGGAAGGTATTATTCGAACTGGGAAACGGCTTTATCTTTCTCTTCTCCCTGGATGATGGCTCTGATGAGCGATATGAACTGTCGGAAAAGTCTGGTCAACGACAGCTGGCAGATGGCCTGGCCGAAGGTTACGGCCGTGCTGCAGCTTGTCCTTCTGATCGCGGCGCTTCTGGCAGTCTCCCTGCTTCTCTATCAGAAGAGAAAGACGGAGCGCGCAGGGTGCGCGATCGCCTTTTCGTGGATGGAGGGGCTGATCAAGATCGCGCTTGTGGTTCCGTCCTCGCTGTTCGCGGGACTGGCGGCATACGAGATTTTTGAGGACAGTATGGCATGGGCGGTCTTTTTTATCCTGCTGTTTGGTCTGCTTGGCGGTCTGATCATGGAATTTATCTACCGCTGGGATATCCGGCAGGTGTTCGCGAACAAGGCGCAGCTGGTCTTTGCGCTTGCGGTATCCTTTGCAATCCTGTTGGTATTCCGCTTTGACGTATTCGGCTACAATACCTGGCTTCCTGAAAAAGAAGAGGTCGCCGCGATGGCGTTCAGAAACGAGTATGACTATTTTGGAGATTACCGGGTATGGGTTCCGGCGGATCAGGAATTCCATGAATGGGAGTCTGACTATCTGGAGACGGAAACGATCGATCCTATCTATAAGGTTGCTCAGTACGGTGTAGATTTTTTGTCTGACAAAGAGCGGTTCCAGGAACAGTGGGAAGAAGAGGATATCACTCTTACGGAGGTGGAAATAAAATACCGGCTGAAAAACGGAAAGGAAGTGTACCGCCGGTATACGGTACCGCTGGAGCTTGTCACGGAAAGCATCGGCGAGCTGCTGGAGGATCCTGGATACCGCGAGCGGTTCTATCCGATTATGCGGTGCGATCCCGACCGTATAGAATATGTGAATATCTATCTTAATAAGGGTATGCTGAAGGAGCTGGCAAAAGCAGAGCAGCAGGCGGAAGGTTCTGATGCGGGGAACACGGATTCTGAGGAACCTGATTTCAGAGATCCGGTTCCAGAAAATCTGGCAGATTCGGCGGAAGAAGAATCTGAGGCGGAAGAGACAGAGTCAGCCGGGGAAACGGATGAGGAATCCGAACAGAAAGAGACAGAATCAGACGGAGAGTATTCTGAGGCGAAATATGCGGCTGACATCGAACTTCCGCCGCCATCTGATATGGAACTCCTGCCGCAGACAGGCGAGACGGCGGAGGAAGCAGACACCGCGTACCAGTGGTACGACAATTCAATCACGATTGAAGGTAAGGAGGATATCTGGCAGCTGGTTGAGGCATACCGGAAGGATCTCCTGTCCATGCCGTATGAGGTTGTGACACGTTATTCCGGTCGTGAAGGATCCCTTGACTTCCACATCAGAGACCAGGATAACCAGGTGGACTATATTATAGATTACGCCAGCTATGGTGTGAATAAAGATTTCACGGAGACGATGAAGTTCCTGAAAGACTGGATTGCCAGAGAGTCGATTGGAATGAACAGCAGTTCGGACGGCTGAACAGAGAGGCAGACAGAGCGGGCTGAAATCCACTGTGCGGGTTTCGTCCGCTCTGCCGTGTTTGAGCGTGCAAAGCGAAAAAACAGTTACTGATATATGTTTTGCAGGTATGCTCAATTTTGACGTGAATCCTGAATCCTTCTCACGTCAAAGAAGGGCAGGGCCGCCGCCCGGCGCCAGCATCGGCAGCACTTCCTCAAAATTCACGCCGTAATCATGGTGATCCGGGTCGGCCAGCGTGCACTTTAAGCAGGCAACGATAAAATCAGCCGCCAGTTTAAAAGATTCATAGACGGACTTGCCTTGCAGCACAGCGCCTGCAAAGCAGCTCGCGAAGCAGTCTCCCGTGCCGTGGAAGCTCACCGGGAGCCATTCATTGAAGTAAGACTCAAACGTATCGGAAGCCGCGTCGTACGCCATGACGCCGAGTTCCTTTTCGTGGAAGGAGACGCCGGTGAGGACGGCTTTCTTTGCGCCGAGATCGCAGAGACGGCGCAGCACATCCTTGATATACTCTTCGCTGTAACCCTGCGCCTGATAGTCAAGGCCGAGCATGAAGGACGCTTCCGTCAGGTTCGGGAGAATAATGTCGGCTTTTCCACACAGACCGGCCATTTTTTTTGCGAAAGCTTCATCAAAACCGACGTACAGCTTTCCGTTGTCGCCCATGGCGGGGTCTACGATGCGCAGCGTACTGTCGTCGTTTGCAAACATTTCAAAATATTTCTTTACAATTTCAATCTGCTCGTCTGAGCCGAGATATCCGGTATAAATCGCGTCAAACTTAAAATTCTCTTTTTTCCAGTGGCTGGCGATCGGCATGAGATCTTCTGTCAGGTCGCGGAAAGTAAAATCAGAAAACTGTGTGTGGGTGGAGAGCACTGCCGTCGGAAGAATGACGGTTTCATGGCCCATCACGGAAAGGATCGGAAGGGCGACCGTAAGCGAGCAGCGTCCGAGACAGGAAATATCCTGGATTGTCATAATTCGTTTCATAAAAATCCTCCTCCTACTAAGAAAGCCCGAAGCGATCCGTGGGCTTTCCTGTATATTTAACAGAATAGCAAGAGTATATCAGCAATCTGGCTTTTTTCCATAGCCAGAAACAGAAAATTGAAGCAGGCCAGTTTTTTGTGTCACAGGAAATTTCGTCCTGTGACACAAAAGCCTCCGGCGGATGCGCACGAGCGCGTGCATGGAAAATGCTGCTTTCGCAGCCGCGCTCGGCGCGAGAATGTGCCTTTGGCACATTCTTTGTTTTCTTATATTTTAACAGTTAAAAGCGGCGTCTTGCGTTGTCGGACAGAATCAGGTATACTAAAATGATGACAGAAAGTCTGCAAATACAGACATTGCATCCGAGGGGCAAAAAAGAAAAGGATTTTGACCTGTGATGCCACGGATTTTTTGAAACGGGGGAACAAAAGAAAGATGTTTGGAGAGTGTCATGCGCATCTGATCATGGATGCGGTAAATTACAAAAAGGCTGTTCAGATTCACAGAAACGGAGTGAATGAACAGGCCATAAGGGACAAGCTGGAAGCGTACCGGAAATTTGGGATTTCGTTTGTCCGGGACGGAGGAGACGCGCTCGGCGTCTCGGAGCGTGCGGTGCAGCTTGCCCCGGAATACGGGATCGATTACCGGTCGCCCATCTTTGCGATTCATAAAAACGGACATTACGGCGGGATTGTGGGTCTTGGATTTGACACGATGAAGGAATATCATCAGCTGGTGCTGAAGGTGCGGGAACGCGGCGGCGATTTTATCAAGATCATGATTTCCGGGATCATGGACTTTGCCGGGGACGGCGGTGTGACGGAGGAACCTCTTGCCCGCGGGGAAATCGGGGAGATGATCCACATCGCGCACGAGGAAGGATTCGCTGTGATGGCGCACGTGAACGGGGCGCGGGCCGTACAGGATGCGGTGGAGCAGGGGGTGGATTCCGTCGAGCACGGAAATTTTATGGATGAGGAGAGCCTGCAGGCGCTTGCCGCCTCCCATGCCGTCTGGGTGCCGACAATTGTGACGGTCTCGAATCTGAAAGGAACCGGACGTTTTGACGATGCGGTGATCTGCCGCCTTGAACGGCTCCAGTCGGCGAATATCCGCAGGGCGTATGAACTGGGAGCGAAGATTGCTCTTGGGAGCGACGCAGGCGCATGGCATGTGGAGCATGGGCAGGGTCTGATTGATGAATACAATCTGTTTGTGGCAATTCTTGCAGATAAAGACAGAACAGATATGGAAGAACGGCTTGCAGAAACGGAAAGACTGATATGTAAACTTTTTAAAAAAACTGATTAAGATTAAGTTACGGAAATGTTAATCTTCGTTTTTCGCGGCTGTAATCGTTGCGCAAGCCGCAATGTCGTGGTATTATTTTTACAGTGGTATTGGAAAATACCTGTTTTTTACGTTTTGTCCGGAAGGGAGTGTAAATGACAGCGGGCGATAAAGGATGTGCTGTTGCCTGCTGGATATGCAGCTGCGAGAGGGAATCAGCTGCAGGCTGCAGCTGTGCAGAGTGAACAGTAACAACAGGGCCGTTCACCTGGACAGAGTGCAGGAAGACGGACAGGGGTGTTAAGTAGAATGGAGGACGTAACATGAGAAACCGAAAGAAATTTGCAGGTGCTCTTGTTTTGCTGCTCGGTCTGCTGTTATTTATCGGAGGATGTGATAAGGAGATCGTTCACCAGGAGACGGAAAAGCCTGTTGAGCGTCTGACAGAATCAGAGATACAGACGGAACCGGAGACACAGACAGAGACAGAGCTTGAGACAAACGTCGTGTATACGGCGCAGGATAAAAGCGTCAGGATCACGCTTCCGGACAGCACCTGGAAGGTGACGCAGGATGTGGATGAAATGCGTGTATTCTCCGGCGGCACAGCGATGATCAACATCGTACATGCGGCCGATGAGAATCAGATGAAGAGAAACATTTCTTCTGTGGCAAGATCACAGGAAGAGCTGGATAGAAACCTCTCGAATCAGTACCCGGGGGAAAATGCTTTCAAGATTGAGAGCTTTGAAAATCTGAGCGCGGGTACTCTGAATACCTATGAGTATGTGGTCAGCTACAATTCTACCAGTATGTGGGCGTATGCCGTTACATACGGAATCATCGCAAAGGATCAGGCGTACGTTGTCACAGGGACAGTCACGGACAACAACAGGCCGCTTCTTGAGACGGTTATTAAATCCGTTGAGAGCTTTACGGTGCTGAATAATCCGGCATTCAGCGAACTGATTCAGCCGCTGCAGACCCAGACCGGCGTGGAGCAGGATATGCGGCCGGAGAGTGAAGATCAGAGCGGCAGCCAGGAGCAGACTGACAGCCCTGTCACAGCGGAGGATGAGCTCAAATCCCTCACGGATTATGGAACATCCATGCAGCTTTACGCGGCTGACGTTGTGAATGTGCGTGCGGAGCCGAGCACAGAGTCGAATGAGAATATCATATACTCCCTGTATAAGGGAGATGCGGTCACGGTAATCGGTGAAACTTCCCAGTGGTTTAAAGTGAGCATTAATGGAGCTGTCGGCTATATATCAAAGGCATTTCTGGTGTCCTCTCCGGTGGGTTCCGGGACGGGAAGCTCAGATGCTTCTGGTAATAGTTCAGGTGCTTCTGATAATTCGAATGCGAACGATTCAGACAATACGGATAATTCAGCCGCTCCGGATGATCAGGGACAGCCGCCGGAGGCCGGAGGAACCGATGATGACACTGTTCAGCAGGCGGAGTACAACAGTACAGTGGATTATGAGACAAGCTACACGTATTATACGACGACGGATGTAAATATGCGTTCTGGTCCAAGCACCAGCACGGATAAGGTGGGAGGCCTGAGCGGCGGTACGGCCGTCACGGTAATCGGAGAGACTGCAAACTGGTTTATTGTATCGGTCAACGGTTCGCAGGCATATATCAGCAAATCCTATGTCAGCGCAACGGATCCCGGATATTCAAGCGATTCGACTGGCGGGGACACGTCAGGAAACGGTTCGACCGGCGGAGATACGTCAGGAGGCGGTTCAACCGGCGGAGACATGTCGGGAGGCGGTTCAACCGGAGGGGATACGTCAGGAGGCGGTTCGACCGGAGGGGATACGTCAGGAGGCGGTTCAGCCGGCGGAGATACGTCGGGAGGCGGTTCGACCGGCGGGGATACGTCGGGAGGCGGTTCGCCGGATACGACGCCGGGTTCTGTCAGCGGAACGATTACGAGTGCCGGAGTGGGCGTGATTGTGGTGGCAGGAGATGACGGAAATACCTACACGATCAATACGGGAGATGCGTCGATCTCCGCGGCAGATGGAATTTATACCGGACAGTATGTGTCAGTCGGAATTGATACAACATTGTCGGATGGTTCCCTGCATGCCACAAGTGTGACCGGATATTAAGATCTCACAGTTGTATCAGACAAGGATGATTCCCGCGGCCCTGGCCGCGGGATACTTATGCGCAGGCCCGTATAAGGAAATCAGCTGCTGACGCAGCCCCCGGGCCGCGCAGACGATCAGGAGGAAAAACCGCCTCCTGCTCGATCGCAGTCCCAGGCATGAAAATCAGTTGCTGACGCAGCACACAGGCCGCGCGGACGATCAGGAGGGAAAACCGCCTCCTGCTCGATCGCAGGCCCGGTCAGGTTTTATCTGGCGGCGGCCTGCGCAAATTCGGTAGTTACCAGATCTTCATACGGAACACGTTCTTCAAGTTCGCCCGCGCTCTCCAGGATATCCTGCAGAAGCTCGAAGCTGCTTTCCTCAAAAATCAGATCTTCTTTCCAGGTATCCTGCTCGTGATAGCGCGTCACGATCGTGGTCAGCGTTTCCAGATCCGTCTCGGCAAACTGTGGGGCGATGACTTCTGCAATTTCCTCCGGCGTATGCGTATTCACATAGTCCATGCCTTTCTGCAGAGCGTTTGTGAACGCCTGGACAACGTCTGCGTGCTCCGCGAGAAAACTGGATTTCGTGCAGTAGGCCGTGTAGGGGACATAGCCGGAATCTGTGCCGAGAGAAGCGACGACATGACCGACGCCTTCTTTTTCGAGAGTCGTGGCTCCAGGTTCAAATTCGACGGTGTAATCGGCCTGCCCGCCGGAGAAAGCGGCTGCCGTGGAACCGAAATCGATGCTCTGATCGATATTCACTTCGGAGGGATCGATGCCGTTCTGTTTCAAAATATATTCAAATACCATTTCCGGCATGCCGCCCTTGCGGCCGCCAAGCACGTCTTTGCCGATCAGATCGCTCCACTGAAAATCTTCAGCTTCCTCGCGTGCTACAAGGAAATTTCCGGCGCGCTGGGTGAGCTGCGCAAAATTGACCGGTGCGTCCGCGGAACCGCCGACGTAGGTGTAGATTGAGGCCTCAGATCCCATGAAGCCGATATCGGCATCACCGGACAGGAGGGCTGTCATTGTCTTGTCGGCGCCGAACCCGCAGACCAGCTCCAGGTCAATTCCTTCTTCTTCGAAATACCCCAGTTCGATTGCGGCGTACTGCGGTGCGTAGAAGATGGAGTGGGCGACCTCGTTCAGTGTTACCTTGACAGGTTCTTTCGCTTCCTCGGCACAGGAGGCGCAGGACAAAGCGCCGGCCGTGAGCGCTGCCGCGGTCAGCAGGGAAAGAAATTTTCTTCTCATAAATGTTCTCCTTTTCTTTAACTGTTGTAATATATGCAGACTGGACCGCGAAGTGTTACTGTTCACTCCCCTGCGGGTCGTGAATGTAACAACGCTCCGCGACAGTGCATGTGTGAACTGTACCCCCAAAGTTCCGAAGAGTTATATAAAACTAACTTTTTGCTTGACATTTGGTGCAAACGTGTATAAAATAATCATGTAATGTTAGATGCAACTAACTCAGAAAACGTTTATGCCCTGCACGCAGGGCGCCGCCATGAATGAAAGCTCTCTGGTTTGCTCCGCTTCGGCCGATGCCGGAGCACAGCATCTTTTGCATAGAAACAGAGCTTTCACGGCAGATTTTTGATTTGTGAGGTGAAAAAATGAAGAAGCATAAGTTTTGGGCGTGGGCAGCGGTTTTTTGTTTCATAATGGTCATGTACACCGGATATAAACATAAGTAGGCAGCAGATGGGAGGAAAATAATAATGGATATTTTTAAGTACAAAAAGCTTGGAATTTTTGCCGGGGGCGCTCTGTTCGGCACTGCGGGACTGAAGCTGCTCGGCAGCAATGACGCCAAAAAGGTCTATACGCACTGTACAGCGGCGGTTTTGCGCGCGAAGGACTGTGTGATGAAGGTTGTCACGACAATCCAGGAGAACGCGGAAGATGTGCTCGCGGAAGCGAAACAGATCAACGAGGAGCGCGCGGCAAAGGAAGCGGCGAAGAGGAACGCGGGAATGGAAGAAGAAACTTTCTGCGAAGCCTGTGAAGAACAGGAGGAAGTTCCGGTTTCCGGAGAACCTGCGGCTGAAGGAGCGCCTGCGTAGAGCGTCTGTACAGAGAGATCCTGAAGCAGACAGAAACCGGCAGAACGTGTCCGTGATAACGGGAGAAACCCGCGCAGCGGGATTCGGCCCGCCTGGCAAGTCCCATAAAGTGTAGCTCGTAAAGTATGATTCATTTGTCTGGTGTACATGATATTTTTATCACAAAAGATCCGGAGGAATATGAATGAAATTCATAATCAGACATGAGATAAAAGGAAGAATGCGGCTTCACATGGCGCAGGCTGTCATGACCTGCGAGGAAGCGGATATCCTGCAGTATTATCTGCAGAGGCTGCCGCAGGTGACAGAGGTTCACGTGTATGAACGGACCTGCGATGTGGCAATCCGCTACGAGGATGGACGCGCGAAGATCTTTCAGGCTCTCAGAGCGTTCCGGTATAACAAAGAGGACGTGCCGGAGCAGGTGCTGCAGAGTTCCGGCAGGGAGCTGAATGCGTATTACCAGGAAAAACTGGTAAACCGGTTTGTGGTGCGGGCGGCGAAAAAACTGTTTCTGCCCTATCCGCTCCGGGTGGCATGGACGGCTCTGCTGTCGCTGAAATACATCGGGAAGGGACTTTGCAGTCTTGCGAAACGCAGGCTGGAGGTTTCGGTTCTCGACGCGACGGCGATCGGCGTGTCGGTCGTGCGGAGGAATTTTGGGACGGCTGATTCTGTGATGTTCCTGCTTGGCATCGGAGAACTGCTTGAAGCGTGGACCTACAAAAAGTCGGTCAGTGATCTGGCGAGAAGCATGTCGCTTGATGTCGGCAAAGTCTGGCTGAGAAGAGGAGAGCAGGATATTCTCATTTCTGCCGGCGATGTAAAGCCGGGCGACCGCATTGTTGTGCACATGGGAACGGTCATTCCGTTTGACGGTATCGTGGAGAGCGGGGAGGCGCTGGTGAACCAGTCGTCGATGACCGGAGAATCCGAGGCCGTGCACAAAGAGAAGGACGATTACGTCTATGCCGGAACGGTGATCGAGGAAGGTGATCTGTGTATCTTTGTGAAGAAGACGAAGGGATCGACCCGGTATGAAAAGATCGTCTCAATGATCGAGGAGACAGAAAAACTGAAATCCGCGTCTGAGAGCAGGGCGAGTCATCTCGCGGACCGGCTGGTGCCATACACGTTGGCCGGAACGGCGCTTGCATGGGCCGTCACGCGGAATACGACGAAGGCGCTGGCCGTTCTGATGGTGGACTTCTCCTGTGCGCTCAAGATGGCGATTCCGGTGGCTGTGCTTTCCGCGATCCGGGAAGCACGGAGCTATGACATCATGGTGAAAGGCGGAAAATATCTGGAAGCCGTGGCGGACGCTGTGACAATCGTGTTTGATAAGACGGGTACCCTGACAAAGGCCCATCCCGCAGTGCGCGAGGTTGTCCCGTTTGGAGGGAACCGCGCGGATGAGATGCTGCGGACTGCAGCCTGTCTCGAGGAGCATTTTCCGCATTCCATGGCGAAGGCGGTTGTGGACGCCGCGAAACAGCGGGGGCTTGAACACGAGGAGCTTCATTCCACGGTCCGCTATGTTGTGGCGCACGGAATCGTCTCCGAGATAGAAGGACGCAGAGTCGTGATCGGCAGTTTTCACTTTGTGTTTGACGATGAGGCATGTGTTGTTCCTGAAGGAGAGCAGGAGAAATTTGAAGCGCTTCCCCCGGAATATTCGCAGCTCTATCTGGCGATCGACGGCAGGCTGGCGGCTGTGATCTGTGTCGAGGATCCGCTTCGTGAGGAAGCGGCCGAGATCGTGCAGGCGCTCAAGGAGGCCGGGATCCGCAAGGTTGTGATGATGACGGGAGACAGTGAGAGGACGGCAGCTTCCATCGCGGCGAGAGTCGGTGTGGATGAGTACTATTCCGAGGTGCTCCCGGAGGACAAGGCAGGTTTTGTGGAAAGAGAACGGTCTGAAGGCCACGCGGTGATCATGATCGGCGATGGAATCAACGATTCGCCCGCATTGTCGGCGGCGAATGTCGGCGTCGCAGTCAGCGACGGGGCGGAAATCGCGCGCGAGATCGCGGATATCACGATCGGAGCGGACAATCTGCGCGAGCTTGTCACGCTGAAATGGCTCAGCGTAAAACTGATGCGGAGGATTCACGCGAATTACGGGGTGATTGTGGGATTTAACGCCGCGCTGATTCTGCTCGGCGTGCTGGGAATCATCCAGCCGACGACATCCGCATGGCTGCACAATACCTCGACGCTCGCGATCACACTGCGAAGCATGGGGAATCTGCTGGAGTAGGCAGATAAACCTGATCATGTAACTGGTTGGTTGATATTTTCGTCCCTGATGCTGTCCTGCGCCGCAGGGCACAGGTATCTACGCAAACTTGTCCGCGGTTCAGGATATGTCCGGACCGGACAGGTTCGTAATGCTGATTGAAACGGACACAAAACGTTTCGATGATTTGTTTGGAGGCAGCAGTTATGTCAACAGCAATTATTGTGGTAATCCTGATTTTAATCTGCGTGTTTTCTGTGAAATCATACATCAAAAAGCTGTCCAGAGGCGGCGGATGCTGCGGAGAACATGAAGAGATGGAGAAAAAAGTCCGGGTGGCTGATCATGACAAAAGTCATTATCCGTATACAATAACGCTCCGGATCGATGGAATGACCTGCGGAAACTGTACGCGGCGTGTTGAGAACGCGCTGAACCGCCTGGAGGGAACGTGGGCGACAGCCGACTTTTCGGAAGGAAAGGCGACTGTCCGCACAAAACAGCCGGCGGATACGGAAATACTGCGCAGAGCAGTCAGTGATGCGGGGTATACGATGCTGGGAATTTTTTAACAGTCGGCACCATGAGTGAAAGCCGAGAAAAGGGGCTGCAGCCCCTTTCTGAGATGTTATGTGCAGGTCCAGACAGGGAAACCAGCTGCTGACGCAGCACCTGGACCGCACGGCGAACAGGAGGAAAAAGACGCCTCCTGTCCGATCTGAATTTTTTATAATTGAAATACAATTCCGGCGGCGGCCGCGATCGCAATGTACAGGATCGGGTGTTTCTTGAATTTTTTCAGCCCGATATAGATCAGCACCGCGAGCAGGACGCATTTCCAGTTGAGCAGATCAAGGTAGGAACCGGTCTCCTCAAAAACGTCGAGTTTCAGCAGCGCGATTTTTGCGACTCCGAGTCCTGCCGCCGCGATCAGAGCGGTGGACGCGGGGCGCAGTCCGTAGAATATCCGCTGGACGAGCGCGGATTCCTTAAACTTGTCCAGTATTTTTGAGATAAGAATGATGATGATGATGGACGGCAGAACCAGCCCGAAGGTGGCGATGACTCCGCCGAACAGTCCGGTTGTCTTGAAGCCGACATAAGTAGCCATGTTGATGCCGAGCGGTCCCGGCGTGGATTCCGATACGGCGATCAGATCCGCAATATCCTGCGTCGTAAACCAGCCGGTCGACGCGGAAATATCATACAGGAACGGCAGGGTGGCAAGCCCGCCGCCGACCGCAAACAGACCCGTCTTGAAAAATTCCCAGAAAAGCTGTATCCAGATCATGATTTACTCACCTCTTTTCCTTTCGCGTCCGGTTTCAGCAGAAAACCGGCAAGTCCCGCGATTACGATCAGAACTGCCGGGGGAACCGGCGTCAGCAAAGACAGGCCGAGAATCCCAAGAAAAATAATCCAGCAGCGGTTGTCGATGATCGATTTTTTGCCGAGCTTGATGACGGAGTCCAGAATCAGCACACAGACACAGACGCGGATTCCGGCGAACGCGTGCTTGATGACAGCGAGTTCCGCAAAGTTGGTGAGAAACAGCGCGATCGTCGTGATAATGACGATGGAGGGCGCGACCAGGCCGAAGGTGGCGATAAAGCCGCCGATGATGCCGAACTGGCGGTAGCCGATGAAGGTCGCGGTGTTCACGGCAATGATGCCGGGCGTGCACTGGCCGATCGCGTAGTAGTCCATCAGCTCGTTTTCAGTGGCCCAGTGACGTTTGTCCACAATCTCGCGCTGAAGGATCGGAAGCATGGCGTATCCTCCGCCAAAAGTGGTGGCTCCGATCTGGGCAAAGACGAAGAACAGTTTGATCAGATCTTTCATTTTTAAGTTTCAGCTCCTTTATGTTGTTATAGACGAAAGCCCGCAGGTTACACTTTTGGGCTTTCATATTAAACTGTCAATGATTCTATAATAAGACGGCATTTTTCGCAAGACTGAAAACGAAAGGAAAATTCAAAGAGTTGACATTGCCGGAGTTTTCATTATATAATGCGGTTCATAAACGGAGGTGGAGCTCTTATGAAATATGTTCTGGATTCCCATACACATACAATTGCAAGCGGCCATGCGTACAATACGATGAATGAGATGGTGCAGGCGGCTGCGGACAAAGGGCTGGAGCTGCTCGGTATCACGGAGCACGGAATCGCGATGCCGGGGACCTGCCACGAGTATCATTTTACAAATCTGAAGGTTCTGAGCCGTCAGATGGCCGGGATCGAGGTAATGTTCGGCACGGAAGCCAATATTACGGATTACGACGGAACGATCGACATGCCGGAGAAGCTGCTGCGGGAGATGGATGTCGTGATCGTCAGCCAGCATCTGCCCTGTATCCGTCCGGGGAGCAGGAAGGAGAATACGGCGGCGGTGATCGGCGCGATGAAGAATCCTTATGTCAACATCGTCGGACATCCGGACGACGGGAGATTCCCCCTCGATTATGAGGAGGTTGTACGCGCGGCGAAGGAATA
The DNA here is from genome assembly GCA_947588845.1 of uncultured Lachnospiraceae bacterium. GTDB lineage: Bacteria > Bacillota > Clostridia > Lachnospirales > Lachnospiraceae > Choladousia. Next base: position 13,103 of record CANQAR010000017.1, read on the forward strand.
TCATGTACTGCTTGAAGTGAACAATACGTCGATGAGCGCGCTGAATTACCGGCAGAATTCCAGGGAAAATTATCTGACCATGCTGGAGCTGTGCAGCCGTTTTGAGGCGCCGGTGATTCTGAACAGCGACGCGCACTGGTCCGGGGATATCGGGAACTGCTGCTACAGCAGCCGCCTGATCGAGGAGGCCGGTTTTCCGGAGGAGCTGATTGTAAACCGCTCGGTGAGCGAATATAAAAAATACATTAATCGGTTCAAAAACACATAAATCTGTTTACACTGATGCGCTGACGTGTTAAAATAGAGACCATAGAATTTTGGCAAGTCAGGAGAGGATGTGCTTATGAGTAAGAAAATAAGGACGGAAGCTGTCGATGCTTTATTTGAGGCGGTCATGTGTCTGAAGAATAAAGAAGAATGTTACCTGTTTTTTGAAGATGTGTGCACAGTAAACGAGCTGCTTTCTCTCTCGCAGAGATTTGAAGTGGCAAGGATGCTGACAGAGAAAAAGACGTATCTTGAGATTGCGGAGAAGACAGGGGCTTCCACGGCGACGATCAGCCGGGTGAACCGCTCTCTGAATTACGGCAACGACGGTTACGCAATGGTGTTTGCGCGGCTGAACGGGCAGCAGGACGGAGAGAGCTGAGAGAAGTTTTTCCGGGTGGAGCGTTTGACTGATCTTCTGGAGATTTTGCCAGGAAGATGTGTCTGCCCTGCGGGCGGGGCAGAGTCATAAATGTCCCTGGTACTGCCTTGTATTCCAGATCCCAAGGGAACAGGAACAAGAAAAAACCGGCGTGGCTTTTGCCGCGCCGGCAAATTTATGGTCACTGTTCACTCCGTGATCAGCAACAACGCTCCGCGATGCACAGAAATGCCACTTTCGTGGCATTTCGCGCCTCAGACCTCGGGATTTCCGGGCAATTTGCCCGGAAATCACCTCGAGTTCAGTGGGGTGTGAGCTGTAATGATTTACGCACAAACCCAGAAATGGAAATCAGCTGCTGGCGCGGCATCCGGGCCGCACGGCGGTTATCCGGGGGACTCTGTCTCCATCCAGGAGTCGATCAGTTTTTCGATGATCTGTTTTCTCAGATAAATATCAAAGCATAAGAGGCAGACAAAGCTGAAAGTCCGGAGAAATTCCCGATCCTGTTCGGGCGCCTCCGGGAAAGAAGCAGCTGCCTTCTGATAGGAGACGCGGACGTCCTCCTTGATCGCTTCGATATGCTCTTTGCCGAGGGTATATACTTCAGAGTAAATATCCTCAATATTTAAGGCAGTCTCTGACTGGAAAAAGCGGCTGGTAACCGGACCGAGAATTGCCTTGATATCGTCGAGGGAAAGAAACCCCTTCATGTAATAGATAAAAATAAGCACGAGCATATGTTCTTTGGAGTAGCGCTTTTTCTCCGGCGGAGGGAGCAGTTTGTTTTTGGTATAATTGTTGATCATGGTCTTTGTCAGGATCTTGTCCTTTTCGTACCGCCGGGAGGACTGAAGGTGCTCGTCCATAAAAGAAGTCACCTGATCCATGTACAGATCAATATTCGGGATTTCCCCCGGACGGATATGGGACAGGTTGGAAAGCTGATCAATGATTTTTGATACAAGAGCATCAATATCCTGATTCATGAAATCACCTCGAGTATAGGCGGAAAGGCCTTTTTTAATGTTGGGGTCAAAAGATGCCGGATGAACTGTTCATGCGCGAACGCATTGCGGCCAATGATTTTCAATCCCGGTATCATTATTATATAGTCCTGAGAACCATATGACAAGCAGAAAATAACCAGAAGCGGCAAGTATTTGAACTCCGTTAAATTATCGAGCGTGGATTGAAACAAAAATCCGGATGGAAAAAGACAGAAAAAATTGCAGGAGAAATGACAGGGGAAATGCAGGATGCGGAGCATGGAATTTAAGATGGAGCGGGAAGGACTGGTGAAGCCGGGGGATCCGGTTACGGTTTCGGAGGGTGTACTGCCTTCGAGCTGGTATTATACGATTGAACCGGCAATCGCAATGTCCGGAAACTATGGAAGCCGGGAAAGGCTGAAGAGCCGGGAGGGCGTTGTCACGGAGGTTCGCACGGATGAGAGCGGGTACACTGTGGTAGCGGAGTTTGAAGAGTAGACGATGCCGCAGGAAGTGTCTCCGCTGTATTTGAAGTCTGGGGCCTGCAGAGGGATTTTGATTAAAAATTCGGAGAAACAGGCGGAGAAAAAGAGGTGCAAAAGCAGAAAATGGGGGAAAAAATGGAAATACTGGACTCGTTAAATAAAGAACAGTCTGAGGCGGTCTGTCATTATGAAGGGCCGCTTCTGATTCTGGCAGGAGCCGGTTCCGGGAAAACGCGTGTGCTGACGCACCGCATTGCGTGGCTGATTGAGGAAAAAGCGGTAAACCCCTGGAACATCATGGCAATCACGTTTACAAACAAGGCTGCGGGGGAAATGAGGGAGCGCGTGGACCGTCTGGCGGGAGAAGAAGCCGGGCGGGTCTGGGTGGCTACCTTCCACAGCACCTGTGTGAGGATCCTGCGCCGGTTCATTGATCAGATCGGATATGGGAAGAATTTTACAATCTATGACAGCGATGATCAGAAGTCTCTGATGAAAGAGGTCTGCAGACAGCTTCAGATTGATATGAAGAAATATAAGGAGCGGATGTTTCTCTCCGTAATCTCCGCGGCGAAGAATGAGATGAAGACGCCGGAGGATCTTCTGAAACGGAATCAGAGTTTTTCCCAGAAGGAGAAGAAAATGATCGCCGACGTCTGCGAGGAGTATCAGAAACAGCTTGCGAAAAATAACGCGCTTGATTTTGACGATCTCCTGTGCAAAACGGTGGAGCTGTTCCGCAGCTGTCCGGAAGCGCTGGCTTATTATCAGGAACGCTTCCGCTTCATCATGGTGGACGAGTATCAGGACACGAACATGGTACAGTTCGAGTTTGTGAGCCTTCTCGCTTCAAGGTACAGAAATCTCTGTGTTGTCGGGGACGACGATCAGTCGATCTATAAGTTTCGCGGGGCCAATATCGGAAATATTCTGGATTTTGAGCAGGTATTTCCTGACGCAAAAGTCATCCGGCTTGAGCAGAATTACCGTTCCACGCAGAACATTCTGTCCGCCGCGAACGAAGTAATCCGGTACAATAAAGGGAGAAAAAGCAAGACGCTCTGGACGGCGAACGGGGACGGCGAAAAGATAAATTTCCGGGAGTTTTTGAATGCGTTTGAGGAAGCGGAGTATATTTCCGGTATGATCAGCGGCATGGTGAGGCGCGGGGAATGCAGTTACGGCGACTGCGCGGTTCTCTACCGCACGAATGCACAGTCGCGCATGTTCGAAGAGAAATTTCTGATCGCGAATATCCCGTACAGGATTATCGGCGGTATTAACTTCTACGCGCGCAAGGAGATCAAAGATCTGCTGGCCTACCTGAAAACCGTGGACAACGGGCGGGACGATCTTGCCGTCCGCCGGATTATCAATGTGCCGAAGCGGGGAATCGGCGCGACGACCATCGCAAGGGTTCAGGAGTATGCTCTGTCGCATGGAATGAGCTTTTATGACGCTCTGTGCACGGCAAAGGAGATTCCGGGTATTGGAAGAAGCATTTCAAAGTTGAATTCTTTTGTGACGCTGATACAGACCCTGCGCAGCAAACAGGAATTTTACTCTGTGAAGGAACTTCTTGAGGATATTGCGGAGCAGACCGGTTACATAAAGGATCTTGAGGCGGAGGGGACTGACGAGGCGAAGGAAAGGATCGAGAATATCACTGAACTGGCCAGCAAGGCGGCTTCCTACAGCGAAGAGGCGGAGGAACCGTCACTGTCGGGTTTTCTCGAAGAGGTTGCGCTGGTAGCGGATATTGACAATGTCCAGGAAGGAGAGGACCGCGTGCTTCTTATGACGCTGCACAGCGCCAAGGGACTTGAGTTTCCGCAGGTATTCATGGCGGGAATGGAAGACGGGCTGTTTCCGGGTTATCCCAGTATAATTTCGGGTGATCCGACAGATCTGGAGGAAGAGCGCAGGCTGTGTTACGTTGGCATCACGAGAGCGATGAAGAGGCTCACAATGACATGCGCCAGGATGCGCATAGTGCACGGCGATCCGCAGATTCATATGGTTTCGCGCTTTGTGAAGGATATTCCGGAAGAACTGCTGTCAAGAACGGATCCGAATGTGGATGCCGCCATATATATGGGCAGGAAATCTGCGGCAGGGGCCGGCAGGTCTGCCGGGGAAGGGACAGCGCCAGGGAGCGGCATGTATTCCGGCAGCAGGATGATGGCAGGGAGCGGAACATATGGAGAAAGCGGTTCCTCTGCGGAAGATGGTGCATACATGGAAGATGGAATGCCGTCAGGGAATGCAGTGCCCGGGGACAGCGAAAACAGCGCTGCGGGCGGAGGACTGCCGTCAGGAAACGTCGGGCGTTCCCCGTTTGGAAGAAGTCCGGATTACCAGACGTCTGCGTATCAGCAGAGGCGGGAAGCATTTCGTGCCAAAGCGTATGATACGAAGCAGTATGAAGTGAAAAAATCCGAAGGTCTGGATTATGAGGTTGGAGATACGGTGAAACATGTCAAATTCGGGGTTGGCATTGTCAGGCAGATCGCCGAAGGCGGAAGAGATTATGAAGTTACTGTCGAATTTGAGAAGTTTGGCGTGAAAAAGATGTTCGCCGCGTTTGCAAAATTACAAAAGCTGTGAAATCAAATGAAATTTGTATAGTAAAATTGGAATTCCTGTGATATACTACGAAGGAATAGAAAAGGTTATCATTCACACCCTGACTGCGGGGCAGCGAAGCAATCCGTGGGCTTCATTCATGGCGGCGTCCACAATGAGGCAGGGGAGATGAATTGTAACACAAAAAGGTCGGAAGCAGGAGACCAGGATCAGAAAGGACGGTTATGTCATGATGAAATTTGAAGATTTTCTTGCAGCGCTGCAGAAGAAAGAGGATGAAAAGCACAAAAACGTTGTTTTATGGATTCTTGCGGTGATTGGAGCAGTTACCGCGGTCGCAGCGATCGCATATGCGGTATACCGCTATTTCACGCCGGATTATCTCGAGGATTTTGAGGACGACTTTGAGGATGACTTCGAGGATTTCTTTGAAGACGACGATTTCCCGGACAAGAAAGAGACGTCGAAGAAAGATGAGAAGAAAGAGCCGGAAAAAGCAGAAGGAGCGCCGGAAGAGAATACGGACGATTCAGAAGGAGGTCCGGTGGCCGCTGAATCTGACGACGACGATGAGGAAGAAGACTGATCTCCGTGCAGGCGGGATTGCAGAGTCAGCGGACTGAGGCACAAAAGGCAGATTCTGTGAATCGGCACCTGTCAGCCTGCAGCTTAAAGTGTGAGGAAAAAGTGAAATTTCTGTATGCTGAGAGCTGCCGGTTCGCAGATAAAAACAAGATGGAAAAGAGAACGCTGTGGTCAGGCAGTTTGCCAGGATCGCGGGCTGAAACAGGAAAAGAAGGAGAGCAGATGTCGGACGGCACCTGCTCCTTTTTCTGATACCCCGCTGCCGGGGCAGTGATGTTTATGTAAAGGAAAAACGGTGGAGAGTTTTCTGTATCGCGAAGCGTTGTTCTGGTCACGGAGTGAACAATAACAAATTATGGAAAAAGGAGACGACGGTATGAAAAAAGGACAGATTCTGGAAGGCACGGTCGAGCGTGTGGATTTCCCGAACAAAGGGATAGTTACTGCGGAAGATACCCGGATCATCGTCAAGAATGTGGTTCCGGGGCAGAAAGTGCGTTTTTCTGTGAGCAAGGCCAGGAAAGGGAAATGTGAGGGCAGGCTTCTAGAGGTAATCGAGAAATCTCCTGTTGAACAGGATTCTCCCTGTGTGCATTTTGCGGACTGCGGAGGCTGTACCTATCAGAATCTGCCTTATGAAAAACAGCTGGAGATGAAAGAAGAGCAGATCCGCCGGCTCCTTGATCCTGTCTGCGGCGATTATATTTTTGAAGGAATCAAATCCAGCCCGGTGCAGTCCGGATACCGGAACAAGATGGAATTTTCTTTTGGAGACGAGTATAAGGACGGTCCTCTGGCGCTCGGAATGCACAAAAGAGGCGGATTTTACGATATAGTGACGACGGACGGCTGCCAGATCGTCGATGAAGATTTCAGAAAAATACTGAAAGAAACTCTGAAATTTGCGAAAGGAACAGGCCTGTCGTTTTTCCACAAAATGACACACAAAGGGTACTTCCGCCATCTGCTGGTGCGCAAAGGCAGGAAAACAGGAGAAATTCTGGTGGATCTGGTGACAAGTTCGCAGGCGGATGGAATGACCTCCAGGGAAAAAGACGGTTTTGCGGGAGAGAAACAGCAAGAAGGTTCGGGACCCGCGCTGAGAGAAACGGGAGAGATGCCCGCAGGGAATCGGCCGGAGCCGGGTGAAAATCTGAAGGAAGCAGCAGGAAAATCTGGAACGATCGCCGGCTGTCTGGCCGACTGGGCAGATGCTCTGCGCCGGCTTCCCCTCGAAGGACATATCGTCGGAATTCTGCATACCGTCAATGACAGCCTTGCAGATGTGATCCAGAACGATTGCACGGAAATACTGTACGGACAGGATTATTTCACAGAAGAACTTCTGGGACTGACTTTCCGGATATCACCCTTCAGCTTCTTCCAGACAAATTCTCTGGGCGCGGAAATACTGTACGCGACAGCGCGCGACTACATAGGCGACACAAAAGACAAAGTGATCTTTGATCTCTACAGCGGAACCGGCACGATTGCGCAGATCCTCGCGCCGGTGGCACGCAGCGTTACAGGGGTCGAGATTGTGGAGGAGGCAGTCGAGGCGGCAAGGGAGAACGCAGAGCTGAATCATCTGGAAAACTGCAGCTTTATCGCGGGCGATGTATTGAAAGTACTTGATGAGCTGGATACCCGGCCCGACCTCATTGTGCTGGACCCGCCGCGGGATGGGGTACATCCAAAGGCGCTGCAGAGGATTATCGGATACGGAGTGGAGAAAATGGTGTATATCTCCTGCAAACCCACGAGCCTTGTGCGTGATCTGGAGATACTGCAGGCCGGAGGATATAAAGTGGAGCGGGCATGCGCGGTTGATTTATTTCCGGCAACGTATCATACAGAGACAGTATGCTTATTGTATAAACTTAATATCTAGAATCATATTGAAAGTGATCTGCTTGTATATCGCGCAAGTGAAGCGGAAATGCGGGATCATTGAGCGAGAGAACTACAACAAGCCCAGGTCGGAGAACGCCAGACAGCTACAATGCCCGCCGGAGAAAGAGGCGGCAATCAGGGTAGCGCTGGAGTATTTCAAGATGATATAGTGTATTTTGGTTATGGAGAGAGGCGAAAAAGAATGGAATTCAGAAAAGTGTTTGATACGATTCCGGAGCAATTTGATAGATATAGACCCAGATATAGTGCAGAGTTATTTGCCGATTTGATCGCGTATGCCCAGATTGACTCTGAGAAAACTGTTTTGGAACTTGGCCCGGGAACAGGTCAGGCAACCGATCCGATACTGGCCACAGGATGCGACTACCATGCGATTGAGCTTGGCGAGAATCTGACGAAAAAGATGAAACAAAAATATGGCGCGTGTCCTAATTTCCATATTGTAAATGATGACTTTATTACACACGATTTCGGCAGTCAGAAATTTGATATGATCTATTCTGCAGCAACGATTCAATGGATTCCGGAGGAAATTGCATTTTCGAAGACATTTGATTTGCTGAAGCCGGGCGGAACGCTGGCGATGATGCTGACGAAAGGGGATTACAAAACACCGAATGTGGAGCTGTTCAATAAAATCCAACAGGTTTACTCCAAGTATTTCAAACCGGAGATTTCATATAAGCACGGCTCGTTTCAATATGAAAATGCCATCCATTATGGATATGTTATGTTTGAACGACGTGAGTATCATGGGAGACGTGAATTTACCGCAGACGAATATGTGGCGTTTTCAGGTACTCATTGTGACCATATTGTAATTCCGGAACCTTATAGAAGCAAGTTCTTCGCCGGGCTTAGAGACGCTGTTTTAGAAGCTGGGAACAAAATTGTATTCTCTGACACTTTTATCTTGTTTTTAGCGAGAAAACCGGATGGTCATTGCATTAAATAAGAAGAGGATAACAAAAATCCTGAATTATTTGAAGGAAAACATAGAATTTGCCACACTGGCATTGATACTTTCAATACTTTTATTCTCCGTCTGCGTGGATACCGTCAAAGGCAGGGTAAACTGTCTCATTATTTTATTTGACATCACTTGGCTTTTCTGTTCGGACAGGCTGAATTTCACGAGCCGGAACCGCTCATTCAGGTAGTAGATGTTTTGGCCGTCATAGGCAACATCGGAAAGCAGCGGCGCTTCAATCAGCACCTCTCGTTTTCCTGTAAGATAACTGACTCTGCTGATATCCCCGGACGAGATGAAATAAACATAATCCTCATCCAGGAAAAATCCTAAAAGCGCCAGATAATAACTCCAATCTGCTGATCTTGTCCAGGAAAGGGCTCCCAGCAGATTTTTCTCATTCATCCGAAGTTTCAAAACTGTCCTTTCGGAGAAATCTTTAAGGTTTACTTCCTGCACCAGCAGATGCTCATACATGGAATACAGAATGGTTTCGGATTTATCCACAGTCATTTTGATGTAATAGACGTAATCTCCATTGCCATAGATGCAGGGCATCACCTCATAGGAATCTTGAAATGCGTCCCGCACCAGAGGAAACTGCCTGCCTGTATGCTTATCTTTCACGATCAGATGTAGTTCAAGGTTTTCGTCTTCTGTTGCTTCAATTCGGTAATCATCTGTTTCATAATGCCCGGCATCTGATAAACAATAGAAAGTCCGCTTTTCGGCCTTTCTGTTGTTATGAATTGTATCCGGCATTTCCTGGGAGGCAGGCCCCGCGCATCCTGACAGTCCCGCAGCAGTCAGGAATACTGCTGCACATAAGGCGGACAGCTTTGATACGGTATGAAACGAATGCTGTTTCCATTTGCTGGTGTTTTTCCGCTGAACAGCCGCAATCATAAAAAGGCAGAGCGCCGCTGTCAAAGCCAGGCGCAGAACCAGTCCTCTTAGAGAGATTTCCCTAAAGGCCGTTACCGATTCTCCGGTGAGACTGTCCACAGCAGTTTGATCCCCGCGTAAAAAGCCCGAAGGTGTCAGAAATCCGGCAGGACCGGGCAATGCATAGAGAATGGCCCGGGAAAAACCGCAGACTGACAGAAAAACAGCTGCCATGCATCCCAGCAGAACGGGCGCATATTTTTTTGTCAGCGCCGTTCCAAACAGGATGAAAACATCCAGGCAGAGACTTCCCACCGCTTTCAGTGCGATTGTCAGGAAATACGTCTCCCACAGAGATAATTCTTTTGTGGATGTTCCGTAACAGGAAAGGCTCTGCAGCGGAAAATTTCCATTCGGAAGTCCGTATTTTCCCAACACAAAGAGAAGTTCTATCATTGTGCCGCTTACATTCAGCGCCAGCACTACCAGAACAGAATACAGAATCTTATATTTGGAAAGACAGGTTCCGCCTTTTTTCATGGTAAGGGAGAGCGTATCCATCTGGCTTTTTCCTTCGTCGCAGTAAATGGGAGCCAGAAGCAGAAATAATGCAAGGATCAGCGGGATATCCAATCCGTCGTGGGACAGCAGAGCATCCCAGCCGTTGGTGTTCAGGAGATAACGGTGTGACGGGTCCTGCCGTGCATAGAGGTATTGTTCATAGATCGCGTGAAAGCCGGATCTTCGTTCAAGCTTAGTGAAAGGGGCTTCTACAATTTTTTCCAGTGTGTCCTGCGAGATCAGTCCGTCAAAATATTGTTTGTACGCAGTCTGGACGGCGCTGTCGGCTTTTGACATTGCGGCGGCTTCTTCTTCCAGAAATTTCTGGTGTTCCTCTGTTAATCGACCGCCGATCTGCTTCAGATACCAGATGCAGTCATCTTTGTGCGCATACATCTGTGGATTGGCCGGTGCATCGGCGGACAGTATAAACAGCTCCGATACCAGAAACAGGAAAATGTATAGGATTCCCCGCCGATAACGGAACATTTTTCTTGCTTCAAACCTTAAGATATCCATGGACAGGCCCTCCTTTTCGAATGTCATGATGCTGGTGTCAAAAGAGATTTTGCCCCATGATGCCACGGATTTCTTCGCATCTCTTGTTTGCGCATCTCTGTTTCACTCCTGTCGGTTTTTCGGTGTTTTTGGGGATTTGGTGCCACGCCTTTTCATGTGAACTGAACATGGAACGCATGACCTTTCGGCCCCGGTCTCCTGTCATAAAGAATCACAGCAGAAAATATGGTCAGCATGAGCAGCGCTGTCCCAAGACAGAACTGCCATGTCAGAACCGGGACACCGGCCAGATCAATAAAATCGACCCAGTGGAACAGCTCCCGGCAGACCAGAAGGCTGGCCGGATTAAAGGCAGAAGGCAGATCCGCATTGTAGGCAAGCAGACAGCTTCCGATAAGAAAGATACTCCCTACAAATGGAAACAATGTATTTCTGCACAGGCGCGACAACAGCAAAACTGTCATGCCAAACACCAGCGTTCCCACTGTTTTCATCCCCATCGCGAAAAGAGCGCAGAAAAACAAGGACATGGAAAGAGGGGATGCTTCAAAATATTCGATCGCGTATATTGGACAGTTTCCGCCGTCGAAGCTCCTGAACAGGCAGCCGAATAAGAGGAAATCAGCAAGCCAGAACAGGAGGCTTATGGCAGTAACAAAAATAATGGAGGCCAGTAGTTTGGCTGCGGCCGATTTTCGTTTTCCGTGTATGGTTGTCTGAAGGAGCAGTTCCATCTCTGTCTCCTTTTCCAGCACAAACACATTGACCAGCCCGTAAATAACAAGGAGAAGCACCAGAAAAACAGAAAAATCGTACTGCAGATAATGCTGGTACATCTCCGTGTAGCGGAGCTCCGATATCCGCCGGTCTGAAAACATTCCCGCGATCTTCTGATTTTTGCGGCTGGCGTAAATGTTCCCCATCTGCTGGTAAAAGTCTGCGTTTTCCAGCGCCCTTTTTGCAATCTGGCCGGCATTTTGCTGATATTCGTAAGCATACTGCAGGGGCGCCACAAAACATTTTTGGAGCATCAGCGCTTCTTCATATTCTCTGCCCGGGTGGAGATTTCCCTCGGCTTTCAGTGGACGATAGTACGCCATCAGATTTCTTATTTTCTTTTCTGTAATCTTTCCTCCATAGACTGGATACAGGTTTTCATACTTGGCCCGCCATTCAGGCATCATGGAAAAAATGGATTTCTCCTGATATACGCTGGAAATCTGAAAGGCATCCAGCAGCAGGAAAAGAATCACCGCCACGCATACAGGAAGTTTCAGAAAATGTTTTCGAAATTCAAAATAAATTTGCCGTATCATTCTTATGTCCTTTTTTGTTCTTTTTAATCTTTATTCCCGCTGCAGTAGTAGAGGAAAACATCCTCCAGATTCGGCAATGCGGGAGAGGCTTCTTCGCCCGGGCAGTTTTCGCAGACCATACGCAGATGAACTCCGTCCGCATCGTGAATCATATTACTGATCTGCATGGCATCGAACTGCTTTGTCATTTGAAGATCGGGAAGCGTCAGCTCCCATACTTTGCCGGCAATCGCCTGCGTCAGTTCCACTGGTCTGGCCTGTTTCAGCAGAATTCCGTTTTTCAGCAGAAGCACTTCGTTGGCAATAAATTCCACATCCGGTACGATATGTGTAGCCAGAAGTACGATCCGATTTTCGGAGAATTGGGAGATCAGATTGCGGAAGCGGATGCGCTCCTGCGGGTCAAGCCCGGCAGTCGGTTCATCGAGAATCAGGATATCCGGACTGTTCAGCATCGCCTGGGCAATCCCCAGTCTCTGGCGCATTCCCCCGGACAGCGCGCCGATTTTTTTGCGGCGGTGTTCTGTAAGATTTACCATTTCCAGAAGTTCCTCTGTCCGGTGTCTGCCAGCAATTTTGGGAATATCCTTCAGGACACAAATATAGGCCATGAAATCTTCCACGGTAAAATTTTTATAGAACTGAGGATATTGGGGAAGATAGCCGATATGTCTCAAAAATTCTGTTCCCATCTTCTCAACATCCTGTCCGTCAATCAGCAGACGGCCGGAGCTTTTTTGCAGGATACCGATAAAAATATTGATCAGCGTGGTTTTTCCTGCTCCGTTTGGCCCCAGGAGGCCATAGACCCCATGCTCCAATGTGGCGGTAAACTGGTTCAGGACGCATTTGCGGCCGTAGTATTTGCTGACGTTCTGAAATTCTACTTTCATTGCTTATCCCCCAGAATTGTGGACCATGTTTCTGTGATCAGCACATCGTCCGGGAAATCGGATGCATTGCGGGGAACGGACAGAACACTTAAAATATGTGTGCCGTTCAGAGCGCTGGAATCCAACTTTACATCCAGGCGGCTGGCAAGTCCGCTTTTCAGGTTCCGATCCACGCAGCAGGAGCCTTCATGCCAGAGGGGGACGTAATCCAGAAACAGCGTTGTGCGGTATCGGACGCCGGGATGGCCCAGAAGGATATGGGAAAGTTTCGTTCCATCTTCGCTGAGTGAACAATTTTGGAAAACTCGTGTACTCAGTTCGCCGATCGAGGCTGTCGGCGTCCCTGTTCCGTCCGACAAATAGCTGTCAATGTTTTCCGGAGTCAGCTCTTCCTCTGAGACGGACAGGTTTCTGAGAATCGAGACATTGCTGCCCGCGGCAGGCTGTGTGGGAACGGCGTCGGTCTCAAAAGCAAGAGATACATAGTTTTCAAGGAAATTCTGGGAAGTCCCCAGAGGCAGCTCTTTCGTTTCATCGAAAGACTGCGGGGTAAGGCTTAAAATGGTAAGGGTGAGTGTTTCTCCTGCTTTCCCTGTGACTGGCTCCAGATAAAACGAAAAATTCTTCCGTACATTGTCCGTAAGGCTCAGCCGATGCAGATAAGCACAGGTCCCCTCGCTTTCGATCCGGTATGGCTGCGGAATCCCATCTAGAAAAAGCAGAAAGCCGCAGGTTGCCCCAAGCCCGCTTCCTTCGGCGTAATACGGAAGTTCCAGGGTCCCTCCGGTATAAGTAAAAGTCCTGCTGCCAGACCCGTGAACGATGGAACCGTGCGGAATATTTTCTGCATCCGCATTCTCAGCGAAAAGATTCTCTGTATCGGCCAAGAGACTGTCCGGGAAAAAGTCCGCAGCATTTTCAGTGTCCACATCCTGGGAGAAAAGATTCTCTGTATCGGCCAAGAGACTGCCCGGGGAAGCGTTCGCAGCATTTTCAGCGTCCACATCCTGGGAGAAAAGATTCTCTGCATCGGAAAAGAGACTGTCCGGGGAAACGTCCGCAGCATTTTCAGCTTCCATCTCCTCGGCGAAAAGATTTTCTGCAGCCTGATTGCCGCAGACGGAAAGGCAGAGCAGGCTGCCCGCCAGTAAAATAGATAGAAAATGTTTGTTCTTTGACATAAAAAACTCTCCTTTATCGAAATGATAAGGAAAGTTTAGAAATCAGAAGTCAAGAAAGGGTCAAGTTTTCAAAATTTGTTTGGGATGCTTTTGTTACAGTTCACTCCCCCACTAAGCTCGAGGTGATTTCCGGACATCTTGTTCGGAAATCCCGAGGTCTGAGGCGCGAAATGCCACGAAAGTGGCATTTCTGTGCATCGCGGAGCGTTGTTACGTTCACGGAGTGAACAGTAACATGCTTTTATGATACAGGCCGGGAAGAGAGTTGTAAAATTCGTAAATTTGCAGTATTATAAGAGATGCTTATTAATGAACTAACAATTTATCCGATATACGCTTCGCGAGGGTGCTGCGTGCAAAACTCGCAGACGGGTTTTGTAAAAATAACGGAGATTGGGGGAAGGGGTGTGGAAGCATGACATCAGGAAAGAAAAAACTTCCCATTGGAATTGAATTTTTTAAAGACTTTAAGAGAGAAGGGTTTTATTATGTGGATAAGACAGGCTTTATCCGTGATCTGATAAACTCGCGGGGGAGTGTAAACCTGATCACACGCCCAAGGCGCTTTGGGAAAAGCCTGAATATGGATATGCTGAAAAGTTTTTTTGAATTTGGCGCGGACATCTCCCTGTTTGAGGGACTGGAAATATTTCAGGAAAAAGCGATCTGCGAACGGTATATGGGGAAGTACCCGGTCATCTCTGTCAGTCTGAAGGATGTGGCCGGAACGGATTTCCGGACGGCCTGTGATATGCTGGGAGCTGCTGTCAGTGAAGAGACGAGACGTATCGGACAGTTTCTGGAAACAGACCGCCTGACACAATTCGAAGAGAAAAGACTCCATGTCCTGATGGACGGCGATTTTGAAAAGCCGGCTTATCTTTATAACAGTCTGCGTTTTTTGACGGAATTACTTTACAGATATTATGGAATCCCTGTGATCGTTTTAATTGACGAGTATGATGTGCCGCTGGACAAGGCCTGCCAGTTCGGCTATTATACGGAGATGGTTCATCTTCTCCGTTCTCTGTTCAGCCAGGTATTTAAGACAAACCAGAATCTGTATTTTGCGGTAATCACAGGATGCCTTCGAATTGCCAGGGAGAGCATATTTACAGGACTCAATAATTTTAAAGTGAGAACCATCTCCGACATGGATTTTGCGGAGTATTTTGGTTTTACAGACAGTGAAGTAAAGGATATGCTGCGCTACTATGGACTGGAATCTTCTTATGCGCAGATTCGGGAATGGTATGATGGGTATCGTTTTGGGAATACGAATGTGTACTGCCCCTGGGACGTGATAAACCAGTGCGATAAACTCCGGGTGTGTGCCGACGCCCCCATGGAAGCGCACTGGGAAAACAGCAGCAGCAACGCAATCGTGCAGGATATCCTTGAAACAGCCACAGAAACTACAAAAAGTGAGATAGAAGCCCTGATTTCCGGTGAAGCGGTGGAAAAAGTTCTGGTTCCGGAGCTGACTTATACGGATCTGGACAGTGAAGATCAGGAAATTCGCCAGACATATCTGTGGAGCGTATTGTTTGCGACAGGATATCTGACAGATGCCGCAGCGCCGGAAAATGGAATTCACAAGCTTGTGATCCCAAACCGGGAAGTGCTGGGGATTTATGAGAAACGGATCCGATCCTGGTTTAAAGTAAAAGTCATGAGGGATACGGACCGGTGGAAGGACTTCTGCGATGCGGTAAAAACGGGAGCATATGAGGAAGTACGGAAGTTATTTAATGAGTTTATGGCGGATTCCATCAGTATACGAGATACTTGTGTAAAAAAAGAAATGAAAGAAAACTTTTATCATGGCATGTTTCTTGGTCTTCTTCGGGCAGAAGGAAGCTGGAACGTCAAGTCGAATGTGGAATCTGGCACAGGTTATACGGATATCCTGCTGGAGATTCCGGCAGCCGGAATCGGCTGTGTCATAGAGGTAAAATATGCGGAAAATGGAAAATTTGACCAGGCCTGTGCCAGCGCCATGGAGCAGATTGAAAAAGGCGCGTATGTTGATGCGCTGAAACAGGATGGGATGCGGACGATTCACAAATATGGAATCGCATGTTATAAGAAAACCTGCCAGATAGCATACTGCCTGGAAACAGTGTCTCTATAGATAGTGGGATAATGCTAAGGCAGTCGTATTCCGTTAAATTATCGAGCGTGGATTGAAATAAAGGAGTGAATAAAATGAAACAGGGAACCAAACGGGAAATGAGAAGAAAAGACAGGCAGCTTTCGCCAAAAGAGGCGGAAGAGGTTCTTTTGGCCGGCAAGTATGGGATTTTATCCATCATATGTGAGGACGGCTGTCCTTACGGTCTTCCGCTCAGTTATGCGTATGATGACGGAAAGCTGTATTTTCACCACACCGCGGAACCGGGGCTGCTGAATGACAGTGTCTCCGGGGAGGTCAGGGCGTGCTTTACGGTTGTAGGGAGTACGGAGCTGCTTCCGGAGAAATTTTCCACGAAGTATGAGAGCGTGATTGCTTTCGGAAAACTCAAAAAGAGTGAGGACAAGCTGGGGGCTCTGATGCGCCTGGTCAGAAAATTCAGCCCTGATTTTGAAGAGAAGGGCAGGCGGTACGCGGCATCATCGCTGGACGAGGTGACAGTCTACGAATTTGAGATTGAGCAGATGACCGGAAAAGCGAGAAGATAAAAACCGGTATTGGCTGCGTGCTGCGGAATATCCGGCAGCATAGACTGTGCATACGTAGGAAACAGGACAAAGAGGGATTGACGGAATGTGTAAGCCAAATATAATAGAAGTGAATGATCTGGATCTGGAGGAGCTGCGTCCTTATCTTTGCAGGTCAGAGGTCCAGCTGCTGCGGTATTATGAACCGGCTCCGGGTATTTTTCTTGCTGAGAGTCCGCGTGTTATCGGCCGTGCGCTGGACGCAGGCTATGAGCCGCTCTCTTTGCTGGTTGAGAGAAGCCTGATCGAGGGGCAGACGAAAGAGATCATCGGACGCTGCGGGGATATTCCGATTTATGTGGCAGATCGGGAAGTCCTCTTGCAGATTACTGGTTTTGGGATGACGCAGGGGGTTCTCTGCGCTATGCGAAGACATGCTCTCCCTCCGGTGGAGAAAGTATGTCGCGGGGCGGCCCGCGTCGCCGTGCTGGAGGATGTTGTGAATCCAACGAATGTCGGGGCGATCTTCCGCTGTGCCGCGGCTTTGAATTTTGATGCTGTGCTGCTGACACCGGCCTGCTGCGACCCTCTTTACCGCCGGTCTGTGCGTGTGAGTATGGGGACGGTCTTTCAGATTCCGTGGACGTATCTTGATGTGACGGAACCAAACTGTGCAGGTGGGCTGAAGATCGGATCACCAGCCGGAGGAATGAGTCATCCCGGTGCAGAGTCGGACAATGCAGGAAAGATGAAAACCGTGCCGCCAGCCGGAGGAATGGGTCATCCCGAGGCAGAGCCGGACAATGCGGAGAAGATGAAAACCGGACCAGCGACCGGAGGAATGAGTCATCCCGGTGCAGAGCCGGACAATGCGGAGAAGATGAAAACCGTGCCGTCAGCTGGAGGAATGAGTCATCCCGAGGCAGAGCCGGATCATGAGGGGAAGATGAAAACCGTGTCGTCAGCCGAAGGAATGAGTCATCTGGAAACGGAATCGGACTATGTGGGGCAGCTGAAGCGTATGGGATTTGCGACTGCGGCGATGGCTTTGCGCGAGGATTCCTGTTCGGTGGATGATCCGCGGCTGATGAAGGAGGAACGCCTTGCCGTGATCCTGGGGACCGAGGGGGAAGGGCTGCGGGATTCCACAATAAACGCTTGCGATTATACCGTGATGATCCCGATGACGCACGGGGTGGACTCGCTCAATGTGGCGGCGGCGAGCGCAATCGCGTTCTGGCAGCTGGGGAGACGGATTTAACGTCTGGTCTGATGTACTACGCTCTGCGGGAGAACTGCGCGCCGATTTTGAGTGCCGACGGCACTCGTTCAGAACCGACCGGGCCAGAGTGGAAAGAGGCGTGTGTTTAGCGTCGATTTTGAGTGCCGACGGCACTCGTTCAGAACCAACCGGGCCAGAGTGGAAAGTGGTGTGTGTTTAGCGCCGATTTTGAGTGCTGGTGGAATTCGTTCAGAACCGACCGGGCCAGAGTGGAAAGAGGCGTGTGTTTAGCGCCGATTTTGAGTGCCGGTGGAATTCGTTCAGAACGACCGGAATGGAGTGGAGAGCGCAGAGATTCGAAATTGGAGATGTGTGCAGGCATGCGGTAAATCATTGTCTGCAAAAATCAATGGCAGAAAGATTAAAAGAAAATGGGAATTTCTTTCCCATATAAATCAAGGAGGATATTTAAATGAAACTGAAAAAACGTGCTTTCCCTGGTCAGCTGACAGATCAGGTGACGGAAAGGGAAACTGTCCATCGGAAACTGGCACGCCGTGCGGCTGCGGAAGGCTTTGTTCTGCTGAAGAATGAAGGAAATCTGCTTCCGCTGAAAAAGGGGACGAAGCTTGGTCTTTACGGCGCGGGCGCGGTGAAGACGATCAAAGGGGGGACAGGCTCCGGCGATGTAAACGAGCGAGACTGCGTGAATATTTATCAGGGCCTGTTAAATGCGGGGTATGAGGTGACCAGCAGGACGTGGCTGGAAGAATATGAGCGTCTGTATACGCAGGCAAGGCTGGACTGGAAGGATGACATCTTTGCAAAGATGAAAGATTATAATGGAAATTTCTTTGCGGCTTATTCCGCTTCCCAGTTTCAGACGCCGTGCGGCTCTCCGATTGACGAGGAGGCGGCAAAGGCGGACGGTGCGGACACAGCGGTCTTTGTCCTGAGCCGTATTGCGGGAGAGAACGCGGACAGACATGACACAGAGGGCGATTATTATATTACTCCGCAGGAGAGGGCTCTGATCGGTCAGGTCTGCGCCTGCTATCAGAATGTGGTTCTGGTGGTAAATACCGGCGGTCTGGTGGATCTGGCGTTTACGGAAGAATTTCCGAGCATCCGGGCGATTCTGCAGTTCATGCAGGCGGGACAGGAGGGCGGAAATGCGTTTGCGGACGTGCTCTCCGGAGACGTGACTCCGTCTGGTAAGATGACGGATACCTGGGCGCTTGATTACAGAGATTATCCGAACGCTTCCTTTTTCAGTTTTAAGAGCGGCGACCTGTATAAGGAAGAATACAAAGAGGGTATCTATGTGGGGTACCGCTATTTTGATACCTTCGATGTCCCGGTGCGCTACTGTTTTGGATACGGGCTTTCCTACACGGACTTTGAACTGAAGGCTGGGGAGATTTCTGTCCGGGGAATCGGGACAGAACATCCGGAAGTTTCGGTGAAGGCAAAGATCAAGAACACAGGCACTGCCTTTGCGGGAAAAGAAGTCGTGCAGGTCTATGTATCCTGCCCGCAGGGAAGGCTTTCAAAGGAATACCGCCGTCTGGCCGGATTTGGGAAGACGGGACTGCTGCAGCCGGGACAGGCGCAGACGATGGAGATTACCTTTGCGCTGGAACAGCTTGCTTCCTACTGTGAAGAGCAGGCGGTCTGGCTTCTTGAGGCCGGAACTTACGGTATCTGGGTTGGAAACTCACTTGGGGGCTCTCGGCTCGCAGGTTCCCTCCGGCTGGACGCGGACGCGGTGCTGACCAGATGTCAGAATATTTGTCAGAGAAAGGAAGAACTGGACGAACTGCAGCCTGACGCGGATAAGATGCGCGAAAAAGAGACAGCCTGGCTTACAAAGGCCGCGAAACTTCCAATTGTGGAGATCCGCGCCGCAGAGCTTGCCGCAAGAACTGTGGTTTACTCAGATATTCCGGAACAGCTTCCGGGCAGGGCAGGGGAGATCACGGAGAGTCTTTCCCTTGACCAGCTTGTCGCGTTTGCGACCGGAGATATCGCGAAGGGACAGGAAAATGAGATCGGCGCCGCGGGGCAGTCGGTTCCGGGAGCTGCGGCTGAGACCGTTTCCGTGGCGAAAACGGATCCGTGGAATGTCGCAAGCCTCGTGCTGGCGGACGGACCTGCCGGCCTGCGTCTGAACCGGGAATATCAGGTTGTGGACGGGGAAATTATAAGAAACGGGTTCCTGGAAGCGTTTGAAGGCGGTTTCTTCGCGGAAGAAAAGAAAAAGCCGGGAGAGACGCACTATCAGTTCTGCACGGCGATTCCTGTGGGGACGCTGCTCGCGCAGACCTGGGACGCGGATCTCGTCCGGAAAGTCGGGGAGATGATTGGCCATGAGATGGAACTGTTCGGCGTGTCGCTTTGGCTTGCCCCGGGTATGAATATTCACAGAAATCCGCTTTGCGGAAGAAACTTTGAGTACTATTCCGAGGATCCGCTTCTGGCTGGAATCATGGCCGCGGCGATCACGCTGGGCGTGCAGACGGTGCCGGGGTGCGGAACGACGATCAAGCATTTCGCCTGCAACAATCAGGAGGACAACCGTATGGGTTCCGATTCCGTGCTCTCGGAGCGGACACTGCGCGAGATCTACCTGAAAGGCTTTGAGATTGCCGTGAAGAACGCGCAGCCCATGTGCATCATGACTTCCTACAATCTGATCAACGGCGTCCATGCGGCGAACTGTTATGATATCTGTACAAAGGCGGCGAGAGACGAGTGGGGCTTTGCGGGCGCCATCATGACGGACTGGACGACTACGACGGAATCCACGGCGGGCGAGTGTACCGCAGCAGGATGTATGCGTGCAGGAAACGACATGGTCATGCCGGGAAATCCTTCCGACCATGAATGCATCCGCAGAGAGCTTGCGGAGGGGACGCTCGATATCCGCGAGCTGAAGCGCTGCGTCTGCAATACGATAAACATTGCGCTGCAGTCCAACCAGTACGAGGAAGCTGTCAGCTACCTTGCTCAGTTTGAAGGGCTGGATACATATATGAAAGCACGAAGCTGAGAACAGAATTCGTTACTGTCCATTCCCTCATTGAGTTCGAGGTGATTTCCGCACATTTTGGGCGGGAATCCCGAGGTCTGCGGCGCAGACCATGGAAACCAGCTGCTGATGCAGCACCTGGGCCGCGCGGGCGAGCAGGAGGGAAAGCCGCTTCCTGCTCGATTCATTCCATGGTCAGTGGCCGCGGTGCGTCCGGAAATCGCTCCGAACCGGGAAGAATGGAAAGGGAAGTACAAAAACCCCCTGGCGCGCGGGACATTACGCGTCAGGGGGTGATATAGGGAATGAATAAAAGAGTCACTGATCATAAAATGAACAGCAACCGGATGGCAGCACTGCCCCTTTACGGGACTGCTCAGGCGGCAGATTTCCACTGCAGATTAAAACAGGGAAATGAGGAACTGCACAAACGGAAGTCTCCTGAAACCGGTTCTTTCCAGTATTGGTGTGCTCTCAAAAGGCTCACAATATTCATATCTTTCATTTCGCATCCATGTCGGCTGTGGGTCTCTCATCCTGTAATATTCATAATCATACATTGACATATCCTGTACCTCCTGCTATCTTATATATCTGAAGTGAGTTGTGCTCTATAACCATATGATATCATGTCGGCATGGAATTGCCATAGGCCGTAATCCCAAAAATTGGAGGACAAATATGTGCTGTGAGCACAATGCCGGAAAAGTGATGCACAGAAATGCTGTGAAAGCAGCATTTCGCGCCTCAGACCTCGGGATTTTCAGGCAGTCTGCCCGGAAATCACCTCGAGCTCAGTGGGGGGGAACTGTAACACCGTCGTGTCAGATGATGCGCGAAGAGAGAGGAAAACTATGGGTTTTACGATTGAAGACATGCTGACAGTTTCTAAAGATAAATACAAAATGGAAATGATCGCCGGAAAAAACGGGTGGTCCAATTCCATCAGCTGGATTCTCCTGATTGAAGACAGCATGATTCTCAGAAATTTTAAGGGAAAGGATCTGGCTGTCACGACGGGACTGGGATTTGATACGGAGGAAAAGCTGCTGGCTCTGGTGGAAAATCTGGTGCAGATCCATGCTTCCGGACTGATTGTCAATACAGGCTGTTACTTGTATGAAATTCCGCATTCCGTGGTTCAGTACAGCAATGAGAATGATTTCCCGCTGCTGACCGTGCCCTGGAGCACGCAGCTGTACGATATGATCAAGGATCTCAGCATCCGGGTGCTGATTCAGGGGGCCGCGGATGAGCAGATCTCAAACGCGCTGATCCATGCGATCGAGGAGCCGGAGACCATGGGACTTTATGAGAAGGATCTGCTTCCGTATTTTGACGTGGACGGAACCTTTCAGATCGTCCTGATCTCGACCGGCGATCTGGATATCATGGATACAGTGGAGCGGCGGAGACTCAGCTACCGGCTGCAGATTTATCTGGAAAATATCACGCATAACGCTCATTTCTTCTATTATGATTCCTGTTTTACGCTGGTGGTCAATGCGCTTTCTCAGGAGCAGGTAAGGGAGATCATGGAAGGGTTTGTCCGGCGTGTAAAGCGCAAGATGCCGTCGCGGCATGTTTCGGTCGGAGTAGGCAGCATTGTGACGGATATCGCCAATCTGCAGCTTGGATACAAGCGTGCCCGTGCGGCTGTAAATATGGCGCTGCGTGCCGGACAGGATATCCTGTACTTTGATGAGATGGGGATTTACCGGCTGTTCAGTCAGATCGAAGATGTACGGCTGCTGCGCGAGATGGGAGAAGATACGCTGCGTCCGCTGATCGAGCACGATAAAAAACACAGTACCAGCTATGTCGAGACGCTTCAGAGATATCTTGAGAGCAGCGGGAGTATTCAAAGTGTGGCCGAGGCCATGTTCACACACCGCAATACGGTCATCTACCGGATCAACAGCATCAAAAAACTGCTTGGCTCCGGACTTGACACGGCGCAGGACCGGCTGAAATATCAGATTGCGTGCCTGATTCTGAAAATGTAAGGAAGTAAGAAAAAAGATGGAAGGATCAGGCAGCAGGACTGGGGTTGCATCAGTGTAAAAAAATAAAAATAAGTCTTTTCAAAAGCTTTGTTTTGGTATATGATATAAATACTGACTTGTTGTAAACGGGGAAAAATATTCTGTTTTTATGAGAAACAGACAGATGAGCATCAAGATAGCAACAGAAAGTCACGAGATTAACCATAGGATTATGACGTAACCGTCTGGAAAGTGGTAGAGATGAGCAAAGAGAGTGAAAATAAGCAGAAGATTTTAATTGTGGACGATTCCGAGATGAACCGGTGGATCCTCACAGATATGCTGATGGATGAGTACGAGATTCTGGAAGCGTCAAATGGCGTGGAAGCTGTTGCCATGATCCAGAAGCTGGGGACAGACATTTCACTTGTTCTTCTGGATATTGTTATGCCTGAGATGGATGGATTTGAGGTTCTCAGGATTATGAATAAGTACCGCTGGATCGATGATATACCGGTTATCACGATCTCGGCGGAGAGTACTCCGGATTTTATGGAGCGCGCGTATGAGGCAGGCGTTACCGATTATATCAGCCGCCCGTTTGATGCCATGGTTGTCCGCCGCAGGGTGATCAATACGATCATGCTGTATGCGAAGCAGAAGAGGCTGATCGGTCTTGTGACGGATCAGATCATTGAGCGGGAGAAGAGCAACGGCCTGATGGTTTCCATCCTGAGCCATATTGTGGAATCCAGAAACGGAGAGAGCGGGCTTCATGTGCTTCACATCCGGACGATCACGGAGATACTGCTCCGGCAGCTGATGAAAAAGACAGATAAGTATCATCTGTCCAAGTCGGACGTTTCTCTGATCAGTATGGCGTCTTCTCTGCATGATGTCGGGAAGATTGCGATACCTTCGGAGGTCCTGAACAAGCCGGGCCGCCTCACGAAGGAAGAGTTCGAGATCATGAAGACGCATTCGGAGGTTGGTTCGGCCATGCTGAAGGAGGTTCCGCAGTATCAGAACGCGCCTCTTGTGAAGGTGGCGTACGAGATTGCCCGCTGGCATCATGAGCGCTATGACGGGCGCGGGTATCCGGACGGGCTGAAGGGCGAGGAAATCCCGATCTCCGCGCAGATCGTGTCCATAGCCGACGTATATGACGCGCTTACGAGCGAGCGTGTCTACAAGAAAGCGTTTACGCACGAGATCGCGATGCAGATGATCCTGAACGGAGAGTGCGGCACGTTCAATCCGCTGCTGCTGGAATGTCTGATGGAGTCCGCCGATGCGATTCAGTATGAGCTGAAGCAGGATGCGGTGAGCCAGAGCAGCGAGAAGGAGATAAAGAAGATTGCGGAAGAGATGATGCAGCATGACGATCTCACGACTTCTGAGCGAAATCTCAGGGTGCTTGAGCATGAGAGGATCAAATATGATTTCCTGATGGAGATGTCGAATGAGCTGCAGTTTGAGTATACAGTGGTGCCGCCGATGGTTGTTCTGTCCGAGTGGGGAGCAAAACAGCTTGGAATCAGCCGGATTATCATGGATCCCATGGAAGGCAGGAAACTGAACGGGATCATGAGTGAGGCTCAGATGGCGGAACTGAAATCTCTGATTCACCGCTCAACTCCGGATGATCCTGTCATACGGTATGAGTGTGATTTACGGATCGGAGATGAAGTAAAGAAGGTTCAGCTTGTGTGCCGGTCCATGTGGTCGATCGACCAGCCGCCGGTATACACAGGTATGATTGGCAAAGCGCTTGCTCTGTCTTAGAGAATTTTTTCACCAGAAGATGCAGGGATTCTTTTACATTTTCGGGTGGAGAGATGAATTACCGGAAACAAATGGAAACGGCAGTCGCACTCTGTGAAATTGCCGGGCATGGATTGAAACATGGAAGGAGTAACACAACATGACGGTAAAAGAATGTTATGACGCGTTAGGCGGCAATTATGATGAGATACTGGGACGTTTCCGCAATGAGGACAGGATACGCAGATTTGCCGGAAAGTTTCTGACAGATCCCAGCTATGATAATCTGATCAAAGCGCTCGGGGAAGGCAATATGGATGAGGCGTTCCGCGCGGCCCATACGATCAAGGGTGTGAGCCAGAACCTGTCTTTTACGAAGCTTTATGAGTCCAGTCATGAGCTGACGGAGCTGATCAGAGGCGGACAGACGGATCATCTGGAAAATGTTCTTGCACAGGTGAAAGAGGATTATGAGAGGACGGTCGCGGCGGTTAAGCAGCTGTGATGCGGCAGTGCAGCCGGAACTTTGAGGACTGTGCGGATTTGCCGGTCAGTTTTTTCGTCAGATCTGTTTGCGGGACATATGACAGATAGAGGACGGAGCAGGTCAGGGAGAGCCCGTCAGAAAAATCCGGAGGTTGAGGTGCCATGACAAAAGAAGAACTGGCGCTTGAGGTGATCGCGCGCCTGAAGAAAGAATATCCGGTCGCGGACTGTACGCTGGATTACGACCAGGCATGGAAGCTTCTGGTCAGCGTCAGGCTTGCCGCACAGTGTACGGATGCCAGAGTGAACGTTGTTGTGGAAGATCTGTACGCGAAATTTCCGGACCTGGAGTCGCTTGCGCAGGCGGAGCCGGAGGAGATCGAAGAGATTGTGCGTCCGTGCGGTCTGGGAAAAAGCAAGGCGCGGGATATCAGCGCATGCATGAGGATGCTCCGCGATACATATGGAGGGAAGGTTCCCGATGATTTCAACGAGCTTCTGAAGCTTCCGGGCGTGGGGCGCAAGAGCGCGAATCTCGTCATGGGGGATGTTTTTGGCAAACCGGCGATTGTGACGGACACGCACTGTATCCGCCTGACGAACCGCATTGGCCTTGTCGACCAGATTAAAGAGCCGAAGAAAGTTGAGATGGCGCTCTGGAAGATCATTCCTCCGGAAGAAGGCAGTGATTTTTGTCACCGTCTCGTGTATCACGGACGCGATGTATGTACGGCGCGGACAAAGCCGTACTGTGAAAAATGCTGTCTCGCGGATATCTGCGGGAAGCATGGGGTAGAGTGAGACTCTGTGCGGTCCTTGTTTTTGCGGACAGGAGTCACCGCATACCTGAAAATTGATGCAGGATTGTATGGGCAGACAAGTAACAAGTAATAAATGGAAAGATAACGCTGTGCATGATTCAGAGGCATGGCGTTTTTTTTATGCGCAGGCCCAGGCATGGAAATCAGCTGCTGACGCAGCACCTGGGCCGCGCGGGCGAACAGGAGGAAAAACCGCTCCTGCTCGATGCATCAGACAACCGCTTCCACCAGCACTCTGTCTTCAAAACGAATTTCCTTTACTCCGATTTCTTTCTTTTTGTTAAAATTAAAACTGAGCATATAACCTTTTTTCAGATGATAGTAATCCATATATTCGGCCAGCTGTCGCTCTCCGCGTTCATTATAAGCGTTGCCGCGCCAGATTTTCAATTCAATCACAAACTGTTCTCCCCGATAGTCCACGACCACATCCGTGCGTTCCAGATTTCTTGTTCTGGATTCTATATAATAATTGCCAACTCCATTGATGATCGGTCTTAAATACAACAGGAAATATTTTCTCCCTGCGTCTTCAAGAAATCTCTCTTCCTGATCCCCATACAATTCATGGAAATGGACAACAAATCTCTTCAGTACAGGTTCCATATCCAGCCGGCCATTTCGGACAAACTGGTTCTTTTCCAGTACCCCTGTCCTGTGCAGCTCGCTGTCGAGCGCTTCCTCCGACAGGAACAGATTGTACAGGATCGTCTCAAATATTCTGTTGGAAATCGCCACATTCCCGTTTTGATTTTTTACAAAGCCGAACATTTCCGCCACTCTCAGAGAATCATTCAGACTGTTGTAAGGAATACTGCTCCCCGTAAACAGCAATGTGTACAGCAGCTTTTTCAGATCAGGGTAATCTGTTAGTTTTCCGGTCAGAGATTCGAACAGCGTATTGCTCTCCGCGAGCAGCATTTTTATCGCTTCCATTACTCCGTTTTTTGTCCATGCCGCTGACTTGCCTTCAAAATCGTCGCTGTCCGCGATTTTTTCATCCGTCAGCTTGCAGATCCTTGAGACAAGGAACGGATATCCTGATGTATAATCATAAATCAAAGATGCTATGTCGGCACAATCCATACCGGTTCTGTGATCTGCTTCATACCCGTGCAGCATCCCTCTGATATCCTCCGGGCAAAAACTCATGTCGACGTCAAAATCAGCGGCAACATCATAGGGTGACTTTGTCTCCCTATGATGCCGCGGACATTCGTCAAATGAAAGTAAACTTTCATTTTCCTCATTGTCAGCGCGAGCATTCCACGGACTGTTGTAGCGGTGTTCTTCTTCCGGACGTATTTTCCGCCTCAGGTTTTTGATATCATATACGCCTGCCAGAATAACAGAATGGAAAGCGGCATATTGTTTTCTGTCCAGATAACAACTCCGCAAAAGTCCTAAAAAATCCAGAAAGACCTGATTGTTGGAAGCATTATCCACTTCATCGATCATCAGAACAACCGGCCTGGCAGCAGTTTCACACAGCCCGCTGAGCAGATAAAATAAATCCGCAAGATTCATGCTGCCTGACAGCGCGCCAGTCTCCAGCGCACGGATATCCTCCTCAGACAATCCGTCTATTTTTCGTCTCCGATTGTGGACTGCCCGAAGGATCATCCGGGCAAATTCTCTGGAAAAAGCATATTCATCCTGAAAAACAGCGCTGCTCATGCGCTGGAAACTGAGGGAAAAAACAATGTAATCGTCCCTCAGGTATTCTCCAAGAGCCCACAGCGTTGTAGTTTTTCCATACTGCCGTGCCCGGTTAATCACAAAATATTTGCCGTCGTCCACAAGTTTTCTGATCTTTTCCAGACGCCCGCTCAAATCTACCATATAATGCTCATCCGGAAAACACGCGCCATTAACGTTGAAATATTTGCCCACTCTGTCCTCCATTAGCTGTCTGATTCTTTTCACGCCGCCTTTTTGACGACTGTCTGATTTTTATGCGCAGGCCCGCATGCATATGGAAACCAGTTGCCGACGCAATACACGGGCCTTGAATTTCCTGTAAAAATTACTGGGAATAGTAGTCATAAACAGCTCTGCTGGCAGAACCGATTACATTCTGTGCTTCTCCCACGTCCGAAAGATTTTGTGACATAAATACAAGAATCAGATCATTTCCGGTATTGTAAAGAATACCTGCGTCATTTTCGACATCAGACAATTCTCCGGTTTTGTTTGCCACACTGACTCCCTCCGGCATCTGTGAAGGAATTTTGTTGCGTCTTGTCTGCTGCTTAAGCAGAGAGTACATCTGGTCCGCATAGGGGAAATCCCCTTCATATATTTTTTGTAAAAAATGTGCGCAGTCTGACACAGAAGTATAATTGTCTCCGTTTGCGTTACTCTGCAGCAGCAGCCTTCCCATGCTGGTCTGAGAATAGCCGTGTTCCTGACAGTAGTTGTTGACGATGTCCATTCCGGCGGAGGAAATTCCGCCGCCGAGATAACTGACGAGTGTGTTCGCCGCGTCATTGTCGCTGACTGTTATCATAGAATACAGATAAGAATCTATTAAATCGGATCCATACTGTGCGGCCAGATTCTCATAATTCTGATAGACAGCGCCCATAATGTATAATTTAATCAGACTAGCCGCCTGCATGCTTTTGTCATTAATCGTTTCTTCCGTCCCGCCGCCAGCCAGATCAAGAATATCCACAGACCAGTCTCCATTATTAACCGGCAGCATGTCTCTGACCAGAGAGACAGCTGTTTTTATTTTTTCATCGGAATTTCTTTCTGCTGTTCCGGATGAATTTGAGTTCAGAGGGGTTAAAGGCTCTTTCTCAATAGATTCGATGAACACGATGTTCGGTCCGTAATTTTCTGCCTGACCGGAATCCTCTGCCGGTGCCGGAGAATCTTCTTCCATCATTGTCAGCTTGACTTTTAATATTCTTCTGACGGATTCATCAATCCTTTCCTGCGTAAGAGTTCCGTCGCTGACTGCTTCCAGTATTCCGTTATATGCAGCCTGGAGATCTGCCGGCATTAAAAGCAGATCGGCGCCCGCTTTTACTGCACGAACGGCGGCTTCGGCGGATGAGAATTTCTGGCTGACTGCTTCCATATTCAGAGCATCCGTCACGACAATCCCTTCAAAGCCCATTTCATCCCTCAGGATTCCTGTGGTGATTTCCTGGGAAAGAGAAGCAGGCGTATCATCGCCGGTGATATTCGGAAGAGAAATATGTCCGACCATGATAAAATCCGTACCGTGGCTGATTCCTTCCCGGAAAGGAATCAATTCGCAGTCCCGCAGTTCTTCCAGTGTTTTTGGAGAACTTGCAGACCCCTCATGGGAATCTTCTTTTGTGTCCCCATGGCCTGGGAAATGCTTTAAGGTTCCATAAATCCCTTCTGCCTGAAGGCCGTCCAGCTCCGCCATAACCATCTCGGAAACCATCTGAGGATCATTGCCGAAAGAGCGGTATTTGACAACGGAGTTTTCCGGATTGCTCAGGACATCCGCCACCGGCGCGAAATCCACATTAAATCCCATCCGCGACAGATATTTGCCTATTTCAGAACCGACTGCATAAGCCTCGTCCGGATCGCCGCGCTGTCCGATTTCAGACATATTTTCAATGTACGGAATATCCGGAAAAGATCTTCCGCTTATCCTGGAAACAGTTCCCCCTTCTTCGTCCACACAAATAAATGCCGGCAGTCCCGTGCGATCCCGGCTGAACTGCTGAACACCGGAAATCATTTCCCGGATCTGTTCTTCCGACTGAAGATTCTGTTCCATGTAAATCAGACCGCCTACAGGCATGTTATTGATTGCGTTTCGCGTTGTTTCTCCGGCGACAGTAACCACATCTACCCCTGTTAACTGTTCCGGCAGCACAACAAACATCTGCGCCGTTTTTTCCTCGAGATCGAGTCCCGGCCAGCGACTGCTCCACCAGCTGCTCCAGAGTCTGTTCCGGCGGCAGCTGTTCTGTAGCTTCCCCCGTCGGCTGCTTCTGTAATTCTTCTGCGTAAACTTCCGTCTTTTTCCCCGTGTTCCAGGATGATCCCAGGACAAGCAGGGGAAGCGCCGCCAGGACCGCGGCAGATAAAAATCTCGAATTAATTTTCATAGGTGATATACCCTGTTCTTTCTTAATAATGTGATATTTACATTTTGCAAAACATTCATTTCCAGAGGGTATCTTACAACTTTATAGCATCGAAATCAACCTGTTTTTTAACCGACTGGTTACTGTCCGCTCCGTGACCAGCAACAATGCTCCGCGATACAGAAAACCATCCACCGGAGGCTGTTCACCGGGTCTCATTCAGCATCTGCGCGAGCTGTTTCTGCTGCGACGGATAGAGGTGTCCGTAGATATTCATGGTGATGCGGATATCCTGATGGCCGAGCCGCTCTTTGATGATGTAAGGCTGAACGCCGCGGTAAATGAGGTAGGCGACGTGGCTGTGACGCAGATCGTGCACGCGGATCTTTTTCAGGCCGCCTTTTTTGATTTCCCGGGCCAGTTTATGCTGTATGGCTTCCGCGACGATCGGGAAAATCCGGTCATCTTCTTTGAGATTTTTCAGACTGTCGATGTATTCACGCAGCTCGGCACAGAGAAATTCCGGAATATCAACGACGCGTATGGACTGTTCCGTCTTCGGTGGCGTGATAAAATCCGTGTGGTTTCTCCGGTAGTAGGTTTTGGTTATATGGATCTGGCTTTCCTGAAAGTCGATGTCGTTTTTTGTCAGGGCGAGGAGTTCTCCCTCGCGTATTCCGGTCCAGAACAGCGTCTCAAACAGTACATAGTACCGGCTTCCGGGGACGAGCTGCCGGATAAAAAGGTCATAGTCTTCTTTGGTCCAGAAATTAAGCTTCCCTGCGGTGGATTTTCCGATTTTTGTGATCTTTTTGCAGGGATTGTCCTGCAGGTTGTAGATTCTGGACGCATGGGTAAACAGGGCAGTGAGCTGATTCTGAATAGTCCGCAGATAGGTCTGCGAATAGTTTTTCTCCAGCATGGCGTTCTGCCATTGGATCAGATCTGCGGCGGTGATGGAACTGATCGTCCGGCTGCCGAGGAAGGGAAGCAGATGGGTCTGAATTATGTGGCGTTTCATGATGAGAGTGCGTTCTTTCAGGCTCTTTTTTTGTCCTCCAAATAAACTTCTGTAAATTCTTCCAGCGTCAGGCTGATGGGAGCTCCCTTCGCGAGGAAGGAACGCTCCCATTCGGCGGCCTCACGCTTTGTCCGAAATCCCTTTTTTCTTTTACGTTTTTGTAAACCAGTCCAGTCTTTATAATAACACTGAACCGTCCATGTGCCGTTTGATTCTCTGGTGATTGCCATAGTTGTCTGGTTCCTTTCCCGCCGTCTGAACGTTTGAATATTATATCATACGTGAGCGGAAGAAGTAAACAAGAATTGCTGAAAAATGCCGTAAATACGCGAAAAAATGGAATCGGGAAGACGGATGGAAGTAAAAAATCCGCGGCATTTGGGCAGTCTTTTTAGACAGATTGAGGAAAAGAAACATAAACTTTGAGAGATAAAAAACAATATAATAAAATATTTTAGAAAAATCTAAATAAAAAATGAGTAATTTTAGAATAATATATAAAAGACAAATCAGACGTCACTTTCCGGCGGCCGCCTGATTTGCCTGTTTTATGCGCAGGCCCACATATGAAAATCAGCTGCTGAAGCAGCATGCGGGCCGCGCGGCGGGCAGGAGGAAAAACCGCCTCCTGCTCGATTAATTATCCCTTGACCGCTCCTGACGTCATACCTGCTACCAGATAGCGGTTGAAGATCAGATAGATGATAAGAATCGGGATGATACCGAACATCGATCCCGCGATCAGAAGGTCGTAGTTGTTGCCGTACGGTGTCAGCAGCGTGTTCAGACCGATCTGGAGCGTGAACTTGCTTGTGTCACGGAACACGAGCATCGGCCACAGCATGTTGTTCCAGGATCCCATCGCGCACAGGATTGCCATGGACGCGAACGCCGGCTTCGTGATCGGCATCATGATCTTGACTGAAATTCCGTACTCAGTACACCCGTCCACACGCGCCGCGTCGAGCAGCTCCATCGGCAGTCCCTGCATGTACTGCCTAAAGAAGAAGATCGTCGAGGCGGCACACAGACCGGGCAGGAATACACCGGCGTTCGTGTTGATGATGCCAAGCGTCGTAACTTCCTGGTAAAGCGGAAGCATCAGAATTTCAAACGGCACGGACATCGTCGCAATGACCATGAAGAACAGGAAGTTTCCGAGCTTTGTCTTGTACATCGTCATGCCGTAGGCGACGAAGTAGCAGACGAGCAGCGTCAGGACGACGGTCAGCAGCGTCAGGACGAGGCTGTTCTTGTACCACATGAAGTACTTGTTGGAGTCCGTGATCGCCACGGAATCCGTCGTGTGCGGGTTCAGGAACTTCGTGAACAGGTAGGTATAGTTGTGCAGGCTCCACTCCTTGACCTTCAGGTTCAGGGACATACCGTTCTGGAAGATCTCACGCGCCGGACGGAACGAAGCCGTCAGACCCGCGAGGAGCGGAAACGCGATAATCGCGGAAATAAATACGAACAGGGCCGTCGAAAGGAACGAGCTGACTCTGTGGTTTGATTCCATTGTTTTTGGAGCGTTCGGATCTTTTGCCATAACTCAGTCCTCCTTCTTCGGACCAATCGTGCCGGTCGCGAACAGCTGGATGAAGTTGATGATCAGTGCGATGATCATCAGCACCACGCCGACCGCGCAGGCATAACCAAGGTCGTTCTTCTCAATACCACGCTTATACAGATAACCCACGATCGTAAGACCGATGTTCTTCGGGGACGAGTTACCGTTCCAGAGCATGAAGCTCTCAAGGAACATGGACAGGCCGGCGAATACGGAGATCGTGATAACGTACACCGTTGTCGGCTTCAGCAGCGGGAGCGTTATGTACCACAGCGTCTGGGCCGGGCTCGCGCCGTCGATGTCGGCGGACTCGTACAGCGTGCCGTCGATGGAATTCAGGCCGGACACAAAGTACAGCATGTTGACGCCGGTCCATCTCCACATACACAGGAGAAGGAGCGCCACCCAGCCGGTTCCCTTGGACTTCAGCCACGGGATGGATGCCCTGCCGATCATCTGCATCAGCTGGTTCATCTGGCCGCCGTCGCCCTCTGAGAACATCAGACGGAACAGCATACCGGAGATAACCACGGAAGTAAGTGCCGGGATGTACATGATAACCTTCCACACGCCTCTGGCCTTTGTGATGCGGCTCTCAATAAGGACTGCGAGCAGCATCGGGATCGGGACCAGAAGGAGCAGGGTCAGGAGCATGTATTCCACGCTGTTAAAGACAGCCGTCCTGAAGAACGGGTCTTTTGCCAGTTTCTGATAATGTTGGATTCCTACCCAGGTGGAACTGCCGAACGTTACGTCCTGGAAGCTCATGACAATACCGGTGACCAGCGGATACAGCCAGAAAATCAGTAAGCTCAGGCAGAACGGAAGTACGAATACGAACGGCGCTATCTTCTGGGAATACAGTAATTTCTTCACTACATATTCCTCCTTATTGTAAAAACCGAAGGTTTTTCTTTTTTTAATCGAGCAGGAGATGGTTTTCTCCTGCCCGCCGCGCGGCCCGGGTGCTGCGTCAGCAGTCTGGTTTCCCTGCCTGGGCCTGCGCATATCGCAAGAGGCCCGGGAAACGTTTTCCCGAGCCTCCCTTCCTAACTCATACAACACGCTGACAAGTCAGATGCCTCAGAATCTGCGGTTCCGCCGTAGCATATCAGGCGAAACCCTGAGGGTACTCTTTCCTGCCGATGTATTACATAGTCTCAAACAGAATGTATTCCTGTGCCTCTGCAAGAGCATCCGAAACATCCATACCCTCCTCAAAAACTTCGTTCAGAGTCGTGGTGCAGAAGTAGTCGTTGATTGTCGGAGATGCGGTTGTTGAGTAAATCCTGCCGATCTCGTCGTTCGCTGCCAGTTCATTCAGAACCTCATACGGTTTCACACGGAAATATGTGTTGTAGTAGTTGCTTTCGTCATACGCGAACGCTTCGTCTGACCAGTAAGCCGTGTTGCAGACATCGAATCCAAGCTCGTTCCAGATGTACTTCTCGCCTTCCTCGGAAAGCTTCGCCCATGCCAGCCACTCAGCGGCCAGTTCCGGATTCTCGCACTGGTTCGTTACAACCGTACCGGTTCCGCCGATACCAACGGATGACGGCTGTCCCTCTTCGAATACCGGGATCTTTGTGATGTC